>JBBQJN010000009.1:0-28194 GCA_038325945.1 Burkholderiales bacterium | reverse complement strand
TTCTCCCTGCGCAGCCTGGACTACGCCTTCGACCCGATCTTCGGGCAGCCGGCCGGCGACCTGAGCGTCATTGGTCTCATCAACGGCATGCAGGTGGCAACGCGGACGCTGGGCCTGGGCCCGCAGGCAAGCGCCATGTTCGACAACTCGTGGAAATCGCTGACCTCGGTCTCGTTCAGTGCCACGTCGGGCTTCTCGATCGACAACATCGCTCTCGTTCCCGAGCCCGGCAGCCTGGCATTGGTGGCGCTGAGCCTGGGCGCGCTCGTCGCCAGCGGGCGACGCGCCGGGGCGGCCCGGGCGGCCTGAGAGGTTGAGAGGCAAGGCCAGCCGAGCGGGGCCGGCGGGCAGCGCACATGCAGCTTGCGCTTGCTGGCCGGTCAGCTTGGAGCCGTTGGAGCAGGCGCACTGGCCGGACTTCCTGATCGACATGCCGCCTCAGGGCTTCGGTCGGCAGCAACTGCTCCGACGCATCGGGCGGTCTGCGACGGCTGGCGTCGACGCAGACTGGAAGTTGCTGTTGGTCGGGGCTGGCAACCCGATTGGCAACCTGCGGGTCCAAGAGGCCACCAATTGGCTCACAGCCAACGCTGGGCCACTGCGTGGATTCACTGACGACGAGGTCGCACAGCGGGGCGACAACTTCTCGGCGTACCTGGCCTCGCAAGGCCTTTTCGTTGCCGGGTCGTCGGGTATCCAGGGCGGGTGGCCGAAGATTCTTTTGACGCGTGCCGCCACCCGGAGAGGTCACTGGCGCAAGCGGTTCGTCATCTCAAGAAGACCATGCGCTTGACCACTGCCGAGATGGCCAAGCTGTCCGGGGTGGCCTACCGGACGATGCAAGACATCGAGCAAGAGCGCAGCGACGGCACGGTTCAGACCATGAGCCGCATCTTCGGCATGCCGGAACTCAAGCTCAGCGTGGCGCGCACCGCGCGAGAGCCAAGCCCCTTGGCGGCCGGGCAAGACTCGTCCGCTGCCCAGCAAAGCACCAGCCCTTGACCTTTGCGCCCTGGCGCCCACACTCCAGGCTTGCAGGAGGGTTTAACCATGAGTCAGGTTCGATGCGCCGCAGTGGCGGGCAGTTTTTACCCCGAAGAACCGCAGGCGTTGCGCGCAGCGCTGGCTGGCCACCTGGCCAGAGCGATGGCTGGCGCAGCGGCGGGCGCAGTGGCGGCTGAAACTTCGGCGGGCGCGGTGGCGGTCCGCAGCGGCGATGCCACGCCCGGCCACCCCAAGCTGCTGCTGGTGCCGCATGCCGGCTACATCTACTCGGGCGATGTGGCGGCCAGCGCCTATGCCTTGCTGGCGCCACTGGCCGATCAAATCAGCCGCGTCGTGCTGCTGGGGCCGGTGCACCGCGTGGCGGTGCGTGGCCTGGCGGCGCCACTGGCCGAGGCCTTCGAGACGCCGCTGGGCCGCATCGCGGTGGACCAGGCCGCGCTGGCACTCATCGACGATCTGCCGCAGCTGCTGCGCAGCGACCGGCCGCATGCGCTGGAGCACTCGCTGGAGGTGCAGCTGCCGTTCCTGCAGACCGTGCTGGGCAGCGATTTCAGCCTGGTGCCGCTGGCGGTGGGCGATGCCACGCCGCAGCAGGTGGACGAGGTGCTTGAGCGGCTGTGGGGCGGCGACGAGACGCTGGTGGTCATCAGCTCTGACTTGTCTCACTTTCTGAGCTACCAGCAAGCCAGAGCGCGTGACCAGGCCACGGTACGGCGCATCCTCGGTTTTGCCAACGATCTGCACGGCGACGAGGCCTGCGGCGCGATGCCGTTGAACGGTGCACTGATCACCGCGCGCCGCCATGGCCTGCGGCCGCGGCTGCTGGGGCTGTGCAATTCGGGCGACACGGCGGGCGACCGCCAGCGCGTGGTGGGCTATGGCGCGATCGCCTTTGAGGCCGCGCCGGCCCAAGCCAGTGCCGGCGGCGGCGAGCGCAGCGGCAAGACCAGCGGCAAGAGCAGCGGCAAGAGCAGCAGCAAGAGCAGCAGCAAGAGCAGCGTTCAGAGCGGCGGCGAGAACGGCAACGCAGCAGCCGATGACACGCTCGGCCCCGTGTTGCTGGCCACCGCGCGCGCCGAGATCGCCGGCGCGCTGGGCCTGGCCGCGCCGGCCCCGCCGGCGCATGCCCGGCTGCAAGCACCCGGCGCCAGCTTCGTCACGCTGCACGACGCGCAAGGCGCGCTGCGCGGCTGCATCGGCCAGTTGGAGGCCTGCCGCGCGCTGGGCGAGGACGTGCGCCACAACGCCCGCGCCGCGGCCTTGCGTGATCCGCGCTTCGCGCCGCTGACAGCCGCCGAATGGCCGGGCCTGCAGATCGAGGTCTCGCTGCTCGGCCCACTTGAATTGCTGCCCGCCACGGCCACGCTGGAGGCGGCCGCCGCCGGCCTGCGGCCGGGCATCGACGGCGTGCTGCTCGAATGGCGCGGCCGGCGCGCCACCTTCTTGCCGCAGGTTTGGGCGCAACTGCTGCAGCCGCGCGGCTTCATGCAGGCGCTGCTACAAAAGGCGGGGCTGCCGCTCGATTTTTGGGCCTCCGACATCCAGTTGTGGCGCTACCAGGCAACCGCCTTCGAGGAGACACCACATGAACACGCGCACTGACCATGAACACGCGCACTGACCCGCCTGCCGACACGCTGACCGCCGCCGCAGCCCCAGCCGGCACGCCCTACCCCGCCCGCTGGTGGCACAAGCTCGACGACGGCCGGCTGCAATGCGACCTGTGCCCGCGCGACTGCAAGCTGCACGTGGGCCAGCGCGGCCTGTGCTTTGTGCGCCAGCGCGGCAGCGGCGAGCTGGCCGACACGATGCTGCTCGACACCTATGGCCGCAGCTCGGGCTTTGCCATCGACCCGATCGAGAAGAAACCGCTCAACCACTTCCACCCCGGCTCGGCTGTGCTGTCGTTTGGCACCGCAGGCTGCAACCTGGCCTGCAAGTTCTGCCAGAACTGGGACATCTCCAAGAGCCGCGCGCTCGATACGCTACAAGACCAGGCCTCGCCGCAACGCATCGCCGAAGCCGCCCGCGCGGCCGGTGCCGCCAGCGTGGCCTTCACCTACAACGACCCGGTGATCTTTGCCGAATACGCCATCGACACCGCGCAGGCCTGCCACGCACTGGGCATCAAGACGGTGGCAGTCACTGCCGGCTACATCCATGCTGCGCCGCGGCGCGAGTTCTTCGCCAGCATGGACGCCACCAATGTCGATTTGAAGGCCTTCACCGAAACCTTCTACCAGCAGCAGACCGCCTCGCACCTGGCGCCGGTGCTCGACACGCTGCACTACATCCGGCACGAGACGGCTTGCTGGCTGGAGATCACCACGCTGCTGATCCCCGGCCTGAACGACAGCACGGCCGAGTTGGAGGCGATGTGCCGATGGTTGGTCGAGCAGTTGGGGCCGGAAGTGCCGCTGCACTTCACCGCCTTCCACCCCGACTACAAGCTCGACCAGTTGCCGCGCACGCCGCTGACCACGTTGCAGCGCGCACGACGCATCGCGCTGGCTGCCGGGCTGCAACATGTCTACACCGGCAACGTGCACGATGCCGAGGGTGGTCGCACCTTGTGCAGCGGCTGCCAGGCACCGTTGATCGAGCGCGACTGGCATGCGGTGCAGCGTTACGCGCTTGATGCCCGAGGCGCCTGCCCGCATTGCGGCACGGCGTTGGCCGGCCGCTTTGGTGCCAGCTTCGAGGGCCGCATCGGCCAGCGCCGGGTGCCGATGCGTGTGCCGATGCGTGTGTCAATGGCTTGAGGCGGCTGGCGGCTAGTGGCTGGCGGCTGGCAACAACTCAGTCGGATTCGGCAACCAGCGTGGCGATCGCAGCGCCGACCAGCAGATCGTCTTCGGCGCCGAAGCTGTGCCGGCGCAGGCGGCCGGCCCGATCAATCAGCAGCAAGCTGGGCGTGCCCTGCAAACCGTAAGCGCGCATCGTGAGCGGAATCGGGTCTCCCGGCTCGGGCTGATGGGCGTCGACGCCGATCGGGAAGCTGATGCGGTACTCATGCACAAAAGCGCGCAGGGACACCAACGTCATCGCAGCATGGTGTTCAAACACCGTGTGCAGCCCGATCACCGCCACGTCTTGCGGCGAAAACACCTGCTGGATGCGTTGCGCCTGCGGCAGCCCATGGCGCACGCAGGCCGGGCACAGCATCTGAAAAGCATGCAGCACCACCACCTTGCCGCGCAGATCGGCGGGCTGCAGGTCGACAGCGCTGTTGAGCCACTCGCTGGTGGTCCACGGCGGCGCGGGCTGACCGGTCGGGTCGATGTCGAATCTTGATGACATGGCGGCAGGGTGCCCGGCGCTAGATCGACCAGCTAGACCGACCAGCTGGCTTGCAGCGAAGGCCGTTGCATGAAGCCGGCCGCCCACTCTGCCACGCGTGGGGACCGCGTGCGCCAGCCCCAGGCGTCGTAGCGCAGGTCCAGGTAGCCCAGCGCGCAGGCCAGGCTCAGCGTGCCGATGTCGACCTTGCCCTGCAACTGTTCAGGCGCCTGCTCCAGCGCTTGCAGCGCGGTGCGAACCTTGTCCATCTGGCCCGCCTGCCAGTCGGGCCAGCGCAGCGCTTCGGGGCGTACGGCCTCTTCATAACGCGCCAACAACGCGGCGTCCAGCAGGCCGTCGGCCAGGCTCTGCAGCACCAGCGCCTGCCAACGGGCGGCGCCGTCGCGCGGGAACAACTGCCCGTTGTGGGTGCTGTCCAGCCATTCGCAGATCACGCGGCTGTCGTACAGCACCAGGCCGTCGTCGGTGACCAGGGTTGGCACCTTGCCCAGCGGGTTGGTGGCCACCAGCGCGGCGTCACGGTTCACCGGATGGGCGTTGCTCGGCAGCAGCGTGATGCGCTCGGCCACGCCGAGCTCATGCGCCGTGACCATGCACTTGCGGACGTAGGGCGAGGTGGGCGAGAAGTGGAGTTTCATGGGGGTGATCGCTGCTCGGGTGGACGGAATACTCAGTATCGGCGCAGTCGGTAGATGCAGCTTGGCAGCTTGCACCGCACCTGAGAAGCCGCTGGCGGCATGCCTGCACCAGCGCGGCTGCTGCTGCGAAGTTCAGCCCAGCAGCGTGCGCATGCGCTCGGGCAGCGGCACCGACTTCTGCGCCTTGAAATCGGTCCAGACCACGGTGGCGCCGCCGCTGGCGTGGATCACGCCGGGCTGGTCGCTGCGCTCCAGCGTGGCATAGGTGTCGAAGCTGCTGCGGCCGACCGCGCCGGTGTAGTGCCGGGCCAGGATGTCGCCGGGATACTCCAGCTGGCGGATGAAGCTGCAGAAGGCGTTGATGATCACCGGGCCCACCTGCTCGGGATTGGGCCCGCAGCCGATCAGCCGGAACCACTCAATGCGCAGGCTCTCAAGGTAGCGAAAGTAATTAGCGTTGTTGACATGGCCCATCGCATCCATGTCGCCCCAGCGGATGGGGATCAGCATCTCATGAACGAGTTTCTTGTCGTCGGGCAGGTCGAAGCGCATGGTGTCAGGCCTGCGCTGCAGCGCTCGAATCGGCCGCAGCTTGGTCTTGCGGCGCGGCAGTGGCGATGCCCAGCTCGGTGGCCATGCGCTGCACCAGCGCGCTCAACGCGGCCAGTTCATCGCCCTGGCGCCGCAGTTCGGTTTTCAGCGCCACCAGTTCACCAACGCTGATGGCATCTTCATCGCTGGCGCCCGCTGCGCCGTAGTTCTCACGCGCTGCGGTGTGCTGCACCTCGCCACACAGCAGGTGGGCCCAGCGCGGCTCGCGTGCACCGGGCGCACGCGCCAGCAGCAGCGCACGCGGCGGGTAGCGGTCGGCCAACGCTTGCAGCACCGCCTCCACCGCGGCGATGTCGTCAAAGTGGTGCAGCCGTTCGGCGTTGGCGCGCAACTCGGCCACGGTTTGCGGTCCGCGCAGCATCAGCACCGCCAGCAGCGCCACCGAGGCAGCGTCGACATTGATGCCGCGTCCGGCGTTGTGCTCAAACTTGCTGACGCGCCCGCCGCTGCTCTCGAACACCAGGCTCATGCTTTTGAGGCCGTCGATCGCCGCCAGCACATTGGCGTCGCTGGCCTCAAGCACCGGGTCACGCGCAGTCTTCTGGTTGCAGCCGGCCACCAGTGAATTGAGCGACAGCGGGTAGGTGTCAGGCACCGTGGCCTGCTTTTCGACCAGCACACCCAGCACTCGGGCTTCCAGCGGCGTCAGGGCTCTGGCCATCATCAAATCCTTAACGTGTTGAAGGTGTGCAGCGTGTGCAGCGTGTGCGATCGCCGTCGCGAGCATGCCGAGCTTGCGCCGAGGCGCGCAGCCGACCACCCGTACGGCGAGCACCGCAGGCCCGAGAGCGGCAGGCGCAGCAGGCGAGCGTGCGTGCTCAAACGCCAAAGCCGTCATCGGCCGCCAGCACGGCGCCATTGATGAAATGGCTCTCGTTGGCGCACAGCATCATCAGCGCCGCGTCCAGATCGGCCGGCTTGCCCACACGCTTGCGCGGCAGCATTTGCACCAGCTTCTGGCCGGCCTCGGTCTGCCAGTGGTGGTGGTTGATCTCGGTATCGATGTAACCTGGGCACAGCGCGTTGGTGTTGATGCCAAACTTGCCCCACTCCAGCGCCATCGCGCGGGTCATGTGGATCACCGCAGCCTTGCTCATGGCGTAGACGCCGATCTGGCTCAACACCTTCAGCCCGGCCATCGAGGCCACGTTGACGATGCGCCCGCCGGTAAAGGAGCCTGGCGCCGCGCCGCGTGAGCGCGCGATCATGCGTTTGGCCACTTCCTGCGCCACGAAGAACGCGCCTCGGGTGTTGGTATCGAAGACGAAGTTGAAGTCGTCGGGCGTCACGTCAACCAGCTTCTGCGTCGTGCTGACGCCGCTGTTGTTGACCAGGATGTCGATGGTGCCCATCTCGGTCTCGGCATGGGCCACCGCCGACTTGATGCTGTCGTGGTCGGTGACATCGAGCTGCACCACACGCGCATCGCCACCCTCCGACTCGATCTCGGCGCGCAGCGTCTTCAAGCGCTCTATGCGCCGCGCCGCCAACACCACGCCGGCACCGGCCCGGCTCAGCGTGCGCGCAAACTGCGCGCCCAAACCGCTGGAGGCGCCGGTGACAAAGGCCACGCGGCCGGAGAGATCGATGTTGTAGCTCATGATGGGTCGCTTCCAGAAGGGTCGGACAAGCAGTCAAACAGCGCTCGAACAGACGCCCAACATCCGTCGCACACCCCAGCGCCAGGCCAGCACTCACCCGCCGTGTGGCCACCGTTTCACCATAGCATGCGACCCGGCGTACCCAGCTGCCGGTGATGCCAGCCGATGACCCGGCGCAAACGTGGCGCAAACTTGGCGCAAACGTGGCAAATACGTGGCGCAAGCGTGGCGCAAACGTGGCGCAAGCGTGGCGCAAGCGTGGCGCATCAAAATAGCACGATCGTTCTATTTTTTAGACTGTTGGTTAGAATTGCGGCTCGTTGGTACGCCGCGACCCCACTCCAAGAACCGCCCCTTTTTGACAGGATCACCCGCATGACACCGCAGGAAATTCTCAGCCAGTTCGGCCCGCGTGAAGCGATGGACTATGACGTGGTGATCGTCGGTGGCGGCCCCGGTGGGTTGGCCGCGGCGATCCGGCTCAAGCAGCGCGCTGCCGCGTTGGGCCAGGAGATCTCGGTGGTGGTGCTGGAGAAAGGCTCCGAGCCCGGCGCCCACACCTTGTCGGGCGCGGTGATGGATCCGCAAGCCATCACCGAACTGATCCCCAACTGGCATGACCTGGGCGCGCCGCTGACCCAAGCGGTAACCGCCGACCAGTTGCTCACGCTGAGCGAAGACGGCACCTCCAGCATCCCGCAGTGGCTGATACCGCAGTGCTTCCACAACCACGGCAACTACATCGTGCAACTTGGCGCGGTGGTCAAGTGGCTGGCCGAGCAGGCCGAGGGCCTGGGCGTCGAGATCTTCCCCGGCTTCAGCGCCGCCGAAGTGCTGTATGACGAGCAGGGCCGGGTGCGCGGCGTGGCCACCGGCAACCTGGGCGTGGGCAAGGACGGCGAGCCGGGTGATGGCTTCCAGATCGGCATGGAACTCACCGGCAAGTACACCGTGTTCGCCGAGGGCGCGCGCGGCCATCTGGGCAAGCAGTTGATCGCCCAGTACAAGCTTGACGCAGGCCGCGACCCGGCCACCTATGCCATCGGCATCAAAGAGCTGTGGGAGATCCCGCCCGAGCAGGCGCAGCCCGGCCTGGTGGTGCACACCAGCGGCTGGCCGATCACCGATGGCAGCTTCGGCGGCGGCTTTCTCTACCACCTGAGCGGCAACCTGGTGACGCTGGGTTATGTGCTGGGCCTGGATTACCAGAACCCCTGGATGAGCCCGTTTGATGAAATGCAGCGCTGGAAGACGCACCACGCCATCCAGCCGCACATCGAGGGCGGCAAGCGCATTGGCTATGGCGCGCGGGCCATCAACAACGGCGGTCTGCAGAGTTTGCCCAAGCTGGTATTCCCGGGCGGCGCGCTGATCGGCTGCGACGCCGGCTTCATGAACGCCGCGCGCATCAAGGGCAGCCACGCCGCCATCAAGACCGGCATGCTGGCGGCAGAGGCCATCGCCGATGCGCTGGCCGCCGGCCGCAGCCACGATGAACTGGCCGCCTTCCCCGAGGCCTTCGAGAAGAGCTGGCTGCACCAGGAGTTGATGCAGTCGCGCAACTTCAAGCCCTGGTTCAAGAAGGGCGCGATGGTCGGCACGCTGATGACCGGCATCGAGCAATGGCTGCTGCCCAAGCTGGGCGTCAAGGCGCCGCCCTGGACCGTGCGCGGCGGCAAGGCCGACCATGAATGCCTGTTGCCGGCCGCCGAGTGCCCGAAGATCGAGTACCCCAAACCCGACAACCAGATCACCTTTGACCGGCTGAGCTCGGTGTTTGTGAGTAACACCAACCACGAAGAAAACCAGCCGGCGCACCTGACGCTGAAGGATGACAGCGTGCCGGTGGCCATCAACCTGGCCAAGTACGGCGGCCCCGAGGCCCGTTACTGCCCGGCCGGCGTCTACGAGTTTGTCGAGAACGATGACCACAGCCAGCGCTTGCAGATCAACGCGCAGAACTGCGTGCACTGCAAGACCTGCGACATCAAGGACCCGACGCAGAACATCGTCTGGGTCACGCCCGAGGGCGGCGGCGGGCCCAACTACGCCGGCATGTAAGGCCGGGCGGCGTGCGGCCAAGTCGCGCTGGCAGCAGTCCGGCTGCCCGCTGATCCGCTGCCGCTGCTGCTGCTGCTGTGGCGCCTGTCCGCCATTTGGCCGGCTAAACCTGGCTTGATTGCCCGATCAAGGCCGCACAAGCGGCCAACAATCGCGCTTCATCATGCCGACTCCCAGCCATCAGGCGCTGCTGTTGCGCGTGCTCGCTTGGCACAACCGCCATCCGCTCGCGCGCCGGATCAAGGCTTCGCAGGTGCACAGCATCGGCGAAGTGCGGTTGCCGTTCGCCTGCGCGCAATCGCCGCCCGACCCCACCGAGCCCGCCGACTTGACCTTGGTCTCGGCCTTTGGCCTGACGCTGGATGCGCCGAGCCCGGCTGCACCGCCCGTGGCGGAGGCCGCGCCCTCACCGCCACCACCACCCCCGGCCATCCCTGCCGAGCCGACCGCCCCGGTGGCCCCGGCTGCCGCGCGGGCCGAGGACGTTGAAGAGGGCGAAGCGGCGATCGACATGCCGACCATCGACATCGAGCTGTCCGAGGCGCCCGAGGCGCCCGAGCCCACACAGTCAGAGCCGCCGTTTCATTCCACCCTGGCCGAACCTTTGGCTGCAGCAGCCACTGCAGCTTCGGCCGCGGTGGCCAGCGCAACATCGGCCACGCCGTCCACCGCCCCAGCGGCCTCGACCTCCAACGCCGCGCCGTCGGCTGCGTCACAGGGCGCGCTGACGTCAGCCACGCCAGGCGCTGAACCACCCCACTCGCCAACCCAGACGCAGCCCACTGCGCCCGGCCCGGCGCCAGTTGACGCGGCGCGCCCGCCCGGCCGGCTGCAACGCTGGCTGGCGATGATCGGGCTGCGTCGGCGCGCCGGCGCTGCGCCCGCCCAGCCCTTGTTTAGCCGCAGCATCGTCTGGCCCTTGTCGGCGGCGGCCATCGCCCGCTGGGCCCGGCGCCATGGTCAGACCCAGCCCCTGCTGCCCGCGGACTCGCGGCGTCGCCGGGTGGAAATCGATGGCCACAAACAAGCGGCGGCGGCATCAAAGGGCATGCCTTCGCTGATGCACCTGCACCTGCTCAGCGCCACCATCGTTGACGGTGACCGCCGCATGCGCGTGCTGATATCGCCCAAAGGCGCGATCCTGGGTTCACGCGCCTACAGCCGGCCGCGCCAGGCCACTGCCGCCGCGCTGCTGATGGCCAGTATGCTGGGCGCAGGGCTGGGCCTGGGCGGTGCCGGCGGTGCCGGCGGTGCCAACGTAGACGGGCTGCAAGGCGGGCTGGCTTCGCTCAGCGCTGCGCCGCACGCCACGGCCAACGACGCTGCGACCGCCGCTGCGGCCCCGGCTTCGACCTCGGCTTCGACCTCGGCATCAGCGTCACCCACCGAAACCCATGCCGCCGCCGACAGCGCTGCCCACGCCGCCGCCAGTGCGCCCGCCGCTACGGCGGCCGAAATCGCCCCGCCCGCCCCGTCCGCCCAAGCCGCGCTGCCGAGCGCGCCAGCCAGCGCCGCGCCACTGTCGGCTGCGGGCGCCACATCTGCTGCCGCCGCAAGCGTCAATGAAACCGCAACCGCAACCGCAGCCGCGCCGCCCGCCAGCACGCCGCCCCGCCGACCGGCCAACCAGCAGGCGCATGCCAGCTCACCGCCGGTCGGAGCTCAGGCCCAGGCCGAAGCCCGAGCGGCCACCGTTGCCACCACGGCAGCCTCGGACGCTTCCCTGGCGCGCGTTCGGCCGCAGTTGTCAGACCAGGACAAACGCCTGGCGCGTGAACAATCGGCGCAGTTGCGCGCCAGCCGGCAGGCCGCAGCCCGCCAGACGCAGGCTGCCGCCAAACAAGCCAATGCACCGGTGTATGCGCTGGTCTCCCGGCCCAGCCTGCAGCGCGACGAAGCGCAGCGCAGCCTGACGCTGATGCAGGCTGCCCGCAAACGTTTGCCGCCGTCGACGACGCCTGCGCAAACTGAACTGGTGCAGAACCAAGGCTTGTGGCGGGCCGCCTGGTGGCCTTTTGACAGCCTGGCCGATGCCGAGCGCGCCCGGGTCTTGCTCGGCAGCCGAGGCCAGCGGGCCGAGGTGGTGGCGTTCTGACCTGGCCGCCAGGCCGGGGCCGGCACAGCGGCGCTTCAGCGCCGACGCAGCCCCAGCCAAACCACGGTGGCCACTACCAGCAGGCCGCCGGCCACCTGCACGGCAGCGATGGTCTGGCCCAGCAAAGCCCAGGCCAGCAGCAGCGCGAACACCGGCTCGACATTCATGATCGCCGAATTGCCCACCACGCCCAGCCTGGGCAGCACGGTGAACATCAGCGTGAACGCGGTGCCGTAGAGCACGATCAGCGCCGCCAGGCCCCACCAGCCTGCGCTGGCGTTGGGCCAATGCGGCCCGCCTTGGCTGGCTACCGCAGCGCCGGCCATCACGGCCACCAGCAGCAGCGTGCTGGCGGTGCGCAACCGGCCGTCAAGCGCAGCCGCCTCGTGTTGGGTTAGCACCAGTGCCAGGCCAAAGGTAGCGGCCGCCACCAGCGCAAAAGCCACGCCGGTGCCGATGCTCGCCCATTGCCGCGCGGCACCCAGCCCCGAGGCGGCGCCCAGCACGTCCAGCGCCAGTGCCAAGCCCAGCAGCATCACCGGCATCGCCCACAGCACGCGCCGCTCGGGCCGGTGCCGGTAGATCAGCCGCGCCCACAGCGCCGTCCACAGCGGGTAGGTGTTGAAGGCCAGCAAGGCCAGCGCCACCGGCAAGCGCGCCACCGAGGCATAGATGCACAGGCTTTGCACGCCCACCAGCAGGCCGATGGCCGGCAGCGCGCGGCGCTGGCGCGGCGTCAGCCGCAGCGGCACGCGGTAAATCAGCACCAGCGCCGACACCACCAGCGCGGTAACGCCGCTGCGCATGGCGACCGCCGTGGCCACGTCCAGGCCGTGGTCAAACGCCAGCCGCGCCGCCACATGGTTGGCGCCCATCATCAGCGCGATCAGCAGCAGCGTGGCAAAGGCCGTGCCGGTCAGAGCGGCTGTAGCGCCGCGCTCGGTAGCCAAGCGCCGGCTCAGCTGCGCGGCTTGAGCGCGGCGGCACGCGCCGTGCGCGACTCGTCGCTGGCCGCAGCCAGCGCCAGCTGGTCATGCGCCATGTGGCCGGCAGCGTGGTACAGGGCGGTGGCCACCGCGTTGGCGGTCTGCTTGCTCATGCGCACTGCGGCGGCCGGCATGCTCAGCGTATGCGCAGCCACCTCATGGGCCTTGCGCAGCGCCTGGCCGGGCGGCGTGAGGTAGTCGACCAGGCCCATCACCAGCGCCTGCGCCGCCGGCAGCCGCTCGCACAGGATCGTCAGCCGCTTGGCCCGCGCCGGCCCGACCAGGCTGACCAGGCGCGGAATCGCGCCCCAGGTCAGCGGTATGCCCAGCGCAATCTCGGGCAGCGAGACAAAAGCGTCGTCGGCCAGCACCCGCCAATCACAAGCCAGGGCCAGCGCCAGGCCGCCGCCGACCGCGTAACCCTCGATCACCACGATGGTGATCTGCGGCAGCTCTTCCCAGGCCTTGCACAGCTTGTAGCCCAGCGCCGAGAGCTCGCGTCGCTCACTCAGCGACGTGCCCTCGTCGGCCCAGCGGCTGGCATCACGCAGGTCAGCACCGGCGCTGAAACAACGCTCGTCGCCGGTCAGCAGCACGACATCGATGTCGCTGCGCTCGGCCAGCTCACGCGCCACCGTCAGCAGTTCGCGCATCAGGGCTTGCGACAAGGCGTTGCGCGCCTCGGGGCGGGCCAGCGTCACGGTGGCAAGGCGGTCGGCTACGGTGAGCGAGAGGTGCTGGAAGCTCATGGTGTGGGCGCGAGGAAATCAATCAGCCTGCAGTGTGAACGATCTTCGGCGCGTCTGCGAGTGAACCCCTTGTTCAAAATGACAACGCCTCTTGGCGCCCAGCGGCTGGACAAGCCATGGCGGCAGCGCTGCCACATGATGATGCCATCATGCAGCCGTGATGCAGCCGGACCGTCGGCGCATACTGGACTGACCCAGCCCAGTGAGCGCCCACCATGACTACCGAACGTTTTGATGCCATCGTCATCGGCGCTGGCCAAGCCGGCCCAGCCATCGCCGCGCGCTGCAGCAAACAGGGGCTGCGCACCCTGATGATCGAGCGCGGCGCCTTTGGCGGCACCTGCGTCAACGTTGGCTGCGTACCCACCAAGACCCTGGTGGCCAGCGCACACGCCATGCACTTGGCCCGACGCGGTGACGAGTTCGGCTTTGCCAGCGGCCCGCTGCGCGTCGACATGGCCCGCGTCAAGGCCCGCAAGGACGAGATCGTGCGCCGCTCGCGCGAAGGTGTGGAATCCTGGATGCGCGGCCTGAAGCACACCGAGGTGATCGTCGGCGAGGCCCGCTTCTGCGCCCCGGCCACGCTGGCGGTGGCGGGCCGACACTTGACCGCGCCGCGAATCTTCCTCAACGTCGGCGGCCGCGCGGCACGTCCCGATCTGCCGGGCATCGACAGCGTGCCAGTGCTGGACAACGCCTCGATCCTGGCGCTGGACAGCGTGCCCGAGCACCTGGTGATCGTCGGCGGCAGTTATATCGGCCTGGAGTTCGCCCAGATGATGCGTCGCTTTGGCGCTGCGGTAACGGTGGTGGAACGCTCGCCGAGGCTGCTGGCGCGCGAAGACGAAGACGTATCGGACGGCATCCGCGCCATCCTCGAGGCCGAGGGCGTGCGCTTCGAGCTGGGCGCCGAGTGCGTTTCGCTGGCGCCCGAGGGTGGGCAGATCAAGGTCGGCGCAGTCTGCGGCGACGGCCAGCCGGCCATTGTCGGCAGCCATGTGCTGCTGGCCGTGGGCCGGCGGCCCAACACCGACGGCTTGGGGCTGGACGCCGCCGGCATAACTACCGACAAGCGGGGCTACATCGTGGTTAATGAGCACTGCCAGACCAGCGCCGAGGGCGTCTGGGCGGTGGGAGATTGCAATGGCCGTGGTGCCTTCACCCACACGGCATGGAACGACCACGAGATCGTGGTGGCCAATCTGTTTGACAACGATGCCCGGCGCATCAGCGACCGCATCGCCTGCTACGCCTTGTTCATCGACCCCGCGCTGGGCCGCATCGGCATGAGCGAGACCGAGGCGTTGGCCAGTGGCCGCAAGCTGTTGCGCGCCAAGATGCCGATGCAGCGCGTGGGCCGGGCACGTGAGGCTGGCGAGACCCAAGGCTTCATGAAGGCGCTGGTCGATGCCGATACCCAACGTCTGCTGGGCGCGGCCATCCTGGGGCTCAACGGCGATGAGGTGATCCACAGCCTGCTCACGCTGATGGCCGCCGACCAGCCGGTCAGCACACTGGCGCGCACCATGGCCATACACCCGACGGTGAGCGAACTGCTGCCCACCTTGCTGCAGCAGCTCAAGCCGTTGAACTGAACACGCCGCCAAGATGACACCTGACCTCATCAACGTCCTAAGCAACGGCATCCGGCTGCGCGCCGCCGTGCAAGGCAGCGGCCCGCTGGTGCTGATGGTGCATGGCTTTCCGGAGGGCTGGTTCAGCTGGCGCCACCAGATCGGGCCGATCGCCGAAGCCGGCTTCACCGCCTGCGCCATCGATGTGCGCGGCTACGGCGGCTCAGACAAACCGTCGGCGGTGGCCGACTACAGCCTGGCGTGCATCACCGCCGATGTGGCCGACGTGATCGAGCAGTTGTCGCCCGACGGCAGCGCCGTGCTGATCGGCCACGACTGGGGCGCACCCATCGTCTGGCATACCGCGCTGACCCGGCCCGATCGGGTGCGCGCGGTGGCCGGCCTGTCGGTGCCCTGGACCGGCTTGCCCGAGGTACCGTTCCTGCAATCGGTGAAGGCCGCTTTCACCGACCGCGGCCGCTTTTTCTACCAGGTGTACTTTCAGGACGAAGGTGTGGCCGAGGCCGAGCTCGAGGCCGATGTGCGCAGCAGCCTGCGCAAGTTCTATTACGCGCTGAGTGGCGACGCGCCCAAGGGCAGCTGGCCGTCGGACAAGCCGCATGGCGCGGCGCTGCTTGATCGCCTGCCTGACCCACAGCCCTTCCCGGCCTGGCTGAGCGCGGCCGATATCGATCACCTGGTGGCCGAGTTCGGGGCCTCGGGCTTCCGTGGCCCGCTCAACCGCTACCGCAACCACGCCCGCGATTTCGACTGGCAGCAAGGGTTCAAGCACCTGCGCATCGAGCAGCCGGCCTTGTTCATCGGCGGCGAGCGCGATCTGGCGCTCCGCATGCTGCCGGGTATCGATCCGCTGGCGGCGATGGCGCCTCACCTGCCTGGGCTGCGCGGCAGCCACCTGCTGCCCGGCATCGGCCACTGGACGCAGCAAGAGGCGCCTGAGCAGGTGACTGCGCTGCTGCTGGCTTGGTTGCGGGCATTGTGAGCGGCGGCTATGGCGCGCAAGCGGCGGCGCTGCCCCAAGTCGTTTCACTGATGCAAATCCTGGGCCTCAATGCAGAGCCGGCGTCAGCCGGTCCCCTTCCCCCTGTCGGCGCGTGCCAAGTTCACTCGCGCGCCGGGTGATCGCTTTCTCCGATTCAGAATATTTAGCGGAGTTTCATCCCAATACCGCCCGCAAGGGCCCATCCTCTCGGCCGTGACTTGAACGATTGGCAAGCTTGGCAAGCACAGCCACGGACTTTGACGGGTAGGTGCGATTTTCGTTAAATGGCTGCTCAGCCGTGAGCCTGCGCCGATCCCTTTGACAGGTCAGGCCTAAAAGACTACAGCCAGACACAGCGTTGGCAGACGAAGCCGCAGTTCGGGCGGATCCTGGTTATATGTTCTGGGCTGCGGCCTGCGGAGAAGCAGCGTAAGGGAGAAGACATGGACGAATTTCCTTCGTGGGCCCGCCTTTGGATGGGCGCCGAGCCGCAAAAGGTCAGTCATGGCCTGAACCTGGCGCTCAAGCTGCGACACCCCCACGAGTTGCCCTTGATGCTCTGGGACGTGGTGGTCGCTCGGCCGAAGATCCAGCAGGCGCTGGCACAGTTGTCGTTCCTGCATTTCGCGCGTTTTGTGCCATCGTGGGACGGCACAGCGTTGATGGTCATCACAGAGTTCGACGGCCCGCTGGAACCCTATGTGATGGACTTCGCCATCGCGATCGGTGAAGTCTTTGATTGCCTGCTGAGCTATGTCGAAGACGCCCCGCCGTTGCCGGTGAGCGATCACCCCGATGAATTCTGGATCTATGTGCAGCAGTGGAACCGCGTGCCGTTCTTTCCACGCGTAGCAAATGACGCCACGCTGTTCCCCCCAGACTTCGACTATCCGCTGTTCTGCGCCTACCCCGACAAGACAGTGATCGACATCACCGGACCGCGCGGCAAGGGCAAGTTGCCGCCGCCCGCCCTGGACCGGCCGGCTGCCTGGGTGGACCTGAAAGACGTGCAAGGCAACATCCTGCGCGGTTACGGCGCCAAGACGGCGCTGCACCAGTACTTCAGCGTCACGGACGCGGCCAAGGCGCGGCGCTGGTTGTCGCAAGATTTCTCGAAATCGCCACCGTCGGGCAACGCCTGGGGCGACCTGACGAGTGCGGTGCCTTGGGCAGTGAGCCCGGATGGGAAGACGATCAGGCCGGACTTGATGGCCAACGTGGCCTTCACTTTTGCCGGCATGAAGGAATTGCTGCCGGGGCGGCTAGCCGACTTGAATGACCGGTTTCCGCTGGCGTTTCGAAAGGGCGCGCAGGCGCGCGCCGAACTCAACGGCGACATTGATCCCAGCGATCCCAACGATCCCGGTCCCAGTGCCCCCAAACATTGGCGCTTTGGTCGCGATGACCAGCGCATTCACGTCGTGCTGACGCTGCAGACCTTTGCGAGCGAACAGGTCGGAGGCGATGGCTGGACGCGCTTCGTCAACGCAGTGGCTGCGCTGAAGGCTGCCGCCGAGGCCCATGGCCTGAAACGGGTGCACAGCCACGAGACCCAGGTCCGCAAGGGCGAAATTGACGACGAGACCCAGGCTCACCAGGTCGAGATGGTCTACTTCGACTACAGGGACGGCATCACCGAACCCCGCATCAGCGGGCAGTGTCCGGTGCGGCCTGCCGATGTCCAACCCGCCGACTTTCAGCCCGCCGCCAGCCCTGGCGAGTTTCTGCTCGGCCCTGACTACCGCGACATCTACGGCGGCCCGTCGCTGGGCAAGATGCCGGGCGACCTGGCGCTCAACGGCAGCTTTGCTGCGATGCGGTTGATGGAGCAGCATGTCGATACTTTCAATGACACGCTGACCACGGAATCGGCCCGTTTGGGCATTGGCCGCGAAGAACTCAAGGCCAAGCTGATGGGCCGCTGGACAGGCGGTGAACCGCTGGCGCTGGCGCAAACCAATCCACCGCAAGGCGGGCAGCGCGATAACTTCGACTACGCGCCATCCTGGGAGCACCCGACGGTTGCGGACGACCATGCGGGCCAGTTGTGCCCGGTGGGCGCACACATCCGGCGCACCAATCCGCGGAACGCCCGGGTTGCCGGCCAGCGCCACGCGCGCCGGCTCATCCGTCGCGGCATGCAGACCCATTGGGACGAAGGCGGCGTCACGAAAAAAGGCCTGCTGGGCCTGTTTATCGGCGGCAGCCTGGAGCGGCAGTTCGAATTCATCCAGCAGCAGTGGATCCAGGGCGACCTGGCCGCCAGCGGCATACGGGGCACGCAGGACCCGATTGCCGGGCTGCGCTCCAAGCCGACCGAATTCCAGGTCTGGCACGACAAGCCGGACCTGAAGGCCAATGTGCCGCCGCTGGTCACCACACGCGGCAGCCTGTACCTTTTCTTGCCGGGCATCGGTGCGCTGCAGGGGCTAGCACAAGCCAACGGCAAGTCAATCGAAGGCGCATCGCAGGTACCCGCCAAGATCGGCAAGATCGGCAAGATCGGAAAGAAGACTGCCAAAGCCCCACTGGCCATCGCTGCTGGGGCTGCAAAGGGCTTGCTCCAGGTTGCCGCTGCGCGCACAGCTGACGCAAGCGCCAAGGCTTACCGCGACAGCCTCAACCACATCGAGTCGCTCGCTGGCCTGACGGCGCATGGCGCGCTTGCCGATCCCGACTGGCGTGACAAGTCCAAGTCCGCGCTTCTCGCCGACAAGCTGCTGCTCGGGCTCCCCGACGAGATCCTCGAACTGCTGGCCGACCTGTTGGGGCGCGGCCTCAACTCGGAATGGGTGGCAAAGCTCGTCAACACTTTCGCGCCGCCGGCCTTGGGTGCCTGCGATTCGCCCGTCCAGGGCGTTGCCACGGCCGACATCGATCCGGCTGATCCGTGGGTCATCGCCGATCCCTGCGCGGCCTACGCCGCTTTGCGGATCAAGTCTGGCAATCTGGTGTGGGTGCCCGCCCACCGGGCGTACTGGGTGCTGGACCTGGCGACCGCGCAGGACATGTTCAAACGGCCCGACATGTTTGTGCAGCAAGCCTCCAACGTCGGTCTGCGGGGCATCATCACGCTCGACGGCAGCCGGCACACGGTGGTTAGAGCCGCAGTGGTTCAGGCTCTTGCCATTGCCGCCAGCAGGGCCAAGGTCGACAGTTACCTCGGTGTCGCAGTGACGAAAGCCCTGAAAGGCATCGGCCCGCTGGCGCAGTTTGACTTCGTCGCCTCCTACGGCAATCCGGTGCCTGGGCAGGTCTTCTGGGACATCCTGGGCCTGCCGCCCGAACACCGCAATCAGTGCGGCGACCTGGCGCAGACCATGATGCGCCACTTCGGCCAGCCGGAAGGGCGCGGCATGGGCGACCAGGTGGTGTTTGCCGACGCATCGCTTCGCCTGACGCGACGGCTCGCCCTGCTGTTCGCTCAGGCGCTGGCGGCCAGCCTGTGGTCAGATGCCATCACCCGCAGCCCGTTCCGCGGCACCCTGATCGGCGAGATCGCAAACCGTACCCAGCTGCTGTTGCCCTCAGCCAATCGCACCATGCACTTCATCGAGTCCTTGCTGACGCTGGTGCAGTTCGTGCTGGCCGGCTTCATGTCCATGCAGTTCCTGATGGGCACGGCCATGCGCAACCTGCTAACGCCGGATCCGCGCGTCGGCAAGAATGGGCAGACACCGTGGCATCAGTTGCGCGCCCAGTACCCACCGGGCGACCCAAAATTCGATGTCGCCCTTCGTGACGCGCTGGCAGAGTCCCGTCGCGTCGATCCGCCGGTCACCATCGTGCAGCGCTACGCCGGCCTGAACGGCGCCAGGATTGGCAACGTGACGATTCCCAAGGATTGCCCGGTCTTTGCGGTGGTGGCCTCGGCCCATCGCGACCCATCATTCGGAACAGACCAAGATCAGTTCCACTGGGATCGCGCAAGTCAAGCCAATCTGTCGCTGGGCCATGGCAGCCACGAGTGTGTCGGCCGCCTCCTGCAAGACTGGGTGGTGCCAGGGGCGCTGACCCCTCTGCTCGAAGCCATGCCCGACCTCAGGCTGTGCGACACCGAATCTGTACCGGCCTGGCTGGACAACCTCTATTTCAGATCACTGCAGTCACTGCCCGTCAGCCGCTGCTACCCAGCGGTTTGATCGCTGTCGCACAGGGCGCCCGGAACCGCCAGTCACCATGGAGCCACTACAGTTCGGCGCCATCGAGATCCGGCCTGCGCAGCGGCAGGTCTGGGTGCAAGGCGTCGCCGCGGCGCTGGGCTCGCGCGCGTTCGACCTGTTGATGCTGCTGGTGGCGCATCGCGACCGCGTGATGTCGAAGGACGAGATCCTCGCCCTGGTCTGGCCGGGGCTGGTGGTCGAAGAGAACAACCTCAGCGTGCAGATCTCGGCGCTGCGCCGAGCGCTGGGGAGCGCTGCCATTGCCACGGTCACGGGCCGTGGTTACCAGTTCACGGCGACGCTGCCACATGCTGCGACGCCGGACGGCGCGGTGCAGGCCGGAAACCTGCCCGTCCGGCGTGCGGAACTGTTCGGTCGCGAAGCCGAACTGGCCGAACTGTTGGACGCCTGTGCTGCGCCAGCATGCGTCACGCTTTGCGGGTTGGCCGGTGTGGGCAAGACGGCGCTGGCCACGCTGGCCGCGCAGCACCTCTCGGACCGCTTCCGCTACGCGCAGGGCGCCTGGCGCGTGGAGTTGTCGAACATCCGCGATCCGGCCTTGGTGGCCCAGGCCGTCTGCGAGACGGTGGGGCTGGAGCTTGAAGGCGACCAAGACCCGATGCGCGAATGTCTGGCGCACCTGCGGCACCGCGAACTGCTGCTGCTGCTGGACAACTGCGAGCACGTGATCGATGCCGCGGCCAAACTCGTCGAAGGGCTCATGGCCGGCTCGGCCGGGGTCACGGTGCTGGCCACCAGTCAGGAGCCGCTGCATGTGGCGGGCGAACGGATCCATCGGCTGAACCCGCTGGCATTTCCGGTGTCGGCCCAGGCAGAAGGTGCCGCAACTTACGGCGCCGTGCGCATGCTGCTGGCGCGGGTTCGTGCGGCCATGGGCGGCAAGTTCGAACCTTCGCAAGATGAGTTGGTGAATCTGGTGGAGGTTTGCCGCCAGCTCGATGGCATTCCGCTGGCGCTGGAGTTCGCCGCCTCGCGGGTGCCGCTGCTGGGCACGGCCGGCGTGGCCAGCCGCCTGCACGACCGCTTGCGACTGCTGTCTGGCGGTGCACGCTCGGCACCGCCGCGCCATCGCAGCTTGCAGGCGGCGCTGGAATGGAGCCATCAACTGCTGGGCCCACGTACCCAAGGTGTGCTCCATCTACTGGCCGTGTTTCCGTCGGGCTTCAGCATCGAGGGCGCCCAGCACTTCCTGGAGGCTGACTCCGAGGCCGATGTCATCGAGCACCTGAACGTGCTGGTCGACCGGTCGCTGGTCACCCTGCTGCCGGGGCCACGCCCGCGCTACCGCATGCTGGAAACCACGCGCGCATTTGCGCTGGACTGCCTGGCCGCTGCGAGTGGCGGCATCGACTGGCAGCAACGGCACGCGACGGCCATGGCCAAAGTGTGTCGCGCAGCAGCCCACCAGCGCGATACCGCGTGGATGTGGCAGGAGTGGCCCAATGCGCGCGCGGCGTTGGCCTGGGCGCTGGCGTCACCGGGGCCGGGCTACATTGCGGTGACCATCGCCACCTACACGTCGGTGGTGCTTGCAGCTGGCGGCGCCATCCGCGAGGCACTGGACAACCTGCTGCAGGCTCAACCGCGTCTGGACGGCAGTTGCCCAGAGCCCCTCTTGGCCCGCTACTGGCACTGGCTGGGCCGGCTGGGCGTGGAGGGCCGGCTGCCCAGCTCCGTTTGCGTCGAAGCCTTGCTGCGCGCCGATGCGATGTTTACCGAGCAGGGCGAACCACGCCACAGGCATGCCTGCCAACGGCACTTGGCCGAAGCCGAACTGCGTTGTGGTCGGCTGGACCTGGCGGAGCAACACCTTCAGGCAGCGCGAGATCTGGAGCCTATGGACGCGTCTGGCGCCGATCGCATGCGACGCTTGCGCGTTGAAGCGATGCTGGCCGATGCGCAGGGTCGCCATCCGCAAGCGCTGCGCCACGCCCAGGCGGCCCTGACGCTGGCCGAGGCCAAGGGCATCGACAACTATCGGCTGCTGCTCATGGCCGACATGGGCTGGACGCATTTGCAGATGGGGCAGGCCGAGGCCGCAGTCATCAGCTTTCAGGAGCTGCTGCTTCACCTGGACCACAGCATCCGCCAGGGCTTGGCCCGGGCGAGGGCGCTGTCAGGGCTGACGGCGGCCCTGGTGGCGGCCGACCGACTTGACGACGCCGTGCGCAGTGCCGGGCGCTCGGTGCGAGCCCTGCAGCAAGCCAACCTGCTGTGCTCACGGTGCGAGGTCTTCGCCTGGGTCTTGGCAGCGGCCGGCAACGTGCAGGCCGCAGCGCAATTGATCGGCGCCGGGGACACCTTCGCACAAGGCAGCGAGACGCAGCGCGACCCTATCTCGCATCTGGCTCGCCAGCGCGCTGATGAGTTGGTTCGCTCCGCACTGGACAGCGCCGACTGCACCTACTGGTACGCGCAAGGCTCTACCGCTGACGAGGGGCAGCTGTTGCTGCTGCTCGAGCGCGCGTTCATGACCCATCCCCTTGAAGCAGACCCAGAGGCATTCACACCATGACCATGACCTGTCTGCGCGCGACATGCGAATCGCTGGCACACACGGAAGCGGCGCTTGCGAGCCAGCTGGACCATCGGCTGGATGTGCAGCTGATGCCGTACGCGCTGGGCTCGGTGCTGCTGCCACCCCATGTGCTTCGGGCCCTGGAGGACCGCTTCGGTACAGACAAAGCGCGATCCGTCCTGGTCGCAGCGGGTCTTCGAGACGCCAAACCGGAATCGGTCGCGACCGCGATCGCCTGGCTGCTGAACCATGCCGAAGAATGGCAAAGCCAAGTCGGGTATAGCCTGGCAACAGACGACGACGCAGGCGCAAAAACCTGGCACCTGGATCTGTGCAAGGTGCGGGAGGCATGGGCCTCTTTGGGCGGCCCCTACGGCTTCGATTGGGGCGGGATCGCGGTCGGGCAGATCGACACGGGCTATACCGAACATCCTGCGCTTGGCTTTCCCGACGTGCCATCCATCGACCGTGCGCGCGCACGCACCTTCGTGACCGGTACGCCGCCCGGCGATGGTCGCGATCCGCTTACCGGCGGCAGCGGTGGGCACGGTACGTCCAGCGGCAGCCTGATCACCGCATTCGACCTGAGCACACCATGCCTGGGCGTCGCACCCCGGGTGCCGGTCATCCCCGTGCGGATCAACGACTGCATCGTCATCGATCAGCACGCCGACGAGTTTGAGGCTGCGGTGCGCTATCTCGTTGACGAAGTCCGTGTCGGCGTCATCAACATCAGCATGGGGACGTTCAGTCGATTCACGGCGCCGCCGGCCATTCGCCGAGCGGTGGATCACGCCTACGATCGTGGCGTCATCCTGGTGGGAGCTGCGGGCAATGTGCCTGTGCCCGATTGGCCGGCTTTCCCTGCCCGCCTTGCGCGCTGCATCGCCGTGGCGGGAGTGACGCGGCAATGTCGTCGATGGGCGCTGAGCTCGTACGGTAGCTGGGTAGATTTCAGCGGCCCGGCCAAGAACGTCTGGCGGGCGGCAACCCACGGGCCCGAAGACTTCGGCTTCACGGCCGCTTGGGGCGGCACAACGTTTGCGGCGGCCATGACCTCGGGCGCTGCGGCACTGTGGCTGCTGGCGCACGCCGCCGAGATCGCCGCACGCTACACCGAGCCCTGGCAGCGTGTGGAGGCCTTCCGTCTGATGGCTCGCAGAACCGCGCTGACACCCGCCGGCTGGGACCATCTGGCAGGGCTGGGCGCGGGCGTGTTGGACGTGACCGGCCTGATGGACCCAGGCCAGTTGCCCGCCGTGGGTGATCTGAACCCGACCTAAGGTGCCCCCGGGGGTGTCCGTGCCGGCAGACAACCGCATCGCACCTTCTAGGAGCCTGTCGGGCTTGGGGAGCGTCGGCTGCGAATCGACCGCAGCGGTCCATTTCTCACCGTCTTCTTGCCCCATAGCTGGGCTATGGGGCTGCAAATCCGGCAAGAACTGACCTCGCTGGGGCCGATTCTCGCTTTTCGACGCCCCAAGTCCGACAGCCTCCTAATCGCAAAACACGAGCAGGCCGCTGCGACACGATGATTGCCTGAAGTGCTGCCATGGTTGGCACCCACTGCACTGCTGCGGTGCCGCCGATTCACAACGCTTCAGAACCACTCAGAAGCGTAAGCGGCAGGACCAGGACTTTTTCGGCCTGCGTCGGCACGCTACCTATCCAACGACATGCATCAAACGTCAAAGGGCTCCACAGCCTGCCGGCGACTGCTGTCGTCATCGTCCGGATCGGCCTGCGCCGCCGGCAACTGCCTGCAAACCTGTCAACGGAGATCACCATGGCTTCAATTCAACAAGCACAGCGACGCCTGACCGGGCGTTCAACCAACCCCCACCGCGTCACTGCATTGGCCCTGGCCCTGGGCAGCGCGGCGCTGCTGAGCGCCTGCTTCGGCGGCGGCGGGGACGATGGCCCTGCAGCAACTGAGGCGGCGGCTGCCGCCGTGCTCCAGGTTGTCAAGGTGGTCGACGGCCCGATCAAGGGCGCACTGGTCTGCCTCGACAAGAACGAGAACAGCTCTTGCGACGCCGACGAAGTGCAGGGCACCACGGCTGAGGACGGTACGGTCACCTTGTCCGTCCCCGCTGCCGACAGCCTGCGTTACCCGGTGCTTGCGCTGGTGGGCGTGGGCGCGGTCGATGCCGACAACGGCCCGGTCTCTACGGCCTATGTGATGCGAACCGCGCCGGACATGCCTGGCCTGGTGACGCCGCTGACCACCCTGGTGGCACTGCAGGCCGCTGCGGCCGGGGTCAGCACGGCCGAAGCAGAACGAATCGTGCAGGACAAGCTGGGAACCAGTGCGCCGCTGCTGGTCGACTACAGCGGCAAACGCGATCCCGACAGCGCTTACATCGCCGCCGTCGCTCGGCTGGTGGTGGTGACATCGCAGCAGCAGGCCTTGGCCACGGCCGGTGCCAAAGACGGCAGCGGCAATGCAGTACCTCAGGTGGACATGGTGCGGGCGATCCACGACAGCCTGCTGATCCAACTGCCGGCGTTGGCTGCAGCAGCCATCGACCCGACCGTGGCAGGGGCCGGCAGTGCCACCGAGCGGGAGGCTGCGATCCAGACCGCAGCGGCCAACGTGGCAACCGCGGCCGGCCTGACCCGTACCAATCTTGCCAGCGTGTTGGCGGTGGCCAAGCTGCCCGCCGCCGGTGATGCTAGCGGCGCGCCAGTCGCGGGGGCTACGCTGCGCTGGTTCAGCTTCACCGATGCACAGAACTACAGCTTCCGCCTGTTCAAGGCCACCGCCGAGCAGAACGTCGTGGTGGATGGTGTGCGCAAGTTCACCGAGTACCGTGAACAGTCGGCCGGCAGCAAAGCCGCGGTCACCTTTTACCAGCAATGGGGCGAGGGTCTGAACAACTGGGCGCGCAACCAGGTGGTCTGGACCGGCAGCGAGTGGTTCGCGTGCCCAACCGACTTTGTGTCGACGGCCACCCCCTGGTCTGCCAAGGGCGAGTCGACCAGCCTCTATTGCAAAGGCTTCAAGTCCAGCAACAAGCGGGTTGGGCGCGACATTTCGGGGCTGCGGATGGCCGACGTGGTGACTGAAATCCGCACCTACCCTGGCCAAGACACCGCAGGCAAGTTCTCCGCCTGGGGCCCTGACCCGGTGGTCCATGCCTCGGCGTTGGGCGGCGCATTCCCGGCTGGGTCGGTACTGCATTACTACACCGGCTCTGATGTGGTCAACCCGGATGCCTACAACACCACCCCCGGTGACACGGTGGCGGTGTACGGCACGGCGGTGGCCAATGGCAGCAAGGCGGAATGCGACCAGGTCACGGGCAGCAATTTCGAGCGATTCCGCATCCGCCCGGCCACCTTGGAGCAGATGGCGAGCGGCGCGCCTGGCGTGCCCTGCACGTTCGGGCTGCCGACCAATGGCGGCGAGTCCGTGAACGAGTGGTGGAGCAACAGCACACTGAGCATTGGCAATGTGCCCGACGCCTACCTCAGCAGCACTGGCTACTACAAGAGCGGCACCAAGAGCCTGCGCGTCTCGTTTGCCGCCGGCGGCGTGGCCCGTTATTGGCTGTGTCTGCTGCGCGCCAGCGACAACTCGGTGCGCAACTGCGCCAGCGCGGGCGCTGGCAGCTACAGCGTTGAGCCCTTGGGAGGCGCGCGGGTGATGCGCCTGGCCGGGCAGCCGGCAGCGGCCAGCCTGCTGGGCTATACCCGCAACTTCGTCGAGCGCGGTGGCAGGGTGTTCTACGGCTACCGCAGCAAGCTGACCACCACGCAACAGGTGCGCCCCAACCTGGAGGCCAGCGCCGCGCTGATGGCGGCGCTGGGCATGCCGGCGCCCCGGGCGGCATTAAGCGCGCTGACGGCTGACGACTGGCAGACCCACTACACCAACAAGGCCGGCACCGGCACTTTCAACCGGATCGGCCTGAAGACCATGCCCAACGATCCGGCCGGCATTGTGGGCGCGTGGGCATTGGACAGCGCCACCGACGAGCGCGCCATCGTGATCTTCTTCTTTCCCGATGGCCAGTACGCCTTGGCCGATCCGACGGGCGATGTGCAGTGCGGCAGCGCCGGGCTGGAGCGCGGCACCTACAGCTGGGACAGCAGCACCGGCCGCTTGAACGGCTTGATCTCGACGCTTGACACCAATGGCTGTGGTGGCCTGCACGACACCACCCATTTGGCGCAACCGTTCGGCCCCGGCATCACCTTCAAGCCGGTGGGCGATGGCAAGTCCGTGACCGTCAACTTCGCTGACGGCTCGGGGATCGGCACGTTCTACCGGCTGTCCCCATAGATCGATCGGGCGCGCATGCGTTACGGCCGGGCAGGCGCATCTCACCCGGCGCCGCCCGGCCCGCCGCAACGCAGGCCGTTGCGGCCGAAATTACCCACCCCGCCTGCCGACGGCCGGCGGAACCTGCCCGACAGCTTCGCACGCCAGGCTGATCGGACTAAGCCAACCCGCTAGGAGATCCCAATGAACCCCCAACCAAGCCAGTTTCGGCTTTCCTGCGGTCGCGACCGTGCACTCGCCATGGTTGCTGCCGTAGCCACCAGCTCCAGCCTCTTCGTTGCCTTGTTGGTCTGCTTCGACACGGCATCGCCAGACCTCTGGCTGACGCCGTCGCCCGCACTGATGGAGAGCATGGCGAACTGCGATCACTACGCGACCCGACAGGGGCGCGAGCAATGCAAACAGCATGTCGTGTTTGCGCAACTCGCGCGCGAACGTCAAGCCGTACAGCTGGCACGGCGCTGAACCTGGCTGTACGTCGGTACCAGGAGCCTGTCGGGCTTGCGGAGCGTCGGCTGCGAATCGACCGCAGCGGTCCATTTCTCACCGTCTTTTTGCCCCCTAGCTGGGCTATGGGGCTGCAAATCCGGCAGGAACTGCTCTCGCTGGGGCCGATTCTCGCTGTCGACGCCCAAAGCCCGACAGGCTCCTAGCTAGAAACCGCAGCTGGACGCGCCCCGCGCGCCTCGGTAGGCCCTTTGGCTATCACCTCATTTATCGGCATGGGTAAGTTGTTCGGTTCACCACTTACCCACTTGAGCTGGCGCACCCCGACCTGAAGCGCCGGCAGGGATACCGGTCAGAGAACGGTGCCCACACTCAGCGCGGATCGACCGCTTGGCGCAGGGTCTCGACCTTGACCCAGCCGCGCCAGGGCTGGCCGGCCCAGGTGCCTTGGGCCGGCCAGCCCGGTTCGCCCAGGCCGTCCAGGTCGGCCAGCACCGGTGGCAAGGCATCACCCAGGCTGTAGCGGCTGCGGCTGACCAGCACTGCCAGGCCTGCGGCCTGCGCCGCCATCACGCCAGGTGCCGAGTCTTCGATCGCCAGGCAGTCCGTTGCCGGCAAGCCCAGCCGCTGCAGCACCCAGAGGTAGATGTCGGGTGCCGGCTTCTTGTTCGGCACCACGTCGCCAGCGCCGATGCAGGCGAACCAGGCCGGGCTGCCGAGGCCCAGCGCGGCGCGCAGCAGTGCATCCACGTTGGCCAGCGTGGTGGTGGTGGCGATCGCCAGGGTGAGGCCCTGCGCGCGCGCCTCGGCAAGCAGACGCGCCACGCCAGGCCGCAACGCCACCACGCCGTGCTCGACCAGGCTGACGTAGTGCGCCGTCTTGAGCGCATGCAAGCGGGCAATGCGTGTGGCCGTTTCAGGTGCAGCGGCAGTGGCGGGATCAACGCGCTGCCACCAGGCCAGCAAACGCTCCTTGCCGCCGGTGGTGGCCAGCAGTTCGCGGTACACCGGCTCGTCCCAGTGCCAGGGCAAGCCTTCATCGGCAAAGGCCTGGTTGAAGGCCACGCGGTGGCCATCGTGCTCGGTCTCGGCCAGCGTGCCGTCGACGTCCCAGATCAGCGCGCGCAGCATCG
>JBBQJN010000008.1:0-28554 GCA_038325945.1 Burkholderiales bacterium | reverse complement strand
GTCGCTGAGGTCGGTGTACTTGCCGCACATGGCGATGTTGACCTCGCGGGCGGGGTTTTCGACCTCATGAACCAGCTTGTCCCAGCGGCTCAGATCGGCCGACTTGGTGCGCAATTGCAGCTTGGTGCAGATCAGCTGATCCAGACCCTGCTCGTGCAACATGCGCGGCACTTTGTAGATGGTGTTCACGTCCCACATCGAGATCACGCCGTACTCGGCCACATTGGTGAACATCGAGATCTTGGCCCGCTCGTCGTCCGGGATGCGGCGGTCGGCACGGCAGAGCAGTGCGTCGGCCTGGATGCCGATGCCGCGCAACTCCTTGGCCGTGTGCTGCGTCGGCTTGGTCTTCAGTTCACCGGCCGCGGCGATCCACGGCACATAGGTCAGGTGGACGAAGGCGACGTTGTTCGGGCCGGCGCGCAAGCTCATCTGGCGGGCGGCCTCCAGGAAGGGCAACGATTCGATGTCACCGACGGTGCCGCCGATCTCAACGATGGCCACATCGACCGCTTCCGGCGTGTTTTCACCCGCACCGCGCCGGATGAAATCCTGAATCTCGTTGGTGATATGTGGGATCACCTGCACCGTCTTGCCGAGGTAGTCACCGCGGCGCTCCTTCTCCAGCACCGACATGTAAATCTGCCCGGTGGTGAAGTTGTTGCTGCGCTTCATGCGCGTGGTGATGAAGCGCTCGTAGTGGCCGAGGTCAAGGTCGGTCTCAGCGCCGTCGTCGGTGACATACACCTCACCATGCTGGAACGGGCTCATGGTGCCCGGATCCACATTGAGGTAGGGATCGAGCTTGATGAGGGTGACCTTGAGGCCACGCGATTCGAGGATCGCCGCCAGCGAAGCTGACGCGATGCCCTTGCCGAGTGAGGACACCACACCGCCGGTGACAAAGACGTACTTGGTCATGACATGAGGCACCCGGGTAAGCGGCCGCTGGCGGGCCGCAGGAATGCTCTGGTGGTAAAGCGCGATTATAGGTGCCGGCTCGGCCCCCGCCCGGCCTCACCTGGCGGCCAGATCGCAAGTTGCGGCGCCGGTTCCGGCGTCAGCGCCAGGCGCTAGCCGGCTTGCCTCTGCAAGCGCAGCACTGCTGCCTCGGCCAGGCTCAGCGAGAGCAGGATCGACCGCTTGAGGCCGTCGAGATCGACGCCCTGCGTGCTCTTCTTGCCCTCCAGGTAGCGGGCGTAGACGCCGTGCACGATGGCCGCCGACTTCCAGCGGTTGAAGCCGATGTAGTAGTCGAGCCGGGCCAGGTCGCGGCCGGTGCGCTGTGCATACCGTTCGGCCAGCGCCTGCCGGCTGGGAAAGCCCGGCAGCGTGGTCGGCGGCTGCTGGCGCACCGGCGGCGGATCGCCCGGCTCGGCCCATTGGTTGAGCGCATAGGCCAGATCGGCCAGCGGGTCGCCCAAGGTCGAAATCTCCCAGTCGACCACCGCGGCGATGCGGCCGTCGGCGCCGACCAGGGTGTTGTGCAGGCCGTAATCGCCATGCACCACGCGTGCCGGGCCCTGCTCGGGCAGATGGGCCAGAAAGTAGCGCTGCAACTCGTGCGCGCGTGGGTCGTCCAACTGCGCGCCGGCGATCGACGCATTCCACGAGCGGTACCAGGTCTTGAGCTGGCGCTCGATGTAGCCGTCGTGCTTGCCCAGGCTAGCCAGCCCCACGGCGGCGGGGTCGACCGCGTGCAGATCGGCCAGCACGTCGATGAAGGAATCGGCCAGCGTCTGGCGCAGCGGCTCGGGCAGCCAGCGCTGCGCATCGTCGGCGCTGTACAGCGGGTGGCCGTCGACATGGCCCATGACATAAAACGCCGCGCCGGTGACCGTGGTGTCATCGCAAAATCCCAGCGCCTGCGGCACCGGCACCGCGCTGCCGCTGAGCGCGCTGATCAAGGCCCATTCGCGGCCCATGTCGTGCGCCTTGGGCAGCAACTCGCCCATCGGCGGGCGGCGGATCACCGCGCGCCGGCCTTGGCTGTCCTCGATCAGATAGGTCAGGTTGGAGTGGCCGCCCTCCAGCCGCGTCCACTGCAAGGGCGTGGTCAGGCTGGGCACCTGTTGGTCGATCCAAGCCTCGACGGCCGCCGTGTCGTAGCCCACGGGCTGGGCCGATGGCGCGTCGGCGCTGGCCATCTCAGACGCCCTTGAAGGCCGGCTTGCGACGCTCCAGGAAGGCCTGGCTGCCCTCCTGGGCATCGGCACTGGCCACCGCCAGCATCTGGTGCGCCGCCTCCGTCGTCAGTGCTTCTTCGTAGGTCTGGGACAGCGCGCGCGCCAGGCCCTGGCGCATCAGGCCCAGCGCTCGCGTCGGGCCGTTGGCCAGGCGCTCGGCCAGCGCCAGCGCCTGCGCCATCAATTCGGCGTCGTCGACCGCCTTGTGGATCAGGCCCCAGGCCGCGGCCTGGTCGGCCGCAATGCGCTCGCCCAGCATCATCATCTCGGTGGCGCGAGCCTTGCCCACCTGGCGCGCCAGCATCCAGGTGGCGCCGCCATCGGGCACCAGGCCGATGTTGACAAAGGCCTCCAGAAAATAGGCCGAGCGCCCGGCCAGCACAAAGTCGGCCGCCAGCGCCAGCGAGGCGCCGATACCTGCGGCCGGGCCGTTGACGGCGCTGACCACCGGGATGCCCAACTGCGACAGTGCCAGCATGGCAGGGCTGTAATGCTGGGTCAGCGAGCGATAGGTGCGCGCGCTGGGCGACTCGGTGGAAGTGGTGGCGCGGCCCTGCAAGTCGGCACCGCTGCAAAAAGCGCGGCCCTCACCGGTGATCAGCAGCGCGCGCGCGCCCATTGCCGGCAGATGCTGAAGCGCAGCACGAATCTCGTCGAACATCTGCGGCGGCGCGGCGTTGAGCCGCTCTGGGCGGTTCAGCGTCAGCAGGGCCACCGCGCCGCGTGCCTCCAGGCGGATGGTCTCAAAGTCGGGCAGGGTGGCGTTGCTCATCGGGGGTCTCCAGCGTGGCGGGCAGGTGCGCAGCCTAGCCGCCCGCCGTGGGCTGAACTGTCACCGGCCGGACTGTGACACCGCCGGACGCGGGCCCACAATCGGCCGACTTCACAACCCCAGGAGCCCCGCCATGGCCGACGCCTTGATCATCGACGCCTGCCGTACACCCCGTGGCATTGGCAAGCAGGGCAAGGGCGCCCTGGCCGGCATGCATCCGCAGCACCTGGGTGCCACCGTGCTGAAGGCACTGGCCGAGCGCACCGGCATCAATACCGCCGAGGTTGACGACATCATCTGGGGCACCAGCACGCAGAAGGGCACGCAAGGCGGCGACCTCGGTCGCATGGCCGCGTTGCAGGCCGGCTACGACATCCGCAGCAGCGGCGTTACGCTGGATCGTTTCTGTGGCTCGGGCATCACCACGGTGAACATGGCGGCGGCCTCGATCATGTCGGGCATGGAGGATCTGATGATCGCCGGCGGCACCGAGATGATGTCGATGACGGCCACGCTGCGCGACGGCCCCGGCCTGATCGACAGCGGCAACCTCGACCTGCGCGCAATGCACCCGCAGCCGCACCAGGGCGTCTGCGCCGACGCCATTGCCACGTTGGAGGGCATTCCGCGCAGCGCGCTGGACGCGCTGGCGCTGGAGAGCCAGCAGCGCGCCGCTGCGGCGATTGCCGGCGGCCACTTCAACAAGAGCCTGGTGCCGGTGTTTGGCATCGATGGCAGTCCGTTGCTAGACCATGAAGAATTCCCTCGGCCGCAGACCACCGCCGAGGGCCTGGCCGGCCTGAAGCCCGCCTTTGCGTCGATGGCCGACTTTGCGCTGGACGAGCGTGGCACCACCTTCCGCGGGCTGATCAAGCAGAAGTACCCGGATCTGGACATCAACTTTGTGCACCACGCCGGCAACTCGTCGGGCGTGGTGGACGGCGCGGCGGCGCTGCTGCTGGCCTCGCCCGCCTATGCCAAGAAGCACGGCCTGAAGGCGCGGGCGCGTGTGGTGGCCTGGGCCAACGTGGGGGATTCGCCGACGCTGATGCTCAATGCCCCGGTGCCTGCGGCGCGCAAGGTGCTGGCCAAGGCCGGGCTGACTGTGGACGATATCGACCTCTGGGAGATCAACGAGGCCTTTGCCGTGGTGGCCGAGAAGTTCATCCGCGACTTGAAGCTCGACCGCGACAAGGTCAATGTCAACGGCGGCGCGATGGCGCTTGGCCACCCGATCGGCGCCACCGGATCGATCCTGATCGGCACCCTGCTCGATGAACTGGAGCGACGCGACCTGAAGCGTGGTCTGGTGACGATGTGCGCCGCGGGTGGCATGGCGCCAGCCATCATCATTGAACGCCTCTAGCATCAACGCCCATCGGAGAATTTCATGGACCTGAGCTACTCGGCCGAAGAACTGGCCTTTCGCAACGAAGTACGCGGCTGGCTCGCCGCCAACCTGCCCGCCGAGATCCGCGACAAGGTGGTGGGCTACCACGGCCTGTCCAAGGAAGACTTCCTGCGCTGGCACAAGATCCTGGCCAAGCAGGGCTGGTCGGTGCCGCACTGGCCGGTAGAAACCGGTGGCACCGGCTGGAACATCACTCAGCGCTACATCTACGACGAGGAATTCGGCCTGGCCGGTGCGCCCACGCTGCCGCCGTTTGGCCCGGCGATGTGCGCGTCGGTGCTGCACAAGTTCGGCACGCCTGAGCAGAAAGCGCGCTTCCTGCCGCGCATCCGCGAGGGCGATGATTTTTGGGTGCAAGGCTACAGCGAGCCAGGTGCCGGCTCCGACCTGGCCGCGCTGAAGTGCCGCGCCGACCGGCAAGGCGACCATTACGTCGTTACCGGCCAGAAGATCTGGACCACGCTGGGCCATTACGGCGACTGGATCTTCTGCCTGGTGCGCACCAACCCGGCGGCCGAGAAGCGCCAGGAGGGCATCAGCTTCTTGCTGATCGACATGAAAACGCCCGGCATCACCGTGCGCCCGTTGATCCTGATGGACGGCGGCCATGAGGTGAACGAGATCTTCTTCGACGAGGTCAAGGTGCCGGTCGAGAACCTGGTGTTCGAGGAGAACAAGGGCTGGACGGTGGCCAAGTACCTGCTGGGCCATGAGCGCATGGGCTCGGGCAACGTCGGCGGCAGCAAGCGTGAACTGGCCACACTGCGCACGCTGGCCCAGCGCGAGATGAAAAACGGCCAACCGCTGATCGACGACCCGCGCTTTCGCGACAAGCTCAGCCGGGTGGCGATCGAGCTCGATGCGTTGGAGACCACCTCGATGCGCTTCCTCGACAAGATGCGCCGCACTGGCCAGCCGCCGGGTGCCGACGTGTCGATGCTCAAGATCCGCGGCACCGAGGTGCAGCAGATGATCACCGAGCTGATGATGATGGCGGTGGGGCCGCGCGCCGCGCCGTTCAAGGCGGTGGACAACGGTGCCATCGACCACTTCAGCTCGCGCCTGGCGCCGCGCTACTTCAACTACCGCAAGGCCAGCATCTATGCCGGCTCCAACGAGATCCAGCGCAACATCATCGCCAAGATGACCCTTGGATTGTGAGGACGACGCCATGAACTTCGAATACAGCGACGAGCAACAGCAGCTGGCCGATTCAGTTGGCAAGTACCTGGCCAACGCCTACGATTTTGAAAAGCGCAAGGCCATCCTCGGCTCGGCCAGCGGCTGCAGCGATGCCGTGTGGGCGACCTTTGCCGAGCTGGGGCTCACCGCCATCGCGCTGCCCGAGGCCGACGGCGGCTTTGGCGGCGGTGCGGTCGACCTGATGGCGGTGATGGAGGCCTGCGGTGAGGCCTTGGTGATCGAGCCGCTGCTCGACAACGTCGGCCTGGCCGGTCGGCTGCTGGCCAAGGCCGGATCGGCCGAGCAGAAGGCGGCGCTGCTGCCGGGGCTGATCGACGGCTCGATGCGGCTGGCCGCCGGCTTGCACGAGGCCGGCCAGCGCTACGACCTGAAGCCCGTCACCACCACCGCCGAAAAGAGCGGCGACGGCTGGTTGCTGAATGGCGAGAAGTGCGTGGTGGTGGGTGCTTCTTCGGCGCAGCGCATCATCGTCTCGGCACGCACCGGCGACGGCGCCAGCCTGTTCATCGTCGACCCCAAGGCGCAAGGCGTGTCGCTGAACCCTAGCCGCACCGTCGATGGCCTGCGGGTCGCCGATGTCAAGCTGGACCAGGTCAAGCTGGGCGCCGATGCGCTGCTGGGCCCGGCCGGCGGCGCGCTGCCGCTGATCGAGGAGGCGGTGGATTTTGCCTGCGCACTGCTGTGTGCCGACGCCGTCGGCGCGATGAAGAGCGCGATCGACGCCACGCTGGAGTACACCAAGACCCGCAAGCAGTTTGGCGTGCCGATTGCCTCGTTTCAGGTGCTGCAGCACCGCATGGTGGAGATGTTCATCTGCGCCGAGCAGGCGCGCTCGATGGCCATCGTCGCCGCCAGCGCCGTCGACACCGCCACCGACACCGCCACCGACACCGCCGAGCGTGCCCGCGCCGTATCGGCGGCGATGGTCAAGATTGCCGACTCGGCGCGCCAGGTCAGCCAGGAGTCCGTGCAGCTGCACGGCGGCATGGGCATGAGCGAGGAGCTGAAGATCTCGCACACCTTTCGCCGCCTGACGATGGTGGCGCAGCGCTTCGGTGATGCCGACCATCACCTTGAGCGTTATGCATCCTTAACTTGACCCACCCCCGAGGCGGCCGGCTGCCGCCTCCCCCTCAAGGGGGCCACCCCTGCGGCCCGGCGAAGCCGGTTCCGCGGCGTGTGCTTGGGTAGAGCCACCTCCGACGTCCCAGTTGCTTCACAAGGAACAACACACCATGAGCCAACGACTTGAAGGCAAGGTTGCCATCATCACCGGCGCCGGCTCCGGCATCGGCCGCGCCTCGGCGCTGCTGTTTGCCGCCGAAGGCGCCAAGCTGGTGCTGGGCGACAAGACCGATGCGGTGCGCGAGACAGCCCAAGCCGTGATCGCCGCCGGCGGTGCGGCCACCGCGCTGCAGATGGACGCCGGCGTCGAGGCCGATGTGGCGCAGTTGGTGGCGCTGGCGCTCAGCGCCTACGGCCGGCTCGATGTGGCCTTTGCCAACGCCGGCATCTCGGGCGGCATGGCCAGCATCTTCGATGCCACGCCCGAGCTCTGGACCGAGGTGCTGCGCGTCAACCTGATCGGCCCCTGGCTGATGGTCAAGCATGCCGGCAAGGCGATGGTCGAGGCCGGCCATGGCGGCTCGATCATCTGCACCGCGTCGGTGGCCGGCATCCGCTCGGGCGCGGGCGGGCCGGCGTACTCGGCCAGCAAGGCCGGCGTCATCAACCTGGCGATGGTCTCGGCGCAGCAGCTGTGCGAGACCGGCGTGCGCGTCAACGCCCTCTGCCCGGGCCTGACCGAGACCGGCATGACGAAGCCGACCTTCAACTACGCCAAGGACAAGGGCGTGACGCACAAGCTCGGCCGGCTCAACCCGCTGCGCCGCGCCGCACAGCCGGAAGAACTGGCCAATGTGGCGCTGTTTCTGGCCTCCGAGCAATCGAGCTATGTCAACGGCCAGGCCATCGCGGTCGACGGCGGGCTGTCCAGTTCTCACCCGGTAACGCGGCAGCTGCCGGGGCAGACCGCGGTCTGAAGCGCGCTCGCCGAATCGGGGCTTGGTGGCGGTGTACGCTTGCAGCACGCTCCAAGCCGCCCAGGATCATCATGAATCGCAGTAGCAACCCGGTTACGTCCCCAGCCGCCGCCTCGCCGGCCCGTGCCGACTGGACCATCGACCAGGGCTGGGCCCACTATGGCCCAGTCGAGCATGCCACCTGGAAGACGCTGTTCGAGCGCCAGACCAAGTTGTTGCCGGGCCGTGCCTGCGACGAATTTGTGCAAGGCATGCGCGAGCTGCCGATGGCCGCCGATCAGATCCCCGACTTCGAGCGTCTGAGCGAGGTGCTGATGAAGCACACCGGTTGGCAGGTGGTGGCGGTGCCCGGCCTGGTGCCCGACGAGGTGTTCTTTGAGCATCTGGCGAACCGGCGTTTCCCGGCTGGCAACTTCATCCGCCGGCCCGACCAGCTGGATTACCTGGAAGAGCCGGATGTCTTCCACGATGTCTTCGGCCATGTGCCGATGCTGATGAATCCGGCGATCGCCGACTACATCCAGGCTTATGGCGAGGGCGGCCTGCGCGCGCAGCGGCTGGGCCAGCTCACCCACCTGGCCCGCGTCTACTGGTACACGGTCGAGTTTGGCCTGTTGCGCCAGGCTGACGGTGTGCGTATCTACGGCGCGGGCATCGCCTCGTCGTTTGCCGAGAGCGTATTTGCGCTGGATGACGTCTCGCCCAACCGCATCCGCTTCGGCCTTGAGCGCGTGATGTGCACCGACTACCGTATCGACGACTTCCAGGAGAGCTACTTCGTCATCGACAGCCTGGACGAGTTGATGGCACTCAACCGCATCGACTTCGAGCCGGTGTACCAGCGGGTGCAAGGCCAGCCAGTGATCGCGCCGGGGCAGGTACAGGCGGGCGACGAATTGATCAACCGCGGCAGCGGCGCCTACTTTCGCGACAAGGCTGGTCGCGCGGCGGGTTGAGCCGCGGCGGGTGGCCACGACGCGGTCACACGGGTGACTGCCGCCGTCGCCGGGGCCGCCCAGCATCAGGTCTTTGTCGACAGCACAAGGAGCAAGCATGGCCATCGCCCTCAGCAAGCAGTCCATCGATCTGGGCATCGTCACCACCAACGGGCCGGCGATGCTGGCCTTCTACCGCGATCTGCTGGGCCTGGAGTTGAAGGGCGAGATGAAGATGCCCGGCGGCCAAGGCGTGATGTACCGGCTGCTGTGCGGCGACAGCCTGATCAAGCTGGTGGTGATGCCCGAGCTGCCGGCCCAGGCCGCACCGGGTGGCATCCAGGGCGCGGCCGGCTACCGTTACTGGACGATCACGGTCAGCAACCTTGAGGCCATGGCGCAGGCCTGCACTGAGGCCGGCCACAAGCTGGTCTGGCCGGTGCGTGAGATCCGACCCGGCGTGCGCATCGCGATGGTCGAGGATCCGGATGGCAACTGGGTCGAGTTTCTGCAGCTCGGCTGAGCGCGGCCGCTGCTCTGACGCAGCGAATGCAGGTGAACCCGCATTGAACGCGGGGCGGTAAGCTGGTCAGATGCGGGCTCCATCAACCTTGTAAGCGCCCGACATGATCCATGACTCGTGTGACCCCCGTCGCCGCGCGCTGAGCGCCGGTATCGGCGCCCTGGTGGCGGCCCCTGGACTGGCCTTGGCCCAGACGCCGCGCTGGAAACCAGAGCGCCCGATCACCATCTACAACCCTTTCTCTGCTGGTGGCGTCACCGACCTGCACCTGCGCTTCTTGGCTGAACGGGTAGGCCGCATCCTCGGCCAGCAGGTGCTGGTGGAGGTCAAGGCCGGTGCCGCCGGCACGCTGGCGCCGGCGGCGCTGATGGCCAGCAAGTCCGACGGCCATACGCTGGCTTGCATGGCCATCACCAGCTTGCGCTACCCCTATTACCAGCAGGTCAACTGGCACCCGCTGCGCGATTTCAGCTACATCACCGGCCTGTCGTCCTATACCTTTGCGCTGGTGGTGCGGGCCGACTCGCCCTGGAAGACGATCGAAGACCTGTTTGCCGCCGGCAAGGCCGAGCCGGAGAAGTACACCTACGGCACCAGCGGCATGGGCAGTTCAGGCCATCTGATGATGATCGAGATCGAGCAGTCGCTGGGCTCGAGCTTCACCCATGTGCCCTACAAGGGCGGTGCCGAGTGGATGCAGGCGCTGATTGCCGGCCACATCAACTTCATCGCCGACGCCTCGCAGTGGGGGCCGTTTGTCGACGACGGCCGCTGCCGCATCCTGGCCATGGCCACCGAGCAGCGCCTGCCGCGCTACCCGGCGGTGCCCACGCTGACCGAGCGCGGCGTGAAGGTCGTCGGCCAGAGCCCGTATGGCCTGGTCGGGCCCAAGGACTTGCCGCCGGCGATTGTGCAAAGCCTGTACGACGCCTTCCATGAAGCGGGCCAGGATCCAGCGCTGCAAATCCTGCTGGACCGCTTCAACCAGGTGCCCTGGCGGCGCAACGGCGCCGAATACCGGGCATTTGCCGAGCAATATTTCAACAGCGTGAAACCGCTGCTGGTGAAGTCGGGACTGGCCAAGCCCTGAGTCAACTTGGCGCCGGGGGCCGGTCGCGGCCGTGCCCCGACACCTCGGCCCCGGCATCGGGCGCCAGTTTCCGGTACAGCCACATCGAGGCCAGCGAGATCAGGCTGATAGCGATGAAGGCACGGCTGAAGTCGGCGGCCAGCAGCTGGCTGCGGGCGTCGAAGCCGCGGCTGGCTTCGAGCAGCATGGCCGCCAAGGCCACGCCGGCCGCCAGTGACACCTGCTGCACCACCGCGACAAAGGCCGTGGCCTGGCTCATCTGCGGCTGCTCGATGTCGGCATAGCCCAGCGTGTTGAGGCCGGTGAATTGCAACGAGCGGAAGAAGCCGCCGATCAGTAGCACGGCGATGATCAGCAGATGCGGTGTTGCGGCGCTGAACAGCGCGCAGGCCGCCAGCATCAGGCTGCTGAGCACGGCGTTGATGCGCAGCACCTGCCTGAAACCGAAGCGTCGCAGGATCGGCGAAGCGGTGAGCTTCATCGTCATCGCACCGGCCGCGCCGGCAAAGGTCAGCATGCCCGAGGCAAAGGCCGTCAGGCCAAAACCCAGCTGCAGCATCAGCGGCAGCAGAAAGGGCATGGCACCCACCGACAGCCGGAACAGCGAGCCACCCAGCAAGGTGATGCGAAAGCTGGCGATCTGCAGCAGCCGCAAGTCGAGCAGAGGATGTTCGGTTTGGCGGGCGTGGCGAAGGTAGAGCGCGAGCAGCGCCGCGCCACCCGCCATCATGGCCGCTGCTTTCCAGCCACTGTCGCGGCTGCCGGCCAGCGTGAAGCCGAAGATCGCCAGCGACAAACCCAGGCCGCAGAGCGCGAAGCCTTTGACGTCCAGCGGCCGGCGCAACGTTTCGCGCACCTGCGGCAGCAGTGACCAGGCCAGCGCCAGGCCAATCAGGCCCACCGGCACGTTGAGCCAGAAGATGCCGCGCCAGTGGTAGTAAGTGGTGATGAAACCGCCCACCGGCGGGCCCATGATCGGCGCCATCAAAGCCGGGATGCTGAGCCAGGCCATCGCCGAGACCATCTCACGCTTGGGGATCACGCGCAACAAGATCAACCGGCCCACCGGCAGCATCAAAGCGCCACCCATGCCCTGCATGAAGCGGCCGGCGATCAGGCTGTGCAGATTCCAGGCCAGCGCGCAGGCCACCGACGCCAGCGTAAAGACCGCGATCGCCGCGCTGAACACGCTCTTGGCGCCAAAGCGGTCAGCGCACCAGCCGCTGATGGGGATGAAGATCGCCAGCGCCAGGTAGTAGGCGGTGAAGGCCAGTTTCAGCGAGATGGCGTCGACGCCCAGGTCGGCCGCCATCGCTGCCAGTGAGGTGGCGATTACCGTGCTGACCAGGCTCTCCATGAACAGCGCCGAGGCCACCACCAGGGTGAGCGTGCGGGTGGAGGGGTTGGCGGGCATGCCGGCGCTCAAGCTGCCGGAAAGGCTATCAGCTCGTCGATCAGTCGCGCCATCAGCGCCGGGTCTTGCATTGGCAAGAAATGCGTCTGTTCGGGGAAGACCAAGTCGCGGCCGTGGCGGAACTCGGTGGCCAAGCCAGGCCAGGTTGGCGAGCCCAGCGGATCCCAGGGCAGGACAGTCGGGTCTTGCGGCCGTGCGCGCACCACCCAGACGGGGATCTGCAGCGCGCGGATGCTGGCGATCACGCCGAGATTGCCACGTGCCTGCGGGTAGATGCTGGCTTCGAACTCCGGCGCGCAAGCCAGCTCGAAACCTTTGCCGCCAGCGGCCGGCCGCAGGCCATGCTCGCAATACTGCATCAGCGCCTCGCGGTTGAACACCGCATAGGGCGGGCGCTCGGCAAAGCGCTCGAACATGGCCTTCGGTGAATCGAAATGGCGCTTGCGCCCGGCCGCTGGATGCAGCGTGCCCGCCGGCACCGGCGGCAAGTGGTAGTCGGCGGGCGCCTGTACCACCGGGTCGACCAGCAGCAACCGAGCGAAGCGCCCTGGCTCGAAGGCCGCCGCCTGCACCAGCGCATGCGCGCCCATGCTGTGGCCGATGCCGATCACGCCCTGCAAGTCCATCGCGCTGGCCAGCCCGGCCAGGTCGCGGCCAAAGGCCTCCCAGCTGGCAAACGGTGCGGCCTCGCTGCGGCCATGGCCGCGCAGGTCGGGCGCCAGCACATGGCGGCCGGGCAGGCGCCGGATCACCGGATCCCAGACCCGGCCATGGAAGCCGGTGGCATGCACCATCAGCAGCGTCGGCCGCTCGCCGCGCAACGGCGCCCGCCATTCGTGGCAGGTCATTTGAATGCCGTTGCTGGTGATCGCGTGCAGTTGGGGCGGTTGATCAAAGGAGGGCTCGACGCTCATCACATGTCTTTCAGGTCATTCAGTGCCGGCTGCCGCGCTGCGGGGTGCCGCTGTCAAGCGGACGCCGCGGAACCGGCTCTGCCGGGCCGCCTGCGTCGCCCCCGAGGGGGGCGACGCAGGCGTTTCGGGGGAGGGGAGGGGGGGGAGGTTAAATACTTGCGGCAAGCCTGCTGGCCTGGTCGATCGCACGCTTGGCATCGAGTTCGGCGGCCTCGAAAGCGCCGCCGACCAGCCAAGCGCTGACGCCGCAGGTTTGCAGTTCGTCGTACAGCGTGCGCAGCGGTGTCTGGCCGGCGCAGACGATGACGCTATCGACCTCGAACAAGCGCGGCTCACCGTTGACGAGCGTGTGCAGACCGGCATCATCGATGCGTTGGTAGTCAACGCCGGCCACCATCTGCACGCCGCGGCGATTGAGCACCAGCCGGTGCGTCCAGCCGGTGGTGCGGCCCAACGTGCGGCCCAGCGCATCGGCCTTGCGCTGCATCAGAAAGACCTCACGCTCGGCCTTGGCCACCTGCGGCAGCACGCCGGTGACGCCGCCGCGCGGGTGGCCTTTGAAATCGATGCCCCATTCGCGGGCAAAGACGTCGATGTCGAGCGCCGCCGAGGTGCCTTGGTGCGTCACCAGTTCGGCGACATCAAAGCCGATGCCGCCGGCGCCGATGATCGCCACGCGGCGGCCGATCGGCTTGCGGCCGAGGATGGCGTCGACATAGGCCACCACCTTGGGGTGATCGATGCCGGGGATGTCGGGCGTGCGTGGGCTGATGCCGGTGGCCACCACAACCTCGTCGAAGCCCTCGGCCTGCAACTCGGCGGCACTGGCGCGGGTATTGAGCCGCAGCGTGACGCCGTGTTTGTCGATCATGCGGCGGTAGTAGCGCAGCGTCTCAAAGAACTCCTCCTTGCCGGGGATGCGCTTGGCCAGGTTGAACTGGCCGCCGATCTCGTTGCCGGCGTCGATCAGCGTCACGGCGTGGCCACGCTGCGCCGCCACGGTGGCAAAAGCCAGGCCGGCCGGCCCGGCACCGACCACCGCCATGCGCTTGACGCGGCTGGTGGGCAGGTAGCGCAGCAGGGTCTCATTGCAGGCCCGCGGATTGACCAGGCAACTCACCTGCTGGCGGCCGCCGAAGGTGTGGTCCAGGCAGGCCTGGTTGCAGGCGATGCAGGTGTTGATCTCGTCCTCGCGGCCCTGCGCCGCCTTGTTCACCAGTTCGGGGTCGGCCAGCATCGGCCGCGCCATCGACACCAGGTCGGCATCGCCCCGCGCCAGCACTTGCTCAGCCACTGCCGGCATGTTGATGCGGTTGCTGGTGATCACGGGCACGCGCAATACCTTGCGCAGCCGGCCACTGACCTGCGCAAAGGCCGCGCGTGGCACCATGGTAGCGATGGTGGGCACCGGCGCCTCATGCCAGCAGAAATGGGTGCTCATGATGTTGGCACCGGCCGCCTCCACCGCCTGCGCCAGCGAGACCACTTCGTCCCAGGCCAGGCCGCCATCGAGCATGTCCATCGCCGCGATGCGGAAGATCACGATGAAGTCGGGCCGCACCGCGGCGCGCACCCGGCGTACCACTTCCACCGGGAAGCGCATGCGGTTCTCCCAGGGCCCACCCCAGCGGTCGGTGCGCAGGTTGGTTTTTTGTACCAGGAAGGTGGAGAGCAGGTAACCGGCCGAGCCGATGATCTCGACGCCGTCGTAGCCGGCGGCCTGGGCCTGGGCCGCGCAGTTGGCGAAGTCGGCCAGCTGTTTCTCGATGCCGGCTTCGTCAAGCTCGTTCGGCGTGTAGCGGCCGATGCGTGACTTGACGGCCGACGGCGCCACGCAGTCGGGCGTGCCGGCCAGCGCGCCGGTGTGCAGGATCTGCATGCAGATCTTCACCTCGGGGTCGGCGCCGTGTACCGCTTCGGTGATCAGCCGGTGCTGCGCCGCCTCGTCGGGGGTGGACAGCTTGCTGCCGCGGCCGGCCTCGGCGTTGGGGTAGATGCCGCCGGTGATGATCATGCCCACGCCGCCGCGTGCGCGCTCGGCGAAGTACTCGGCCATGCGGGGGAAGCCGTCGGCGGAGTCCTCGAGCCCGGTGTGCATCGAGCCCATCAGGATGCGGTTCTTCAGCCGGGTGAAGCCCAAATCCAGCGGCGAGAAGACATGCGGATAGCGCGAGGTGCCGATCATGGGGGTTCCGAAGCAGGCGGTGGCTGGCATGGTAGACAGCTGAGCTGCTTGACGATGCCGCCTGGGTGACTTGGCACGCAGATCGGTGCGATGCGCCACAGCCAGGCATGCGCGGATGGACAGGCCGTAGCTTGCCGACTAGATTGGCCCCGCGCAGCTGACGATGCGACCCATCGCCTTGGCTCGCTGCGCACCGCCCAACGCCCAACACCCAACACCCAACGCCCAACGCCCAACGCCCAACGCCCATCGCCCGCTCAGCGACCCTGGAGACCCACCCTGTGCTGCATCCGCTACACCACGCCCTCACCCACCCTGACAAGCCCGCCGTGATCATGGCCGAAGGCGGCCAGGTGATCACCTACCGCGAGCTTGAAGACCGATCCAACCAGGTGGCGCAGCTGTTGCGCGCGCTGGGCCTGCAAAGCGGCGACCACATCGCGCTGATGCTGGAGAACCATCCACGCTACTTTGAGATCTGCTGGGGCGCGCACCGCGCCGGGATGATCTACACCGCGATGAGCACCCGGCTGACCGAGGGCGAAGTCAGCTACATCGTTGACGACTGCGGCGCCAAGGCGGTGGTCTCGTCACGGGCCATGGCCGGGGCGGTGCAGCATCTGGGCACGGCCTGCCCAGGCGTGGCGCACTGGCTGATGCTCGATGTGACGCCGGACAACGCGCCCGAAGGCTGGACCGCGTACGAGACGGCGCTGGCCAGGCAGCCGGCCATGCGCATCGCTGATGAGTTGGCCGGCGGCGACATGCTGTATTCCAGCGGCACCACCGGCCGGCCCAAGGGCGTGTTTGTACCGCCGCAGGCCACCGAGATCGATGCGGCCAGCCCGATGACCGACATCCTTATCGGGCTCTACGGCATGTCGTCCGACTCGGTCTATTTATCGCCGGCGCCGCTGTACCACGCGGCGCCGCTGCGCTACACCCTGGGTGCGCAGCGACTGGGTGCCACCGTGGTGGTGATGGCGCACTTTGATGCCGAGGCGTATTTGCGGCTGGTCGAGCACTACCGCATCACCCACAGCCAGCTGGTGCCGACGATGTTTGTGCGCATGCTCAAGCTGCCGCAAGACAGCCGCCGCCGTTACGATTTGTCGTCGCTGCGCTGCGCCATCCATGCCGCCGCGCCTTGCCCGGTGGCGGTCAAGCAGCAGATGATCGACTGGTGGGGCCCGGTGTTGTGGGAGTACTACGCCGGCACCGAGGGCAATGGCGTGACCATGGTCGACTCGGCGCAGTGGCTCACCCACCAGGGCACGGTGGGCCGGGCGGTGATTGGCGAGCTCAAGATCTGCGACAACGAAACCGGCGAACTGCTGCCGCCGGGCCAGAGTGGCACCATCTACTTTGCCAACGGCCGGCCGTTTGCGTACCACAACGACCCGGCCAAGACCCAGGGCTCCACCCATCCGCAAGGCTGGACCACGCTGGGCGACGTGGGCTATGTGGATGCCGAGGGCTACCTCTACCTGACTGACCGCAAGGCCTACATGATCATCTCGGGCGGGGTGAACATCTACCCGCAAGAGGCCGAGAATGTGCTGATCAACCACCCCCAGGTGGCCGATTGCGCGGTGCTTGGCGTACCCAATGACGAGTTTGGCGAGGAGGTCAAGGCGGTGGTGCAGCCGCGCGAGATGGCCGATGCCGGGCCAGAGCTGGAGCAGGCGCTGATCGCCTACTGCCGCGAGCACCTCTCGCACATCAAGTGCCCGCGCTCCATCGACTTCGAAGCCGAGTTGCCGCGCCATGCCACCGGCAAGCTCTACAAGCGGCTGCTGAAGGACCGCTACTGGGCCGGGCGCGGCTCCAAGATCGTGTGAGCGCGCGCAGCGGCGCGGCTGAGGCGCAGGGCGGCGCTGGCAACTTGGTGCCGCTCAGGCAGCGAACAGCAACTCCGCGAGCCGGCTGCGCTGATGCGCGGCGTCGCCAAACCAGGCCTGCAGCCAGAGGCCGCGACGCAGGTAGAGCTGGGCATCGCAGTCGTAGGTGAAGCCGAAACCGCCGTGGAACTGCACGCCGCGGTCGCCGCCCTGCACCAGGCCGTCGCCGGCCTCCGCCTTGGCCATGCGCAACGCGACTTCGGCGTCCAGGCCGTCGATCAGCAGGCTGGCGGCATGGGCCACATGCGAGCGCGCCCGCTCCAGCGTGCACAGCAACTCGGCACAGCCATGCTTGAGCGCCTGGTAGCTGCCGATCTTGCGGCCAAAGGCGCTGCGGGTATTGAGGTAGTCAACGGTGACGTCGAGCACGCCGGCCAGGCCGCCCGCAGCGCTGGCCGAGGCCAGCAGCCACGCCGCCTCGCGCATCGCTTGCAGCGCCGCCAACGCGGCCTCGCCGGTGATCAGCGCCTCAGCCGGCAGCGTGATGCCGTCCAGCGCCAGGCGGTAACAACGCTGGGTCTCGTCGATCACCACTTCGCGTTGCAGCGCGTTGGCAGGCAGATCGGTGCAGGGCAGCAGCACCAGCGCCGGCGCGCCGTCGTGCCATACCGACACCAGCAGCAGCTCGGCCGCGGCCGCATCGCAGACCAGCGTCTTGTGGCCATGCAGGCGGATGCTTGCGCCCTGGGTCTGGGCACTGGCTTGCGGTCGCGTCAAGTCCCAGCTGCCCTCGTCCTCGAACAAGCCCACCGATGCGACCGTGCCCTGGCACAACCGGGGCAGCCACAGCGCTTGCTGTGCCGCGCTGGCGCCGGCCAACAGGCCCTGGCTGCAGAGCTGGCTGCTGGTGAAAGGGCTGGCCAGCAAGTGGCGGCCCATCGGCTCGGCGATCACCGCGGCATGGCCCAGCGACAGGCCGCTGCCGCCCAGCGCCTCGGGCACGGCGATGCCCAGCCAGCCCAATTCGGCAATCTGTGCCCAGACGCCGGCATCAAAGCCACTTTCAGCATGGAGCAGCGAGCGCACCGCCGCCGACGGCGATCGCTCACGGCAGAAACTGGTGGCTGACTCGAGCAGCATGGCCTGCTCGTCGCTGAAATGGATGCGGGTGTCGAGGGGGCGCATGGGGTTCAGTCTTTCTCAATCCTTGGGCAGGCCGAGCACGCGCTCGCCCACGATGTTGGCCTGGATTTGGCTGGGGCCGCCGCCGATGGTGGCCGAGAAGCTGTTGAAGTAGCCGCGCTGCCACTTGCCGCCGTCTACCGCCTGGGCATCGCCCACCCAGCGCGCGGCGTTGGCGCCTTGCAGCGAGCTGGAAAACTGAAACATCCGCCGCGCATGCTCGGTGACGCGCAGCTTGTTCGATAGCGGGATCGCGTCGGGCCGTTCGCTGCACAGCGCCGGCAGCCGCGCCCGTGCGCCGCACAGCCGGTCGCCCTGGGCCTCGATGATGAAGCGCACCAACTGATCGCGCACCAGTGGGTCACAGATCGCCGGTTCGCCGTCGCGCTTGGAGCGCCGGGCCAGCTCGACCAGGTCTTCGATACCCAGGTGCATGCGGTTCAAGCCACCGGCCTGGCCGCCCGCGGCGCCACGCTCGAAGGTCAACGTCTTCATCGCGATCTGCCAGCCTTCGCCCTCACGGCCCATCAGGCCGTCGGCCGGCACACGGGCGTTGTCGAAAAAGGTCTGGGTAAAACCGTACTCGCCGGTGAGCTTGCGGATCGGCCGCGTGCTGATGCCGGGCGCATCCATCGGGATCAAAAAGTAGGACAGGCCGGCGTAGCGCTTCTCTTGCGGGTTGGTGCGCGCCAGCAAGATCATGTACTTGGCGTACTGGCCCAGGCTGGTCCAGATCTTGGCGCCGTTGATGAGGTAGTGGTCGCCCGAGCTGTCAGCTACACGAACGGCACGGGTCTGGCAGTTCGCCAGATCCGAGCCCTGATCGGGCTCCGAGAAGCCCTGGCACCAGATCTCGTCGCCGCTGAGCATGCCGCGGATGTAACGCTGTTTTTGCGCCTCGCTGCCGATCGCCAGGATCAGCGGGCCGGCCCAGCTCAGGCCGATGGTGTTGGGTACAAAGGGCACTTTTTGCCGCGCCATCTCGGCATTGACGATGTCCTGGTAGACCTGCGGCTTGCCGCCGCCGCCATAAGCCGCGGGCCAGGTCATGCCCAGATAGCCGGCCTCATAGACCTTGCGCTGCCAGTCGCGCAGGTAGTTGAACTGGGCGTCGCTGCCCACCTCCATGAAGGATTCGGGCAGCAGGAAATCGGGCTCGGTCGGGCGATTGGCGCGCAGCCAGTCGCTCACTTGCTGGCGGAACTCATCCAGGTCTTGCATGGGGTTTACCTCTCAAGGAAATGTCGCTTGGCTACTTCGCTTGAACCCAGAGGGGGGTGGGCTGGGCGCAGCCCGGACCTCGGGGGCTCAAAACAAAGGCCTGTCTGGCCGTAACTCAGTCCACCAGCCAGGACGGCTTGCGCTTCTCGCGAAATGCGGCCATGCCCTCGGTGGCCTCGGGCGAGCGGAACATGCGCGCGCTCCACTCGCTGGCTTCCTTGAAGGCATCGTCGCGCGGCAGCGCCAGCATGCGGCGCACCAGCTTCTTGCACTCGGCCACGGCGACAGGCCCGCCGGCGCTGATGGCGTCAATTTGCTGTTGCACCGCCTGCGCCAGGTCGGCCGCAGGCACCGCCTGGTGCACCAGGCCGTAGCCCACCGCTTCGCGGCCCGAGAAGCGCTCACCGGTGAGCAGCAGCTTCATGCCCACATGCGGCCCCAGCTTGGGCAGGCAGACCACCGAGATAACCGCCGGGATGACGCCGATCTTCACCTCGGAGAAGCTGAATACCGCGTCCTCGACGCTGAGCACGATGTCGCAGGCGCCCACCAGGCCCAGGCCGCCGGCAAAGGCGGCGCCGTTGATGGCGCAGATCACCGGCTTGGGCGCGTCCTGGATGCGCGCCAAAACCTCGGCCAGGCCCACGCCTTGGCGGCCATCGACCACCTGGCCGGGCGGGCTCTTGAGATCGGCACCGGCGCAAAAGGCGCTGCCGGCGCCGGTCAGCACGATGCAGCGCACCAAAGGGTCGGCGATGGCCGCGTTCAGCGCATCGGCCAGTTGGTTGACCAGCGCGGCCGACAAGGCGTTGCGTTGATCGGGCCGGTTCAAGGTCAGCCAGGCGGCGCCCTGGCGGTGTTCGGCCAGCACCAGCGCGGGTGCGGCGGCGGCAGCGGCGGAAACGGAGGAAGAAGTGGAGGTGCTCATGGCGTGATTCTGCGGCAGGAGATGCTGCGGCTCTGGTCAATGCCCGCATCTTCCGCGCCGTGCTGGCGGCCGGGTGTCACGAGCGGAACAGCCGCAGCAGGCCACGGCCCCGACACTGGTTGTCTCCATTGAACCTGCCCATGACCGCTGTGCACTCTGCTGATCCCACACCCGAAGGTCTCGCGTCGATCGATGCCATCACCGCCGCGCTGGCCAGCGTGGGCTATATCTCGACGCGGCAGATCTCCACTGCGGTCTATCTGGCCCACCATCTGCGCAAGCCGGTGTTGATCGAAGGCCCGGCCGGCGTTGGCAAGACCGATCTGGCGGTGTCCGCCGCCAAAGCACTCGGCTTTGCGCTGTTGCGCCTGCAGTGTTACGAAGGGCTGGACGACAGCAAGGCGCTGTACGAATGGAAGTACGGCAAGCAGTTGCTCTACACGCAGATCTTGAAAGAGAAGATCGGCCTGCTGGTTGACGGCAGCGATACGCTGCAAGACGCCTTCAGCAAGCTGGCGGGCTTTCAGGATTTGTTCTTCTCGCGCCAATTTCTTGAGCCACGGCCCCTGCTGCAGGCGATGGAGCAGCCCGGTGGCAGCGTGCTGCTGATCGACGAGATCGACAAGAGCGAAGAGGCTTTCGAGGCCTTGCTGCTCGAGGTGCTGGCCGATTACCAGGTGACGATCCCCGAGATCGGCACCATCCAGGCCCAGGTGCCACCGCTGGTGATCCTGACCTCCAACAACACCCGCGAGCTGGGCGACGCGCTCAAGCGCCGCTGCCTGCACCTGCACATCGGCTTTCCCGACGCCGCGCTTGAGCAGCGTGTGCTGCGCGCCCGCGTGCCCGGCATAGCCCAGCAACTGCTGGCGCAGCTGGTGGCCTTTGTGCAATTGCTGCGCTTGCAGAACATCCGCAAGCCGCCGTCGATAGCCGAGTCGGTGGACTGGGCCCGCACGCTGCTGTTGCTGCATGCTGCCGAACTGGACGAGGCCATGGTGCGCGACACGCTCAATGTGCTGCTCAAGCGCGAGTCCGACATCCAGGAAGTGCAGGGCGCACTGGGCCAGCTCAGCCAGTCCGCCCGCCAGGCCGCAGCGTCGGCCTGATCGAACAAGGCCACGCCATGGACAGCACGCTGGCCGGCTTTGTGCGGGCGCTGCGCGCGGCCGGTGCCGAAGCCTCCACAGCCGAGACCATCGACGCCGCGCGTGCGGTGGCGCTGGTGGGCTATGCCGACCGCTCTACGCTGAAGGCCTCGCTGGCGGTGGCGCTGGCCAAGTCGGAGGATGAGCAGCAGATCTGCGACAGCGTCTTCGAGCTCTATTTCGGCCAGACCACGGCTGAGGCAGCCAAGTCCTTGTTCAAGCAGGACGACCAGGCTGGTCAGGCCGCTGGCCCGCGCACCGGCGAGGCCGCAGTGGATCGCTTGCTCGACCTGGCCGAGGGTGAGCCCGCCGTGCTGGCAGCGGCGCTGGCGCGTGCCGGTCGGGCGGTGGCGGTGGATGACATCCGCTTTGTCTCGCAGACCGCCTACCTGACGCGCCAACTGCTCGAGGCCATGGGCATCGCCGCGCTGGAGGCCCGCTTGCAGCGCGGCGCCGGCGCTGCACTTGCTGAGGCTTCGGCTTCGGCTGAGTTACCGGCGATGGCGCAGGCGATGGCTGCGGCGCTGGCCGCCGCGCGTGAGCGCCTGCAGCAGCAGGCGCGGCAGTTTGTCGATCAGCGTTATGCGCTGTTCGGCCGGCCGGCCACCGAGGCCTTCATGATCGAGGTGGCGGTGTCCCGCCCGCTGGGCCGGCTGAGCCCGCCCGACATGGACCGCATGAAGGCGGCGGTGGCGCGCATGGCCAAGCGGCTAGCGGCGCGGCATTCAAAGCGCCAGCGCATCCTGCTGCGCGGCCAGCTGGATTTCAGACGCACGATGCGGGCCAACGCCGGCCACGACGGTGTGCCGTTTGAGCTGCACCACAAGCACAAGCGCCGCGACAAGCCGCGCATCGTGGTGGTTTGCGATGTCTCGGGCTCGGTGATGGCGCATGTGCGCTTTCTGCTGCTGTTTCTGTACGCGTTGCAGGGCACGGTGGCCGATCTGCGCAGCTTTGCCTTCTCGCATGCGCTCAAGGATGTGGCGCGGCCGCTTGAGACGCTGCCGTTTGACGACGCCATGGCGCTGATCCTGCGCGAGGTCGGCGGTGGCGCCACCGACTACGGCCAGGCCTGGGTTGATCTGCATGATCAGCACTGGCACTGCATCGACCGCCGCACCACGGTGCTGGTGCTGGGTGACGGCCGCTCCAACCACACCGACCCGCGCTTGGATTTGTTTGCCGAACTCAGCGCCCGCGCCAAGCGCGTGGTCTGGCTCTGCCCCGAGCTGCCCGGCCGCTGGGGCAGTGGCGACAGCGAGATGCTGCGCTACCGGCCGTTCTGTTCGCATGTCGGTCATTGCGCCACTGCCGGCGACATCGAGCGTGCGATCGACGAGGCGCTGTCGGCCTACGGCTGAGCAGCGATACGCTGCCCGCCACCCCATTCAACGGAGACACCCATGGCCATCTTCAATCCCGCCGCCGTGCTGATCGACCAGCAGCCCAGCCCTTGGGGCGATCTCATGCCCATCGTGTACGACCAGCGTGATGTGCTGCTGTATGCGGTGGGCATCGGCCTGCACAGCTTGCGCTTCACCTACGAGGGGCATCCTCAGTTTGCGGTGTTCCCCACCTTTGCCATCCGCTGGGGCGGCCGTGGCCTGCAGCTTGATCGCCAGGCGTTGCCGGCCTCGCCGGGGCCGTTGACGATCGACGCCGAGCGCTCGCTGGAACTGCTGGCGCCGCTGCCGCTGCCCGAGTCAGCGCACGACACGGTGACGGTGCAGGCGCGCTCGCGCTTGCTGGCGGTGCATCCACGTGGCAAGGGCAGCGCCTTCTCCGAGTTCGAGACCGAGCTGCTGGGTGCCGCCGGCCAGGTTTGCGTGCGCATCGTCACCGGCGTGTTCCAGCGCGGCGTGGCCGGCATTGGCGACATCGAGTCGTTCCAGGGCTGTGGCACCAGCCGCTCCAGCAAGATCACGCTGCCCGAGCGCGCGCCCGACTTTGAGCTGGCCACTGCCATTGCGCCCAACCAGGCCCAGCTCTACCGCTTGTCGGGCGACTACAACCCGCTGCACATTGATCCCGAGGCGGCACGGTTTGGCGGCTTTCCGGCGCCCATCCTGCATGGCCTGTGCACCTACGGCCACTGCGCGCAGATGCTGCTGCACGCCTTGTGCGAGGACGACGCACGGCGCTTCGGCACGCTCAAGGCGCGCTTCTCGGCACCGGTCTACCCAGGTGACGAGTTGCGTATCGTGGGCTGGCGCGATGGTGTCGGCCGGGTGTTGTTTGAGGCCAAAGTTGGCGACAAGACCGTGGTCAGCAACGCCAGTTTCGAGCACCACTGAGCGCACCCCCTTTTTTGCATCGGCCAGGAGACACCATGACCACCGCCATCGATACCGGCACCCCCGATCTGCTGGCCAACCTGGACGCCGGCGTGCTCACGCTGACCATGAACCGCCCCGAGGCGCGCAACGCGATGTCGGCGGCAATGAACCAGGCGCTGCAGCAGCAACTGGCCGCCGCCGAGTTGGACCCGGCGGTGAAGTGCATCGTGCTCACCGGCGCCGGAAAAGGATTCTGTGCCGGTGGCGATGTCAAGGGCATGGCCGCAAAGACTGACAAACCCGGAGATGGCACAGAGGGCGCAATGACCATCGACGAAGCCATTGCCCGCCAGCGCATCAACCAGCGCGCCACCGCTGGCAAGCTGTTCAAGATGGCCAAGCCGACGATCGCTGTTTTGCCCGGTGCGGCGGCCGGTGCCGGCTTGGCGCTGGCGTTGGCCTGCGACCTGCGGCTGATGGCCAGCAACGCCATCATGACCACCGCCTTTGCCCGTGTCGGCTTCTCGGGCGATTACGGCGGCACCTATTTCATGACGCAGTTGGTGGGCTCGGCCAAGGCGCGTGAGCTGTACTTTTTGTCCGACCGCGTCAGCGCCGACGAGGCCTTGCGCCTGGGCCTGACCAACTGGGTTTGCCCGCCCGAAGAGCTGACGGCCAAGGCCCGCGAAATTGCGTTGCGTCTGGCCAGCGGCCCGACGGTGGCCTACCGCTACATGAAGGAAAACCTCAACCGCGCGATGGCCGGCGAGGTGGATGATTGCCTGGACCTGGAGGCCACCCACCACATCCATTGCGGTCAGACCGAAGACCACCGCGAGGCCACGCAAGCCTTTGTCGCCAAGCGCGAGCCGGTGTTCAAGGGTCGATAACCCCTGGACCTTCCCCGCAGCCCGTGCCAACGCGCTGCGCTTGCCCTTGATCGCTTTCCCAGGACGCCACCGATGACCGCCAGCCCCCAGCCCATGCCCCGCGCCCAGGCCATTGCCGAGCTCACCGCGCCTGGCCAGCCCTATGAACTGGTGGACGAAGTGGTCAAGGGCCGGGCGTTGCGGGTCTTTCGCAATGCGCCGGCCTCGCTGCGTGCGCTGTTCGAGTCCAGCGCCAGTGAGCTGCCGTTTCTCAGCTATGAGGACGAGCGTTTCACTTTTGCCCAGGCCTGGCAAGGCGCGTCGCGCATCGCCCAGGTGCTGGTGCAGCAATGCGGCGTAGGCCCTGGCGACCGGGTGGCGATTTCGATGCGCAACTACCCTGAGTGGATTCTGGCCTTCACCGCCATCACCTCGATCGGCGCGGTGGCGGTGGCGATGAACGCGCATTGGCAGGCCGAGGAGCTGGCCTACGGCCTGACCGACAGCGGCGCCAAGCTGCTGTTCGCCGACGCCGAGCGGTTGGAGCGCCTGGCCCAGTTGCCGCCGATGCCCGATCTGCAGGTGCTGGCGGTGCGGCCCAAGCGGGTGCCGCTGCCGGCCGGCGTGCGCGATCTGCGGGCGCTGATGGCTGCATCGGACAACGCGCTGGGCGGCGCGGTGCAGCCTATGCCGCCGGCCACCGTCGCCCCCGACGATGCCGCCACCATCCTCTACACCTCGGGCTCGACCGGCCACCCCAAGGGCGTGGTCTCCAGCCAGCGCAACATCATCGCCGCGCTGATGTCCTGGGAGCTTGACCGTCTGGTCGGCGAGCGCACGGCCGGCATCGCGATGCCGCCACCCGCTGTACAGCCGGGCACGTTGCTGGCGGTGCCGCTGTTCCATGTCTCGGGCCTGCATGCCAGCCTGCTGTCGAGCTACCGCATCCAGCGTCGCGTGGTGGCCATGCACCGTTGGGACGCCGAGCTGGCCGCCGGGCTGATCGACCGCGAGCAACTGAGCTCGATGGTGGCGCCTGCGGCGATGAGCGGCGACCTGTTGCGCGTGGCGCGCGGCGGCCGTTACAGCCTGGCCAGCCTGCAGTATGTGGGCGGTGGCGGCGCCCCGCGCGCGCCCGAGCAGGTGCGTCAGATCGCCGCCAGCTTTGCCAACGCCATGCCCAACACCGGCTGGGGCATGACCGAAACCAATGCCATCGGTACCGGCATCGGCGGCCCTGACTACCTGGGCCGGCCCGCCAGCTCGGGCCGCTGCGCGCTGGTGCTGGAACTCAAGGTGATCGACGAACTGGGCCGGGCGCTGCCGCCGGGCCAACGCGGTGAGCTGCTGGTGCGTGGCACCTCGTTGTTTCAGGGCTACTGGAACCGCCCCGAGGTCAATGCCCAGGTCTTTGTCGACGGCGACTGGTTTCGTACCGGTGACGGCGCCTTCATCGACGACGAGGGCTTCTTGTTCATCGTCGACCGCATCAAGGACCTGATCATCCGTGGCGGCGAGAACATCGGCTGTGGCCAGGTTGAGGCGGCACTGCTGATGCACCCCGATGTGCACGAGGCGGCGGTCTACGCCGTGCCCGATGAGCGTCTTGGCGAGGAGGTGGGCGCCACGGTGCATGGCTCGCCGACGTTGGACATCACCGCGCTGCAGGCCTTTTTGGCGCAGCACCTGGCCAAGTTTGAGCTGCCGCGCTACATCGTCAAGTCCGACGAGCCGCTGCCGCGCACACCGTCGGGCAAGATCCTCAAGCGCCAGATCCGCGAGGCAGCGCTGGCCGAGTTGGCGCCGAAGTTGGCGCAAAGGATGGCAGCGCCCGAGAACGGCGGCGCGGAGGGCGCGGCGGTGCCGTGAGCGCCAAAGTGAGCGCCAAATTGAGCGCAACACGCCACGACGCCGCGGCACGTTTCACCGAAGGCCCGATCACGCCCACGCTGCTGCGCTTTGCGCTGCCGCTGCTGGCCACCAACTTTCTGCACTCGCTGACCGCCACCTGGGGCGCGGTCTGGGCCAGCCATGCCTTGGGTGCCAATGCGCTGACTGCCGTGGTCACCGCCACCGTGCTGATGTGGATGATGATGGGTGCGGCGATGGGCATCGGCACGGCGGCCAGCGTGGCCATCGGCCAGTCGCTGGGCGCGGGCGACCTGCCGGCGGTCAAGCGTGTGGTCGGCAGCGCGCTGGCCTTTGTCGCCGGCCTGGCGCTGCTGGTAGCCGCCGCCGGCTGGGTGTTGTCGCCGTCCATCGTCGGCTGGATCGGCACGCCCGAGCCGGCGCGCGCGCTCACTACCACGCACCTGCGCTTCACCTTTCTGGCGATGCCCAGCATCTTTTGCTACCTGGTGATGATGATGGTGATGCGCGGCGCGGGCGACTCGAAAACGCCGTTCAAGTTCACCTTGGTCTGGATCGCTGGATCGCTGGCGCTGACGCCCTGGTTTGTCATGGGCGGCGGCGGCCTGCCGCCACTGGGCATCGCCGGGCTGGGCCTGGCCAGCGGGCTGGCCAACGCGGTGGCGCTGGGTGCGCTGGTGGCCTATGTTTATCGCCAAGGCCTGCCGATCGCGCTGCGCCGAGGTGATCTGCACCACCTCTGGCCCGATGCGGCGCTGCTGTCGTTGATGCTGCGCCGCGGCCTGCCGCTGGCGATGGAGACGGTGGTGGTGCAGGGCGCCTACTTTGTGCTGCTCGGCATGGTCAACAGCTACGGCGCGGCCACCGCAGCGGCCTACGCTGGCGCGGCGCAGCTGTGGGTGTTTGTGCAGATGCCGTCCAACGCGCTGGCGGCGTCGATGTCGGCGATGGCCGCCATCAACATCGGCGCCGGTCATTGGCACCGGGTAGAGCTGATCGCCAAGCGCGGCTGCACCATGAGCCTGGTGATCGCCTGCAGCGCCACCGCGCTGGTCTATGCGTTGGGTGACTTGCCGTTGCGGCTGTTTTTGCCCGCGGGCGGCGAAGAGCTGGCACTGGCCTGGCAGATCAACCTGATCGTGCTGTGGGGCTGGATCGCGCTGTCGGCCAGCATGGGGCTGTTTGGCGTGGTGCGGGCCAACGGCGCGATGCTGCCGCCGATGCTGATTTTTGCGGTCTCGATGTGGGCCGTGCGTGTGCCGTTTGCCCAGGCGCTGCAGCCGCTGCTGGGTGCCGACGCGATTTGGTGGAGTTTTCCGTTCGGCTCGATCTGCGCTGCGGCACTGGCGCTGGCCTACTACCGCTGGGGCCGCTGGCGCAGCCGGCCGCTGATGCTGTCAGCGCAACGGCCCACGCCTGAAGAAGCGCAGGCGGGCGAGTAGGGCGCGGGCCGAAGCGCTGTTGCAGCCTGGCCCAGGTCGGCCCAAGAAAAGAGGCTTGATCGACGCCAAGCCCTCGATCTCATTGCGGCGGTTTTGGTGGACATGTGGAGGGCCGCCTCGATGCCACCATTTGCCCAGCAACGACAACCACTTACGAAGTCCGTGTTGCACGGTCTGACCACCAGCGGTGGGCGATGCTGGCAACAAATCCAACGACGATGGCGCCATTGGCCAGGATTGCCTCTCACACACGTCAGTTCAGCACCGCACTCGCCTTGGCCTGCCGGGTGATCATCTAGGAGCCTGTCGGGCTTGGGGAGCGTCGGCTGCGAATCGACCGCAGCGGTCCATTTCTCACCGTCTTTTTGCCCCATAGCTGGGCTATGGGGCTGCCAATCCGGCAAGAACTGCCCTCGCCGGGGCCGATTCTCGCCTTTCGACGCCCCAAGTCCGACAGGCTCTTGCGCGCCGCCTCGATGTCGGCAGTGGCCAGACGGAAGTCGGCCGGATCCCAGTTGTCGAACTGGCGGCTGAAATGGTGAACCGCTTCGTCGCCGCGCAGTTCGATGTCCTGGATGATGGATTCCACCGTGTCGCGGACCTTGGCATCGTCGGCCGCGCGCACCTGCACGTCCTTGCCTCGTTTGAGGTATCTCAACATCGGGTCGCCTCTGGGTTGGGGTAGAGTTTGTCTTGCATAGGCATGCATTGTGGCGGAGTAGCATACGTATGCAAGCTGGGTAAACCCCAGATAGAAAGCCACCCTTGGAGTCGCGTCAGGCCGGCCGGATGAATCGTCGGCGCCACACCCGCTCGCCTCTCGGCGGCTCACACAACCCGCAGTTGCGGCTAGGCCAGGGGGGGTGCTCGTCGAAGAGCAGAGCCAAACCTACATGGCCGACAACGAAAACGACAACGATTCTGACGAGGCCCGCACGCTCAGGCAGTTACAAGCTGCCGCCTGTACTTACCGCATCGCCTTTGGCCCGCGCGCCGGCCAGAAGGTGCTGACCCTGCAGGGTGTTATGCCCAGGGCCGCGGACTTCAGGCAGACGCTGTGCGCCGACATTCAGGGCAACAGCGCAGCAGGCCGCCGTGCGCTG
>JBBQJN010000007.1:0-29362 GCA_038325945.1 Burkholderiales bacterium | reverse complement strand
CGGATCGACTTGACCGGGCTGTTGTCCAGCCAGGGCAGGAAGAACAGGATGATGACCGCGCCGCCCATCACCACCACGCCCCAGAACTTGGCGTCGAAGGTCTTGAGCAGCACCACAGCCACCACCGCAGCCACCGCGATGACGATACGCGCCTTGCCCTTGACGGCCAGCAGCGAGACGACGCCGGCCAGGCCGATGATGCCGCACAGCACGTTGATCATCGGGTCGGTGGTGGCACGCAGCATCGAGTAATAGGGCGTGAAGTACCAGACCGGCGCGATGTGGGCTGGCGTCTTCAGGGGGTCGGCCGGGATGAAGTTGTTGTACTCCAGGAAGTAGCCACCCATCTCCGGGCCGAAGAACAGGATGGCGCAGAACACCATCAAGAACAGGCCAACGCCGAAGATGTCGTGCACCGTGTAGTACGGGTGGAAGGCGATGCCATCCAGCGGGATGCCGGTCTTGGGATCCTTCTTGGCCTTGATCTCGACGCCGTCGGGGTTGTTGGAGCCCACTTCGTGCAGCGCGATGATGTGCGCCACCACCAGGCCCAGCAGCACCAGCGGCACGGCGATGACGTGGAAGCTGAAGAAGCGGTTCAGGGTGGCGTCGCCGACCACGAAGTCGCCGCGGATCAGCAGCGCCAGATCGGGGCCGATGAAGGGCACGGCAGCGAACAGATTGACGATCACCTGCGCGCCCCAGTAGCTCATCTGACCCCAGGGCAGCAGATAGCCCATGAAGGCCTCGGCCATCAGCGTCAGGAAGATGGCGCAGCCGAACACCCAGACCAGCTCACGCGGCTTGCGGTAGCTGCCGTAGATCAGGCCGCGGAACATGTGCAGGTAGACCACGACAAAGAACATCGAGGCGCCGGTGGAGTGCATATAGCGGATCAGCCAGCCCCAGGGCACGTCGCGCATGATGTACTCAACCGAGGCGAAGGCCAGGGCAGCATCGGGCTTGTAGTGCATCACCAGGAAGATGCCGGTGACGATCTGGATCACCAGCACCAGCAGCGCCAGCGAGCCGAAGATGTAGAACCAGTTGAAGTTCTTGGGCGCGTAGTACTCGGACAGATGCTCCTTGTACAGCTTGCTGGCCGGGAAGCGGTTGTCCACCCAGGTCATCAGCTTCTCGCCAGCGGATGCGTCGGCCGGAGCCGTCTTGAAATCTGCCATGTCTTATGGACCTCTATGCAGGGAGTCAGGCCTTCTTGTCCTCGCCGATCAGCAATCGCGAATCAGAGAGGTACATGTGCGGCGGCACTTCGAGGTTGTCGGGCGCGGGCTTGTTCTTGAAGACGCGGCCGGCCATGTCGAAGGTGGAACCATGGCAAGGGCAGAAGAAGCCGCCTTGCCAGTCATCGGGCAGCGAAGGCTGCGCGCCGGTGCCGAACTTCTCGATCGGCGAGCAGCCCAGGTGCGAGCAGATGCCCACGGCAACCAGGAACTCGGGCTTGATCGAGCGGTAGCCGTTGCGGGCGTACTCGGGCGTCAGTTCGGCGGGGTTGCGCGCGCTGTCAGGGTCGGCGAGCTGCGGGTCGAGCTTCTTGAGCTCCGCCAGCTGCTCCTCGGTGCGGCGCACGATCCACACCGGCTTGCCGCGCCACTCGATGGTCATCTTCTCGCCGGGTTTCAGGGCGCTGATATCGGCTTCCACCGCTGCGCCAGCGGCCTTGGCACGCTCGGACGGGGTGATGCTGCTGATGAAGGGCACGGCCACCGCAACGCCACCGAGAGCGCCGGCGCCGGCCGTCATCGCCACCCAGTTGCGTCGGCCTTGGTCGACGGAGCTGTCACTCATGGGAATCCTCTTGATTGGGGGCCCGGCATCGGGCAAGAAACGGACTAAGGGGCAACCCGATATTCTAGCGGACTGAGAGAAGAGGCGTGGCGAGCGCCGCAGCGAACGGCCGGCCAGCCTGCTGTCAGCACCTGATCGGACGCTGGAACGACGGCGGCGACTCAAGTCGGCGCCGGGCCGGCCGATAGCCTCAGGTGACGACTCAATTTGGATCAGGTCAGCCCGCTGAGGGCTGCGCCGGTTCCCTGCCATGGACCTGTCTCAACCGCCCCGCCTGCCCGCCCAACTGGAGACTGCTGTCCAGCGCGTGCGCATGGCCGCACGCTCGGCCGCCGAGCACACCGTGGACAGCCTGGGCCTGGCCGCGATGGCGGCTGTCGGTGTGCTGCAGCGCGATGCGCTGCTCGGCGCGCAGTACGAGCTCAACCGCAAGCTGGCGATCTTTGCGCTGACCTTTAACGAGACGCTGGACGCTGATGTGGCGCGCCAGGCCGGCACCCAGACACCGCCGCCCAGCCCATTGGTGACACCCGACTCGCTGGTCGCCAGCTGGGAGTCGCTGACCCTGGTCGACAACCACGAGGTTGAGCTGCACATCTCAGCCGACCGCTTTGCGCTGGAAATCAGCCACGCCTGCGAGTGGGAGATTCGCGAGCTCGACGGCTACATGGCCACCTTGCTGCACCTCGGCGCCGCCGATCCCGGCCGCAACCCCTTGCGCGCCGAGGTGGTGGGGCAGGCCATGATCCGCGCCATTGAATCGCTGGCCGACCGGCCCGAGGTGCGCAAGGTGCTGGCCAGTGAGATCGGTCGCTCGTTGGCCCATGCCATGCGCCAGACCTACAGCGACATCGTGGCCGATCTGCGGCGTGCCGGCGTGCGCCCGCTGGGCCTGGCGCTGCGCGGCAACCTGCCGCCGCGCGGGCCGTCTGCACCGGGATCGCACAGTACACACGGCACGCTGGCCACCGACAGCGGCCCGGGCCGCCTGGCTGCGGGCCGCGCTGACTTTGCCGACGGAGGCCCGGCCGCAGCCTGGCAGCGGCGCAACCAGCCAGCACCAGCCGGCGGCGTGTCGCCCTACGGCGAGCCAACGGCCGAGCGCAGCGGCTTCGGCCACTCACAACGCAGCCCGTTGGCACACAGCCTGGGCCGCATCGATGGCGAGATGATGTCGCTGATCCGCCGGCTGGCGCAGCAGACTTCTGCCCACGAAGCCGGCGGCCACCCCTCAGGACCGCTGCATGAGGCAGGTGGCGGGGCCTACCATCGTGCCGATGCGCCAGGCCTCTGGCTCGACGAAGGCGACGGCGCACCGCGGCGGCTGGCCGCGCCCAACTTGATCGTCGCCCACCGCGAAGAGCTGCGCCAGACCGCCACCGGCACGCTCGATCACATGGTGATCGACGTCATCGGCAGCTTGTTCGACCAGATCCTGTCCGACCCCCGCGTGCCACCGCAGCTGGCGCGCCAGATCGCCCGCCTGCAGTTGCCGGTGCTGCGCGCCGCGCTGGGCGACAACAGCTTTTTCTCGTCGCGCCGCCATCCGGTGCGGCGCTTCATCAACCGTATCGCCTCGCTGGGCAGCGCCGTCGACGACATCGATGGCCCGGCCGGCCAGTCCTTGCTGGCCCGGGTGGCCGAACTGGTGCAGGAGGTGGTCGAGGGCGACTTCGACCGCATCGAGGTCTACGAGCAAAAGCTGCAAGCGCTGGAGCAGTTTGTTGCCAGCCAGGCCCGGGCCGAACTCAGCGCCACGGGTGCGGCCGACGAGTTGCTGGCGCGCAAAGAGGCCCAGTTGCAGGTGCAACAGCGCTTCGGCCAGGAGCTGGAGCGTGCGCTCAAGGGCCTGCCGGTGCCCGATTACCTGCGCGACTTTCTGGCTGGCGTGTGGAGCCAGGCGATCGCCAGCGCGGCCGCCGACGAAGGCGTCGACGGCGCCTTGACGAATCGGTTTCGGGACGCCGCACGCGACCTGGTGATGAGCGTACAGCCCAAGGCCACGGCCGCGCACCGTCAGCTGTTCCTGCGCCAGTTGCCACCGTTGATGAAGACCCTGCAACTCGGGCTCGACCGCATTGACTGCGCGGAACGCACGCGCCAGGACTTTTTTGCCCAACTGCTGCCGGCGCATGCCGAATCACTCAAAGGCCAGGCGCTGAGCACGCTGGACCACAACCTGCTGCTCAGGCAGGTTGACAGTGCGCTGGCCACGCCGCTGCCGGTGATCGACGATGGCATGCTGATGGCACCGGCCTCGGCCCATGCGGTGGCGGCGCTGCAGGCGCTGGCCACGCCAGCCACTTTCACGCCGGAAGAGGCCATGGCCGTCGGCCTGTTGGTGGACGCGGCGGTCGACTGGAACGGCGCAATCGACATCGACCTCAGCATCGAGCCCGAGTTGAGCGCAGTGGACCTGGCCTTCACCGGCCTGCCCGCGCCCGAGGCACCTGAGCCCAGCAGCGGCAAGTCGCTGGCCGATCATGTGCAGATCGGCTTTGCCTACCAGATGCAGTTGCAAGGCCATTGGCAGAAGGTTCGGCTCGACCATGTCAGCGCGGCGCGCAGCTTCTTTGTCTTCAGCCATGGCGCAAAACAGCGCGAGACGGTGTCGATGACGCACCGCATGCTGGTCAAGCTCTGTGAGGCCGGGCGCCTGCGCGCGATGGAGGGTGCCTACCTGCTGGAGCGCGCCAGCGCGCGCGCGCGCCGCCAGCTGGCGTCGATCTCGCTGCGCAAGCACTGAACCCCCGCCAGGCCGGATCAGGCTACTCAGCCAGCGGCCACCAAGCGGCGCGCCATGCGCAGCGCGGCGATCAGGCTGCTGGCGTCGGCGCGGCCGCTGCCGGCGATGTCGAAGGCCGTGCCATGGTCAGGGCTGGTGCGCACAAAAGGCAGGCCCAGGGTGACGTTGACGCCCTGCTCCACGCCCAGGTACTTGACCGGGATCAGGCCGTGGTCATGCGTCATCGCCACCACCAGATCAAACTCGCCGGGGTGGCCGGGCGCGTTGCGGGCGCGCATGAACACGGTGTCGGGCGCAAACGGGCCTTGGGCGTCGATGCCTTCGGCGCAGGCCGCTGCCACCGCGGGCGCGATGAAGCGGATCTCCTCGTCACCAAACAGCCCGCCTTCGCCGGCATGCGGATTGAGCCCGGCCACCGCGATGCGCGGCCGGGCCTGGCCCCAGGCCGCCGCACTGCGGTGGGCGATGCGCAGCGTCTGCAGCACGGCATCGAAGTCCAGCAGCTCGATGGCCCGGCGCAGCGCCACATGGATGGTCACCAGCACCACCCGCAGCTCGTCGTTGGCCAGCATCATGCGCACCGGCGCGCCGCCGGCCGCGGCCTGCAGCATCTCGGTGTGGCCGGGAAAGGCCACGCCGGCAGCGGCCAGCGCCTCCTTGTGGATCGGCGCGGTGACGATGGCCGCCACCTCGCCGGCCAAGGCCAGCGCTGCCGCAGCTTCGATGCAGCAAGCCGCCGCGCGACCGGCATCGGCATGCACCTGGCCCATCGTCAGGTCGACCAGGCCAGACGGCAGACCCGGCGGCTGCCAGACGGCGATGCAATCCAGTGGCGCGGCCAGTGCATCGGCCGGTGTGTCAAGCCGCGCCACCGGCAGCAGCAGGCCGCATTGCGCCACGGCGCGTCGCAGCACCGCCACGTCGCCCACCACCAGCGCCGGCCCGGCGGCGCGCGCCGCCAGCGCATGGGCGATGATCTCCGGCCCGATGCCACAGACGTCACCCATCGTCAGCGCGAGCAGTGCGGGGTCAGATTCAAGGGATGGCGTCAGTTCGGTCATGGCAGAACCTCAAGTCTTGCGGCGATGGTGCCGCAGCAAGTCTGCACATTCGCAGCAGCCGGCGCGACGGGGAGGGGCCGACTCATGCGGGGTTGTCGATATCAATGAAGCGGTGTTCGAGGCCAAAGCGCGCCGCCAGATGCTCGCCCAAGGCCGGCGCACCATAGCGCTCGGTGGCATGGTGGCCGCAGGCCAGAAAGGCGACGCCGGTTTCACGGGCGATATGGGCCTGCGGCTCAGAGATCTCACCGGTGATGAAGGCATCGGCGCCGGCGGCAATCGCCGCCTCGAAATAACCTTGGGCGCCGCCGGTGCACCAAGCCACTCGGCGCAGCGCTCGCCCATCACCGGCCAGCAGCACCGGTGCGCGGCCCAGCGAACGGCCGGCCAGCGCGGCCAGCGCGGCGGCATCGGCCACGCCAGCCGCCGGGCCGATGAAGCCCAGATCCTGTTCGCCAAAGCGCCCGTCAGCGGCCAGCCCCAGCCGGCGCCCGAGCTGCGCGTTATTGCCCAGTTCGGCATGCGCATCCAGCGGCAGGTGGTAGGCGAACAGGTTGATGCCATGGGCCAGCAAGGGCGCCAGGCGGCGGCGCATCCAGCCGGTGATGCGGCCGTCCTGGCCACGCCAGAACAAGCCGTGGTGCACCAGGATGGCATCGGCCCGCTCGGCCAGCGCGGCCTCGATCAGCGCCAGGCTGGCGGTGACACCGGAAACCAGCCGGCGGACCTCGGGCCGGCCCTCGACCTGCAGGCCGTTCGGCCCATAATCCTTGAAGCTATCGACCGCCAGCAATGCTGACAGGTGCGATTCGATCTCCCCGCGCGAGGCCATCTTGCCCGCCTTTCCCATTTAAACGTCGTCGATGCGAAGACTCTGGTTGATTTTCACCGAGGCCGCCACGGTCGGGCTGGCGCTGTTGTTTGTCGTGGCCACGCTCAAGCCGCAGTGGCTGGGCGAAGGCGGCTTGGCGTACGGCGATTCGGCACCGTCCAGCGTGGTGTCCGTGCGCATGGCGGCGCCAGCGGCATCAGCTGGTGGCAACACCAGCGCCAGCGGGCACAGCCTGGCCGATGCTGCGCGCATCGCCGCACCGGCGGTGGTCAGTGTCATCACCAGCAAGGCGCGCGCGCGCAAGCCGCAGGGCGACGACCCGAACCACGGTTTCTTCAACGGTGAGCGCGACCCCAACCAGCAAGGCGTTGGCTCGGGCGTGATCGTCTCACCCGAAGGCATCGTGCTGACCAACAACCACGTGGTTGAAAACGCCGGCGAGATCGATGTGCGCTTGGCCGATGGCCGCGAACTGCGCGCACAGGTGGTGGGCACCGACCCCGAAACCGACCTGGCGGTGCTGCGCATCACCGGCGATCAGCTGCCAGCCATCACGCTGGGGCGCATTGAGGAACTGCGCATCGGCGATGTCGTGCTGGCCATCGGCAACCCCTTCAATGTCGGCCAGACTGTGACCTCTGGCATCGTCAGCGCGCTGGGCCGCCACGGCCTGGGCCTGTCGACCTTCGAGAGCTTTATCCAGACCGATGCGGCGATCAATCCCGGCAATTCGGGCGGCGCGCTGGTCGATACCCAGGGCCATTTGATCGGCATCAACACCGCCATTTACTCGCGTGGCGGCGGCAGCAACGGCATCGGCTTCGCGATCCCGGCCGATGTCGCCCAGCGCGTGATGCAGAGTCTGCTCAAGGACGGTGAGGTGCGGCGCGGCTGGATCGGCGTTGAACCACGCGAGCTGACGCCGGAAATCGCCGACAGCCTGCGCATCGCTGCCCGCAGCGGCGTGCTGATCACCGGCGTGCTGCAGGACGGACCAGCCAGCAAAGGCGGGCTGCGGCCGGGCGATGTGGTGGTGACGGTGGCCGGCACGCCGGTAGCCAGCGTAGCGCAACTGCTCAACGCGGTGGCGGCGCTGCCACCGGGGCAGCCCGCGCAACTGCAGGCACAACGCGGCAAACAGTTGATGACGCTGACGCTCGACATCGTGCAGCGCCGCCGGCCGCAGCTGCGGCGGGCGCAGTAAGGCGGTCAGCGGCCGCGCCAAGAGGCGGGCAGCGTCCGCCTCGGCAATCACCCGATCAAGCCTTGGTCGATGACTCTGGCTCTTCTTCGCTGCCCGGCGCCTTGGTGGTCTTGAGGAAAATCTGCGCCGCCCAGATGCCCACTTCATAGAGCAGGCACATCGGGATCGCCAGCGACAGCTGCGACACCACGTCGGGCGGCGTGATGATGGCCGCGATGATGAAGGCGATGACGATGAAATAGCCGCGCCATTCCTTGAGCTTGGCGACGCTGACCACTCCCATGCGCACCAGCACCACCACGGCCACCGGCACCTCGAAGGTGGCGCCAAAGGCGATGAACATGCTCATCACGAAGCTGAGGTAGGCCTCGATGTCAGGCGCGGCGGTGATGCTCTTGGGCGCAAAGCTCTGGATGAAGGCAAAGACCTGGCCAAAGACAAAGAAGTAGCAGAACGCCACGCCGGCCATAAACAGCAGCGTGCTCGACACCACCAGCGGCAGCACCATCTTCTTCTCGTGGCTGTACAGGCCGGGCGCGATAAAGGCCCAGAGCTGGTAGAGCACGACCGGCAACGCAATCAAAAAGGCCGCCATCAGCGTGATTTTCAGCGGCACGATGAACGGCGAGATCACGTTGGTGGCGATCAGCGTCGCGCCCTTGGGCAGATGGGCAACCAGCGGCGCGGCCATCAGATCGTAGAGCCCGCCCGGCCCCGGCCACAGGCACAGCGCGCCAAAGACCAGGCCCACCGCCAGCATGGCGCGCACTAGGCGGTCGCGCAGTTCAATCAGGTGCGAGACGAACGGTTGCTCTGAGCCTTCGAGCTCGTCCTTGGAATTAGCCATGGGCACTGGGATGCTTATTTCAGGCCCGGGGGGCGAAATCGCGCAACGCGGGCAGCGCCCGATTGCACTTGGCCGCGCACGCCGGCACGCTGCTTGTACCAGCGCGGCATGGCGCTGCGCTTGAGCCGCCAGCGCTTGTTGGGCCGCTTGTACTGCGGTGGCGGCGGCTGGTAGGCCGCACCGATGTCGCCCCCCAGCAGCGGATTGCCGTCGAGCCCGGCGGTGGCCGCGCCAAACTCGCGATCCAATGTCTTCTGCGCATCGCTGACTTCGCGGTGCACCGTTTGCTCGACATCACGCGCGGCGTCCTCGAACTGCGACTTCATCTTCTGCAGTTCTTCGAGTTCGATAGAACGGTTGACCTCGGCCTTGACATCGGCCACATAGCGCCGCGCCTTGCCCATCAGCGCACCCACCGTGCGGGCCACGCGCGGCAACTTTTCGGGTCCGATGACGATCAGCGCCACGGCGCCGATCAGCGCGATCTTGTCAAAGCCAAAATCGATCATGGACGCGGCAGCCGTGCGCTCTGAGCCGCAGGCTCACTGCGCCCTGCACGCTGAGGCGCGAACAGGTCGATGGCTCTGCGCACAGGGTGGCCGGCCCGAGCCGGCCCAAAGGCCATCATGACTTGGTCTTGGCCTCGACGTCGACGGTATTGGCGTCGGTCGACTTGTTCGTGCTGACCTGCTGCGGCGGTGCTGCGTTGGCATCTGCCGCGCCGGCCGAACCGTTGCCGTCCTTGATGCCATCCTTGAAGCCTTTGACGGCAGAGCCGAGATCACTGCCCACGTTCTTGAGCTTCTTGGTGCCGAAGATCAGCACCACAACGACCAGCACGATCAGCCAGTGCCAGATGCTGAAGGTTCCCATGACGAACTCCTGAAAGACTGAAACACGAAACCGCTGATTCTAGGTGAGCCGCCAAGCGGCCCGCCGAAGCATCAACCCTTGACCCAGGGCCGCGGGCCGCCCATCACATGCATGTGCAGATGCATCACCTCTTGCCCGCCGTCGCGCCCGGTATTGATGACATGGCGGAAGCCGTTGTCAACGCCCAACTCAGCCATCAACCGGGGTGACAGCGTCAGCATGCGGCCCAGCAGGCCGGCGTCGGCTTCAACCACATCAACCATGCTGACGATATGCCGCTTGGGGACGACCAGCACATGCACCGGCGCCCAGGGATGGATATCGTGGAAGGCCAGGAGTTCCTCATCCTCGTAGACCTTTTTGGCCGGAATCTGGCCGGCGGCGATCTTGCAGAACAAACAGTTGGGGTCGTGTGACATGGTGGCGCAACTTTCAGGGCGATCAGATCGGCATGGCGCGGCGGTCGTTCAGCGCCAGCCAGCCGCGCAGCACGCGGTAGAGAAACCACAGCGAGATGATGCCCCAGGCGATCCAGCCGGGCGCGATCAGCAGCAGCCACAGCGGCAGCGTGATGGCATAGGCAATGGCCGCAAAGATCACGCTGCGGATGCGCCAGCGGAAGTGCGAGGCCTGCCAGGAGCCGGCAGCATCGCCTTGCTTGATCAGGTCGAGCAAGAAGGCCACCAGCAGCAGCAGCACGCTGACCTGGGCACCGGGCAGCACCGCGCCCACCGCAACGATGGCATGCAGCGCGTAGCTGATGTGGCCGACGCTGCGCAGCGAGGCCTCGGTCTTGTCATTCAGCACCACCATCGCGTGGTCGGACTCGGCCATCAGTTGCTCTCCTCGCCGGTTACAGGTAAAGGTACAGATACGGGATCGGCCTGGCCGCGCTGCGCAAACTCCTGCAGCCCCGACAGGCCTTCACGCCGCGCCAGTTCAGCCAGCACATCGGCCGGCTTGAGGCCAAAGTGCGCCAACGCGATCATCGAGTGGAACCACAGATCGGCCACCTCAAAGATGATCTTGTCGGCCTGGCCATCCTTGCAAGCCAGCACTGTCTCGGTGGCTTCTTCGCCCACCTTCTTCAAGATGGCATCGGTGCCCTTGCTGAACAAGCGCGCGACATAGCTCTTGTCCGGGTCACCGCCATTGGCCGGCAGACGCGATTCGATCACCGCGGCCAGGCTGGCCAGCAGGTCTTGTGAGGTACGGGCGTTCATCAGCGATAGATCTCAGCGGGATCTTGCAACACGGGCTCAATGGACTGCCACTGGCCGTCCTGCAGGCGGTGAAAAAAACAGCTGTGGCGGCCGGTGTGGCAGGCGATGCCGGGGTCGTGGCCGAGCTGCGTCACCTTCAGCAGCACCACGTCGGCGTCGCAGTCGATGCGAATCTCATGCAACTGCTGGAAATGGCCGCTTTCCTCGCCCTTGTGCCACAGCCGCTGGCGCGAGCGGCCCCAGTAAACCGCCTGGCCGCGCTCAACGGTCAGCGCCAGCGCCTCGCGGTTCATCCAGGCGAACATCAGCACATCGCCGCTGCCGGCCTCTTGCGCGATGACGGGCACCAGACCTTCAGCGGTCCAGGCAATCGTGTCTAACCATTCCATCGGGCGAGTGTAGCCAGCCGTCGGTCGGCCGGCTCAGGTCTGGGCCGACGCAGGCGGCGGCGGCTCGGCGCGCGGCGAAACACCCGGTCGGGGCGCCAGCTTCAGTGTGCCGTCGCGCAAGCGGCCGTAGCGAAGCGTCAACAGGTCGAGCAGGTAGTTCTGGTACAGCCGCCAGGGCTGGCGGTCGCCCTGTTTGGGCAGGCTGGGCAACGCGCGCTGCACATAGCCCGAGCTGAAGTCCAGGTAGGGCTGCGGCAACACGCTGGTATCGGCTTGCGGTGTGGCCACCGCCAAGCCGCAGCGACCCATGTAACGCAGCAGCCGGCACAGGTAGCCTGCGGTCAGGTCGGCCTTGAGCGTCCACGAGGCATTGGTATAGCCAAAGGTATTGATCAGGTTGGGCACGCCGCTGTACATCATGCCCTTGTAGACCATGGTCTGGCTGAAGTCGACGGCCTGGCCATCGACGGCGACCTGAAAGTCGCTGGGCGCATTGATCCGCAGGCCGGTGGCGGTGACGATGATGTCGGCCGGCAGCTCGCGGCCCGAGACCAGCCGGATGCCCTGGGCGGTGAAGCGCTCGATGCCGTCGGTCACCACCTCGGCGCGGCCGGCGTGGATGGCCTGGAAGAAATCGCCGTCAGGCACCAGGCAGACGCGCTGATCCCAGGGCTTGTAGCGCGGTGTGAAGTGGCGCGCCATGTCGTATCCCGCCGGCAACTGCGCCCGCACCAGGCCTTGCAAGCGGCGGCGCGCGCGGTCGGGCCAGCGGCGCGCAAAGTTGAAGAACAACATCGCCAGCGCGATGTTCTTCAGCCGCACCAGGCGATAAGCCAGCATCGCCGGCAGCCGCCGCTTGAGGCCCTCGGCCAGCGCATCGCGGCCCGGCAACGTGAACAAATAGCTGGGCGAGCGCTGCAGCATCGTCACCTTGGCGGCGCGTTCGGCCATCGCCGGCACCAGGGTGACTGCGGTTGCGCCGCTGCCGATCACCACCACCTGCTTGCCGGCGTAATCCAACGCCTCGGGCCAGTGCTGCGGATGCACCAGCGTGCCGCGGAAGTCTTGCTCGCCCTCGAAGCTGGGCCGGTAGCCCTGGTCGTAGCGGTAATAACCGCTGCACAAGTCGATCATGCCGGCGGTCAGCTGCAGGCGCTGACCGCTGTCGACCCGCTCAACCTCGACCCGCCAGCGTGATTCGGCCGACGACCAATCGGCGCTGAGTACGCGGTGGCCATAGCGGATCTGCGCGTCGACGCCGTTCTCGGCCGCGGTCTCAAGGATGTAACGCCGGATCGACGGGCCGTCGGCAATCGCCTGCGGATTGGCCCAGGGCTTGAAGGCATAACCCAAGGTGTACATGTCGGAGTCGGAACGTACACCGGGGTAGCGAAACAGATCCCAGGTGCCACCCATCGCAGGGCGGGACTCGAGGATGGCATAGCGCTGCTCCGGGCAACGACGCTGCAGGTGTACCGCCGTGCCGATGCCCGACAGGCCGGCGCCAACGATCAGCACGTCAACATGCTGCGGCTGGGCCGCCGTGGCCGGCACGGCCTCGCGCAGATGGTTGGCGGCCAGGCGCAGCGACTGCCGGGCCTCGGGCAGCCAGGACAGCAGCTGCCAGACATGCGGCACCACCGGCCAGACCTGCAGCGATACCGTGACACCGGCGGCACGCGCCTTGACCGCCAGGCGCAGCGCATCGTCACGCAGCACCTCGTCGTTGCCGACATGCAGCAGCAGCGGCGGCAGGCCGTGCAGATCGGCCAGCAGCGGCGAAGCCAGTGGCTGGGTCGCGTCGGCGCCGGCCAGGTAGGCATCGGCCAGCTGCTTCAGCGCCGGACCATCGAACATCGCGTCGCGTTCGCGGTGCTGGGTCAGCGAACCGCTGCCGCCGCTCAAGTCGGTGGCCGGTGAAAACAGCGCGGCGGCGGCGGGCAAGGCTTGGCCGGCATCGCGCAGCGCCAGCATCAAGGCCAGCGCCAGGTTGCCGCCAGCGCTGTCGCCGGCCACCACCAGGCGATGACCGTCGGCCTCGGCCAGCGGGCGCAGCGCCGCCCAGACCGCCCGCACGTCGTCCAGCGCGGCCGGAAACGGGTGTTCGGGCGCCAATCGGTAGTCGGGCACAAAGACCCGCATGCCCTGGCGGGCCAGCGCGGCGGTGATCGGCCGGTGGGTGGCGGGTGAGCAACCGACAAAGCCGCCGCCATGCAGGTAGAGCAGCGTGGCGGTGGCCGGCGGGCCGTTGGACGCCTCGACCCACTCGCCGGGCACACCGGCCAGCGTCGCGGCGCGCCAGACCGCGCCGCGCGGTCGCGGCAGCGACTTGCTGAAGACCTTGCGCACCTGCGCCAGGTCACGCATGTCACCCAGCGCCGGTTTGATATGGCGACGCATCACAAAAGCCGTCAGATGGGCGCGCACACTGGCCATGGTCTAGCTCGGTCAAAGCGGAAGAACAGCCTGTCAGCCGGCCAGCGCGGGCCCGCTATGGCCACGCTCGGCAGCAAACCAGCGCAGTACCGGCAGCGTGCCAGGCAGCACCGGCGAGACCTGCACCGGCAAGTCCTGCCAGGCCATTTGCTGGCCCTCGCGCATCTCGAAGTTGCCGCGCCAGTCATAAACCTTGCAGAAGTGCAAACGCACCCGGGCATGCGGATAGTCGAAGACCTCCTGCTGCCAGGGCTGGGCGGCGCCGATGGTGATACCCAGCTCCTCGTGCAGCTCACGCTGCAAGGCTTGCTGCACACCTTCACCCGGCTCAAACTTGCCGCCCGGAAACTCCCAGAAACCTGCGTAAACCTTGCCTGCGGGGCGGCTGGTCAGCAGGAAGCGGCCCTCGGTGCCGGCGGCGTCACGCTCGATCAGCACGCCCACCGCGACGTCGGTGACCGGCCGCTGACCACGATCGACGCCGTCGACCGAGGTGATGGCCGCGTTGCTCTGGCCAAGCTCAGACATGGTCGAGACCGTCGGGCGCCGGCATCTCCGAGCCGCCCGGCGTGGCCTCGCCGGCCTCGTCGAGGGTGTGGTCGCGGCCGGCCCAATCGCGCGCAAACTGGTAGGCCACCCGGCCCGAGCGTGAGCCGCGCTCCAGCGCCCAGACCAGCGAGGGCTGGCGCGCGCTGGCGATCGCCGCCTCACTGATGCCGAAGTGCCGCAACCACTGCGCCACGATTGCCAGGTATTCGGGCTGGCTGAAGGGATAAAAGCTCAACCAGAGGCCGAAGCGCTCGGACAGCGAGATCTTCTCCTCAACCCCCTCACCGGGATGCACTTCGCCATCGTCGGTATGGGTGTAGGAGAGGTTCTCTTTCATGTACTCGGGCAGCAGGTGGCGGCGGTTGCTGGTGGCATAGATCAGCAGGTTGTCGCTGGCCGCCGAGATGCTGCCGTCGAGGATGCTCTTGAGCGCCTTGTAGCCGGGCTCACCTTCGTCAAAGCTGAGATCGTCGCAGAACACGATGTAGCGCTCGGGCCGATCGGCCACCAGGTCAACGAGATCAGGCAGGTCGATCAGGTCGACCTTGTCGACCTCGATCAGCCGCAGGCCGCGGTCGGCAAACTCGTTCAGGCAGGCCTTGATCAGCGAGCTCTTGCCAGTGCCGCGCGCGCCGGTGAGCAAGACATTGTTAGCCGGCAGGCCGGCGACAAACTGCGCGGTATTGCGCAGCAGCCTGTTCTTCTGGCCATCAACCTCCTTGAGGTCGCTCAGCGCGATCGGTGAAACCTGACGCACCGGCTGCAGCCAGCCCGAGCCGCCACGCTTGCGGTAGCGGAAAGCGGTGGATGCAGCCCAGTCGGGCGCCACCAACGCGTGGGGCAGGATGTGTTCAAGTCGCGCCAGCAGCTGTTCGGCGCGGTACAGCAGCGTATCGAGAGGCAGGGATGACATGCGCGGAAGTGTATCGACGGCGGTCGCTGGACGTCCGTGCTGGAGGTGCTGGAGGTGCTGGAGGTGCTGGAGGTGCTGGACCGGGGCGATTGATGGGTAAGCAGCAGGTCCGGCGTTGGCGCGAGGCTGGCGCGGCCGCCAGGTTTCCGGATCCCTCCGTGTCCTCCGACGGCGGCCGGCCGGCCCGCCGGCCACCGTCTCCCCCTCTACCTGCGGGATCCGGAAACCCGCCGCCCACGCCTGCCAGCTGCTGCCGTGCGGTCGCGCCTTCTGAAAAGCGACGACGCCAATGCGCCAATGCGTCAATGCGTCAATGCGTCAATGCGTCAAAGCGTAGTGTGTCAACTGCTCGCGCGCCACCCAACTTCCAGTGACCGAGGGTGTTGGGCATGCGGATCACGGAGGTAAAGGCGGAGGTGGCGGCCGCCAGGCCGACACCGGGGGACACGGAGTGGTCCGCATGGCCGGCAGCCTTGGGCACGCGCACCAAACTATGAGCGACAGACCCGAGGCAGGCGCCTCAGATCCCCCCAAGCCACGCATCACTGCGCTGGTAGCCAGACAGTCAGTCAGGCTGTCAGGCCGTCAAACGCAGCAGCAGCCCATCGAGGTGCTCAGTAGGCAGCCGCTTGAAGCCCGACCGTGCAAAACGCTGCAGCCGTCCGACCATCAACGCGGTCAGGCCGGAGGCCAGCGCCTGGGCGTCAACGCTCGGCGTCATCGAGCCCTGGGCATCACCTGCGAGGCGCAGGCACTGGCGCAACTGGCCCTCGACGCGATCAAAGAACTGGTTCATGCGCTGATTCAGCCGCTCATGCTCAAACACCAGCGCGTCGCCCACCATCACCCGCGCCATGCCGGGGTTCTTCTCGCCAAACTGCAGCAGCACCAGCACGATGCGGCGCGCTTGCAAGGCGCCACCGACCTCTCGCTCGCTGATCTGGTTGACCAGCGTGAAAACGCTGGTTTCGATGAACTCGATCAAGCCCTCGAACATCTGCGCCTTGCTGGCGAAGTGGCGGTAGAGCGCAGCTTCGCTGACCTGCAGCCGCCCCGCCAACGCGGCGGTGGTGATGCGGTCAACATCGGGCTGCTCGAGCATGGCGGCCAGCGTTTGCAGGATCTGTACCCGGCGCTCGCCGGGCCGCGGGCGCTTGCGGGCAGCATGATCGGCAGCGCTGGTGGCACTGGCGGCCGCGATGGCTGGCGATGCGGGCTCACCGAATGGATCTGGCAAATCGGGCATCGCGGCGGGCTATTTTTATTCAGTCCAGGGGTCTCGGACGATTCTTGCACGGCGGTTCAGGCCGACTCGGTGCAGGTAAACACCAACTTCAGCGTCGCAAATCCCTAAGTGCGCGCACCTGGCGATCAACATAGGCTGGCTGCATCGACCAGCGCGGCGCCGTGGGCCCGCCGTGATCGCCGCGCCGTGCATAGCGCTGCATCCACACCGTGCCCATGCCCACGCTACGCGCGGCCTTCTGGTGCACCAGCGTGTCCTCCACCAGCACGCAGCGATGGGCGGGCACGCCCAGCAGCACCGCCATGCGCCGCAGCATGCGGGCGTCGGGCTTGGGCCGCAGTTGGCCGAACATCGCCATGTCCTCGATCGCGATCACGCCGTCAAACAAGCGCGTGATACCCAGCGCGGCCAGCACACGCAGCGCGTAATCACGCGGTGCATTGGTCAGGATGAACTTGCGCCCCGGCAAGCGGGCCAGCGCCTGCACATCGTGGCGGTGCCCGCTGACCCGCTGCTCCAGGCCCGGCAGGCGATGGGTGTCGCGCAGAAAGTGCGCGGCGTTGACACCGTGGTGGCGCATCAGGCCCAACAGGGTGGCGCCGTAGCGGTGCCAGTAGAGCAGATTGAGGCGGTTCGCCTCGTCGGCATCGATCTTCAACTCGTGCTCGACAAACTGCCGCATCGAGACCTTCAGTTCGCCAAAGACCTCGCGCCCGGCGTCATGCAAGGTGTTGTCGAGGTCGAACAGCCAGACCGTGCGGGCGTCGTAGCGCATAGGGGACAGCACAAGAAGTAGGGATAGGCTAGCCATCGAACGTCGCGGGACCGGCGCCGCAGGGCGGCTGGCGGAGCGGCCGAGTTGTGCGAGGCCGTGGACTGCCGCAGGCGCTGCGGGGTTGGGCTCAATGACTGCGGATCATCGTGCCGTAGGCCTGCTCGGTCAGCACCTCCAACAGCAAGGCGTGCGGCACGCGGCCGTCGATGATGTGCACCGCGTTGACGCCGCTCTTGGCGGCATCCAGCGCGCCTTCGATCTTGGGCAGCATGCCGCCGCTGATGGTGCCGTCGGCAAACAGCTCGTCGATGCGTCGAGCGGTCAGGTCAACCAGCAGATTGCCGTCGCGGTCAAGCACACCGGCGATGTTGGTCAGCATCAGCAGCTTCTCGGCCTTTAACACGGTGGCCAGCTTGGCCGCCACCACGTCGGCGTTGATGTTGTAGCTCTCGTTGTGCTCGCCAAAGCCGATCGGGCTGATCACCGGAATGAACGCATCGTCCTGCAGCGCCTGGACCACACTGGGGTCGATCGACTCGATCTCGCCGACGAGGCCAACGTCGTGCACCTTGCTTGGGTCGTCGCGGTCCACCAGTTGCAGCTTGCGCGCGCGGATCATGCCGCCGTCGCGGCCGGTCAGGCCCACGGCCTTGCCACCAGCGGCGTTGATCAGGCCGACGATGTCCTGCTGCACCTGGCCGGCCAGCACCCACTCGACCACCTCCATGGTGTCCTCGTCGGTGACCCGCATACCCTGCACAAAGCTGCCCTTCTTGCCCACCTTGGCCAGCGCCTGCTCGATCTGCGGGCCGCCGCCATGCACCACGATGGGGTTCATGCCGACCAGCTTGAGCAGCACCACGTCCTCGGCAAAGTCCTGCTGCAGCGACGGATCGGTCATCGCATTGCCGCCGTACTTGATGACCAGGGTCTTGCCGTGGAACTTGCGGATATAGGGCAGCGCCTGGGCCAGGATCTCGGCCTTTTCGCGCGGGGTGATGTGGGTCAGGTCGTTGTCGACAGGCGAGGCGTCGCTCATGGCGGATCCTTGGGAAGGCGTGGCTACGCGCCGATTGTAGAAAGCTCGCGTGTCAGGATCAGAACTTCTCCGGCCGCAGCACGCCGATGTCGGCGGCATACACCGTCATCGCGTAATTGGCGAAGTAGCGCGCATGCACATGGTCGATGATGGCGTTGGCAATGGCCTCGTCGCACATGATTTCCATGCGGATGCTGCGGTCGGCATCCCAGGTGGCGCCGCGCACGCCGCGCCGGCCGCCGCCGCGCGCGTCACTGATGGTGTAGCCATGGGCGCCCAGGCGCTCGCAGTCTTCGATCAACAAGCCCTCGAGCACCGCCTCGCAGAGGATCACCACCAGTTTCTTGGCATGCAGCTTCATCGACGTCACCTGTGCACCAGCTCAGCCAGCCGGGCATACAAGGGGATGCCCAGCAGCAGATTGAAGGGGAAGGTCACCGCCAGCGCGGCGGTAATCGACAGCGCCGGATTGGCTTCAGGCACCGCAATGCGCATGGCCGCCGGGGCGGCGATGTAACTGGCGCTGGCGGCCAGCGTGGCCAGCAGCGCCGTGCCGCCTGGCGACAGGCCGATGGCCCAGCCCAGCCCGGTGCCCAGCAGCGCCGAAACCAGCGGCATGAGCACGCCAAAACCGATCAGGAACAGGCCATAGCGCTTGATCGAGCCGAAGTGGCTCGACGCCACCAGCCCCATCTCCAGCAGAAACAGGCAGAGCACGCCCTTGAACAGGCCGCCAAAAAACGGCTCAGTGGGCGCCAGCGCAAGCGGGCCGGCCACCCAGCCGATCAGCAGGCCGCCGACCAGCAGCACGATGCTCTTGCCCAGCAGCACCTCGTGCATCAGCCGGCCCCACACCGGCCGCTGCGCCGCACCGGCGCGTGCCAGCACCACGCCGATCAGGATGCCGGGCACCTCAAGCAGCACCAAAAACAAGGGCATGTGGGCTTCGAAGCTGATGCCGGCGTCATTGAGGAAGTTCTGGCCCACCGCGAAGGTGACCACGCTGACCGAGCCGTAGTGCGCCGCCATCGACGCCGCATCGGCGCGGCCCAGCCGGCCCACGGCGCGCAACACCGGGAAGGCGATCAGCGGGATCACCACGCCCAGGCTCATGGCCATCAAGGCCTGCGGCGCAACCTCAAGGAAGGGTTGCTTGGCCAGCTCGGTGCCGCCCTTCAGGCCGATTGCCAGCAGCAGGTAGACCGACAGCGAATCGTAGAGCGCCGGGGGCAGCTTGAGGTCAGACTTGGCCAGACCTGCCGCAACACCCAGCACAAAGAAAAGCACCACTGCATCCATCAAGCCCACCCGATCTCGTAGGGAAGCAGGTTACCCGACGGCCTCGGCGCAAGGCGGGGGGCAGGCAGGGTCAGGCTGTGCAGACCCGGCCGCCAGAGGGTTCAGAAGTGAATGCCGCGCATCATCTGCTGCAGCGCCACCGCCTCGGCCGACAGCTTGGGCTTGTCGCCCTTGGCGCCCTTGGCGGCGTCGCTGTCGGGGAACATGCGGAAGGTGGTGTTCATGACGATCTGCGCCACACGTGGCACCAGCGCATGCAGGGTCTGGCCGAAGATGCCCAGCCGGGTGGCGATGCGCACCGGCTTGTAGACGCAGGCCTGGGCGATCATGTCGGCGGCCTCTTCGGGCGCCAAGGTGGGCACGTTCTTGTAGATCTGCGTCGGCGCGATCATCGGCGTGCGCACCAGCGGCATGTTGATGGTGGTGAAGCTCACGCCCTGGTCGGCAAACTCGCTGCTGGCGCAGCGGGTCCAGGCGTCCAGTGCCGACTTGCTGGCCACATAGGCGGCAAAGCGCGGGGCGTTGGTCAGCACGCCGATCGAGCTGATGTTGACGACATGGCCCTTGCGCTTTTTCACCATGCCAGGCAGCAAGCCCATGGTCACGCGCAGGCAGCCGAAGTAGTTCAGGTCCATCGTGCGCTGGAAGTCGTGGAAGCGGTCGTAGCTGTTCTCGATCGCGCGGCGGATCGAGCGGCCAGCGTTGTTGATCAGGAAATCGACACCGCCATGCTGCGTTTCCAGCGCCTTGATGAATTCAGCGCAGCCGGCCTCGTCGGCGATGTCCACCGAGTAGCTGTAGACCTGGTCGTTCTTGATGTCCTTGGCCTTGATGAAGGCCTGGATCTCGGCCAAAGCCTCCTTGAGCTTGTCCTCGCCGCGGGCGCAGATCAGGGTGATCGCGCCGGCCTCGGCAAACTTGCAGGCCGCGGCCAGGCCGATGCCTGACGAGCCGCCGGTGACCAGCACCACCTTGCCGCCCACCGCGCCCTTCAGGCTGCGGTCGATGAACAAATCCGGGTCGAGGTGGCGCTCCCAGTAATCCCACAGCCGCCAGGCGTAATCGTTCAGGTTGGGGCAGGCGATGCCGCTGCCCTTGAGCGCCTCCAACGTCTCGCGGCAGTCGAAGCGCGTGGGGTAGTTGACGAAGGTCAGCATGTCCTCGGGCAGGCCGAGGTCTTTCATCACCGCGGTGTAGACCCGGCGCACGGGCGCCAGCGCCATCAACCCCTTCTTCACGCTCTTGGGGATGAAGCCCAGCAGCGCGGCGTTGACGAAGACATTCATCTTCGGCGCATGGGCAGCCTTGCCCAGGATGTCCAGCACGTCGCCGACGCGGTAGCCCACCGGGTCGACCAGGTGGAAGCACTTGCCGTTCTGCGCATGCTTGCTGTGCGAGATGTGGTCGAGCGCCTTGACGACGAAGTCGACCGGCACAATATTCACGCGCCCGCCCTCCAGGCCCATCGACGGCATCCAGGGCGGCAGCAGTTGGCGCATGCGCTGGATCAGCTTAAAGAAATAGTACGGCCCATCGATCTTGTCCATCTCGCCGGTGGTCGAGTCACCCACCACCATCGCCGGGCGGTACACCGTCCACGGCACCTTGCACTCTTTGCGAACGATCTTCTCGCTCTCGTGCTTGGTCATGAAGTAAGGATGATCCAGGCCCTCGGCCTCGTCGAACATGTCTTCGCGGAACACACCTTCGTACAGCCCGGCCGCGACGATCGACGACACATGGTGCACATGCTTGGCGTCGATGGCCTTGGCGAACTCCACCAGGTTGCGCGTGCCATCAATGTTGATGCGCACCTGGCTCTCTTCGTCGGCTTCCAGGTCGTAGACCGCAGCCAAGTGGTAGACACCGTCGATCTTGCCCTTGAGCGCCTTCAGCTCGTCGGCGCCGACGCCCAGCTTCTTGGCGGTGAGATCGCCGCTGACGGCGATCGCCCGGCTCTTGGCCACGCCCCAGTAGCTGTACAAATCGGCCAGCTTGGACTCGCTGCCCGGTCGCACCAGGAAGTGCACCGTGGTGCCGCGTCGGGCGAGCAGGGTCTTGACGAGGCGCTTGCCGATGAAGCCGGTGGCACCGGTGACGAAGTAATGCATAGGGTCTCCTCCTGATGAAATCTGGCCGCTTCATTCTTGCCCATCCGCAGTGCTCGGCTCAAGGGCGCTTACCCCATGCACATTGCGTTGCCGGATCGGCCTTCACTTTTACAGCGGCATTTCAATGCGTTGACCGCGCCAGCGCAGCACCGCCGAGCGCGGCCGGATCTGCTCCAGTTGCAGGCCTGGCGCGATCTCGTCGCCTTCGCGCAGGACTTGGCCATTGACCACCACCAGCCGCTGCGCCGGCTGCTCGGCGTAGACCACGCCTGACCAGGCCAAGCGCGGCAGGCCGGCGCGGCTGGCCTCGGGCATCGCCGCCCAGGCCAGCAGTGGCTCGGGCGCTGACGCCGCCACGGCCTTGGCATCGGCGGGTGCTGCGCTGACCGCCGGCGCCATGGTGGGCACGCGCTGGGCGGACGGCGACGCCGCAGTCGCCGATGTCGCCGAAGTCGCCGATGTCGCCGAAGTCGACGGCAGGCTGCCCACCGCAGGCGCCGGCAGCGGTGGGGCAAGCAGCGCGGCCACAGGCCTGTCTTGCGCCACTGGGGGTGGCTGAAAAACCGCTGCGGGCGGCTGCAGCGTTGCCAGAGGCGGCGCGGTCACCGGCGAGTCGACAGCCGTGCTTGGCACTACAGCGGGCGCCGAGGCATCGCGCGCGCTGCCCTGGCCCAGCCACCAGGCCGCCGCCAGCGCCAGCAGCGCTGCGGTGGCGATCAGCGTGCGCAGCAACCAGCGGCGGCGCGCGCTTTCGCGCTCGGCGCCCTCAGCCAGCGGCAGTCCGGCTGCACCGATGCTGCCCGCCGACTGGGCATGCAGGCCGGGGATGGCGCCGCGCTGCCGCTCGGCATCGGCGCGACGCAGCGCCTCCAGGATGTAAGACATGGTTTTCTCAGCAGCGGTAGAAGTGGCCGGCGTCGCAGGGCAGGCCCTGGCGGCGCGGTTGATCGAAGCAACGGCCGCCGGCCTGGCGCCGGCTTGGGCAGGCATGCCCAGCGTGGTTCGGGCAGGCGGCGGCCTCAGTGGCAGTGCAGCGGCTGCTCATCCCGCTCATTCCCGGCTGAGCCTGGGCTCGTCGAGCCCGAGTGCCCGGTTGAGCATCATGAAGGTGGTGGGGCCGGCCAGCCCGTCGGGTTTGAGGCCCTGGGCGAGTTGAAAGGCCGCCACTTGCTGCAGCAGCGCGGCGTCGTACCGGTCGCCTGACGGCGCGCCGGGCAAGCCGGCCACGCGCGCCAGACCGGCCGCCAGTGCGGCCACCGCCGGGCCTCTGGCGCCCGGCGCCAGCACCTGCACATAGCCCGCCGGCATGCGCCAGAAGGTGGTGACCTCACCGCGCCAGCGCGCCGCCAGCAGGGCCGCAGGCATGATCCACTGGCGATCACCCGAGGCCAGTACCGCACCCTGGGGGGACAAGCCAAGCAGCCGCACATGCGCCTCGCGGCCGGCCGCATCGGCCAGCGCGATCAGCACCGGCCGGTCCAGCCTGTCGATCAGCGGCAGGCTGCCGGCGGTGCTGCGCCAGCAGCCCAGCCCTGCGCGTTCGGCGCGGGCACAGCCGGTATCGGCAGGCAAGTCAGCCTGCCAGAGCCCGGCCAGTTCGGCCAAGGCCTTGGCCGGATCGCGCGGCAACCGGGCCCAGTCGGCGCCATCGTTGAACAGCGGCGGCGCGGCGGGCAACGCAGCTGCGGCAGCCGAGGCTGCGGCCGGCGACGCGCCGCCTGCGGCCTGCGGCTCGGGCCCGGCAGCGGACGCAGCATCGGGGGCGGCTGCAACATCCACAGCCGACGCCACCGCCGCCTGCGCCGGCACCAGCGCAGAGCCAGGCGCCCTGGCCTGCCAGCCGAACAGGCCGCCCAGCGCGGCGGCAACCAGCGCCACACTGGCCAGCGCCACACCGGCCACACCCGTCAGCGCCACGCCACGCGTGCGCTGGGTGGCTAGCCGGCCAGCCCGGTCGCTGCCGAAAACCTCGCCGGCCGCGCGATCAACGATGCGCCGCCCCAGTTGGGCCCGGCCTTCGGCAAAGGCGCCGAGCAGCGCGCGGTCGCACAGCAGGTTGATGCGGCGCGGCACGCCGCCGCTCAACGCATGGATGCGGCGCAAGGCGGCGGCGTCGAAGGGGTTGGCCCCCGCCAGGCCGGCCACCGCCAGCCGATGCGAGACATAGGCCGCAGTTTCAGCAGCGCTGAGCGCGCCCAGGTGGTAGCGCGCAATCACCCGCTGCGCCAGCTGCTCCATGCCAGGGCTGGCCAGCATGCCGCGCAGCTCGGGTTGGCCGATCAGGATGATCTGCAGCAGCTTGCGCTGGCTGGTCTCCAGTTTGGTCAGCAGGCGCAGCTGCTCCAGCAACTCGGCCGACAAGTGCTGCGCCTCGTCGATGATCAGCAGGCTGTTGTTGCCCAGTGCATGGCTGGCCAGCAAATTGGCGTTGAGCGCATCGACCAGCGTCTTGATGCTGGCCGGCTGCGGCCCGGCGGGCACGGCCGCGCCGAACTCGTCGCACACCGATTGCAGCAGCTCGATCACGCTGAGCTTGGGATTGAAGATGTACGCGACGCGGCAGCCCGCAGGCACCTGCTCCAGGAAGCAGCGGCAGACGGTGGTCTTGCCGGCGCCAATCTCGCCGGTCAGCAGCACAAAGCCGCCGCCGCCTTGCACGCCATACAGCAGATGCGCCAGTGCCTCGCGGTGGCGTTCGCTCATGAACAGGAAACGCGGGTCGGGCGCGATCGTGAACGGCGCTTGCTGCAGACCAAAAAAAGACGCGTACATGCCGGCAGGATAGCTGCAGCGCCGCCACTTGCAGGAGCGCAGGCCCGTACAAACCCGAGCCATCAAATTCGGCGATTAGGCTGACGCCTCGAATGCAGCTGCCTACACTGTCGTTTGCCCGCCGCCGCAACAGCGCTGCGGGCCTTGCCAACACTTCCCCAGAATTCCCCAGGAGCTTTCCCATGGTCAAGAAACTTCAGAAGATGGCCGAAAAACAGGCTGCTTCGCCTTCCGGCCTGCTTGACAGCCACCTGGCGCAGACGGTCAAGGATTCGGCCCAGCAGATCTGGCTGGCCGGACTGGGCGCGTTTGCCAAGGCCCAGGGCGAGGGCGGCAAGGTCTTTGACACCTTGATGCGCGAAGGCGCCAGCCTGCAACGCAAGACGCAGTCGGCGGCCGGCGAGAAGCTGGGTGATGTCGCCGGCAAAATGTCGGCGATGGCCGGCGAGGTCGGCAGCAAGGCCAATGCGCATTGGGACAAGCTGGAGTCGATCTTCGAGGAGCGCACCGCGCGCGCCTTGAGCAAGCTCGGCGTGCCCAATGCCAAAGCGCTGTCGGCGCTGGTGGAGCGCGTCGCCGCGCTGGAAGCCCAGCTGGCGGGCTCGAAAACAGCGTCGGCGCCTGCGGCGCGCAGCGCGCGCAAACCGTCCGCCAAATCAGCGGCCGCCAAGTCACCAGCCGCCAAACCAGCGGCCAAACCAGCGGCCAAACCAGCTGCCAAGTCGGCCGCCACCAGGGCCCCCGCAGCCAAGCGCGCCAGCAAGCGCAGGGCCAGCGCCGCAGCGGGCTGAATGAACCACGCCGCACGGGCGCGGCGCCGCAGGCCGGTGCGGCCCGCTCAGGCCAGGTAACGCGCCTTGAGGTGAGCCCGGTAAAACGCCGGGTTCAACGTCTCGCCGCTGGCGCGACGCGCCAATTCGTCGGTAGTCCAGCGGCTGGCCGGCTGCCAGATGTGCTGGCCCAGCCAGTCAAATACCGGCGACAGCTCGCCCGCCTGCAGGCTGGCATCCAGCGTCGGCAGTTCACGTCGCATGGCGGCAAACCACTGCGCCGCATACATCGCGCCCAGCGTGTAGCAGGGAAAGTAGCCAAACAAGGCCTCGGGCCAGTGCACGTCCTGCAGCGGCCCATCGCGGTAGTTGCCGCGGCTGTCCAGCCCCAGCAGATCGGCCATGCCCTGGTCCCACAGCGCCGGCACGTCCTCGGGCTCGATCTCGCCTTCGATCAGCCTGCGCTCGATGCCGTAACGCAGCATCACATGTGCGGCATAGGTCAGTTCGTCGGCATCAACGCGGATCAGCCCAGGCCGCACTCGCGTCAGCAGTTTTTGCAGGTTGTCAGGGGCAAACGCCGGCTGCGCACCAAAGGCCTCGCTGATCATTGGCGCCAGGTGGGCAACAAAGCCGGAGTGCCGGCCCAGCTGCATCTCGAAACTCAGGCTCTGGCTCTCGTGGATGGCCATCGAGCGCGCCTGCGACACCGGCTGGCCCAGCCAGTCACGCGGCCGGTTCTGCTCGTAGCGGCCATGGCCGGTCTCGTGGATGGCGCCGAGCAGGCCGCCGATGAACTCGCTGCTGTTGTAGCGCGTGGTCAGCCGCACATCCTCGGGCACACCGCCTGAAAAAGGGTGGCTGCTGACATCAAGCCGGCCGGCGTTGAAGTCGAATTGCAGCCACTGCATCACGCGCAGGCACAGGCCGCGCTGGGCCTCAAGCGCAAACGGCCCCTGCGGCGCGATCAGCGGCTCGGCGGCCTGGCGCGCCTGCACCCGCTGCACCAGGTCGGGCAGCCAGCCGCGCAGATCGGCAAACAGCGGCTCAAGCTGGGCGCAGGTCATGCCGGGCTCAAACTGGTCCATCAGCGCGTCATAGGGCCGCAGGCCGCTGCTGGCCGACAGCAGCCTGGCCTGCTCACGCGCCACCGCCACCACCTCGCGGAAGTTGGGCAGAAAGCCGGCCCAGTCGTTGGCCGGCCGCTGTTTGCGCCAGGCATGCTCGCAGCGCGAGGTGGCCAGCTTGCTGCGTTGCACCAGCGCCTCGGGCAGCGCGTTGGCGGCACGCCACTCGCGGCCGATCTCGCGCAGGTTGGCGCGCTGCAGTTCGGACAGCGGCTCGTCGGTGGCGCGCGCCAGCGCCGGGCCAAGCGCCGGGTCGGTGCGCAACTGGTGCATCAGCGCGGCCACCTCGGCCAGTGCGCCGGCGCGCGCCTCGGCACCGCCAGCGGGCATCATCGCCGCCTGGTCCCAATCGGCGATCGACTGCAGGTGCTCGAGGTGGTGCAGGCGGGTGAAAGTCTGCGTCAATCGATCGTAAGCGGGGGTGCGGGTGGTGAGGGTCATGGTGGTGGCTGTGGCCGGCTGCAACGGGTCTGCGGTGCCGCATTCTGCGGCCCGCAGCGGCCGGCTGACCATCCCCCATCAGCCCCCACTTGGAGGGAGTGGAAGCTTCCGTTGGCCAGGCAGCCGCCGATCAGAGGCGGCCCGGAAACAGCCAGATGAGCGCCGCCGTCATCGTCAGGTAGCGCGCAAACTTGCCCACCGCCATGTAGGCCACACAGGGCCAGAACGGCAGCCGCAGCCAGCCGGCGGCGGCGCACAGCGGGTCACCCACCAGCGGCAGCCAGGACAGCAGACAGGCCTTGGCGCCAAAGCGCCGCATCCAGGCAAGGGCGCGCAGATCGCCGCTCTTGTGGGTGACACGCTCATAGGCGCGCTCGGCGCCGTAGCCCATCCACCAGCTGATGCCGCCGCCAATGGTGTTGCCCAGCGTGGCCACACCAATGGCCTGCCAAAACAGCGCGGGGTTGAGCTTGATAAGGCCAAACACCGCCGGCTCCGAGCCCAGCGGCAGCAACGTGGCCGATACCAGCGAGACCACGAACACCGTGCTCAGACCAAATTGCGGCAGCGCCAACGCGCTCAGCAGCACGCTCATTTGGGCTTGCATCCAGGCTTCCATCGAGGCGCATCATAGGCATGCCCAGCGGCGCCAGCGCCGCCGTTCACGGCCGCTATACTTTGCCTCCTTTTTCAGCACAGCGATCCGCGCGAGATTTTGGTGTCCACCCTGCAACTCGGCCCCTTCCAGCTGCCGAACCGGCTGTTTGTCGCCCCGATGGCCGGGGTGACCGATCGGCCTTTCCGCCAGCTTTGCCGCCAGCTCGGCGCGGGCTATGCGGTCAGCGAGATGGTGACCTCGCGCAAAGATCTCTGGCACTCGCTGAAGACCAGCCGACGGGCCGACCATGTCGGCGAGCCGGGGCCGATCGCGGTGCAGATCGCCGGCACCGACGTCGCGATGATGGCCGAGGCCGCGGCCTACAACATCGACCGCGGCGCGCAGATCATTGACATCAACATGGGCTGCCCGGCCAAGAAGGTGTGCACCAAATGGGCCGGATCGGCGCTGATGCGCGATGAGCCACTGGCCATCGCCATCGTCGAAGCGGTGGTGGCGGTGGCCGCGCCGCGCGGCGTGCCGGTGACGCTGAAGATGCGCACCGGCTGGTGCGCCACCGAACGCAATGCGGTGGCGCTGGCACGCTCGGCTGAACGCGCTGGCGTGGCCATGCTCACCGTGCACGGCCGCACCCGCGAGCAGGGCTACACAGGGTGCGCCGAGTACGACACCATCGCCGCGGTGAAGGCCGCCGTGCGCGTGCCGGTGGTGGCCAATGGCGATGTCGATTCTCCGGCCAAGGCGCGCGAGGTGCTGGCGCGCACCGGCGCAGACGCGCTGATGATTGGCCGCGCCGCAATGGGCCGGCCCTGGATCTTTCGCGAGATCGCCCACTTCCTGGCCAGCGGCGAGACACTGGCGCCGCCAGCCACCGCCGACGTGCGGCATTGGCTGGTCGATCATCTGCAGTCGCACTACGGCCTTTACGGTGAATTTACCGGCGTGCGCAGCGCGCGCAAACACATCGGCTGGGCGGTGCGTGGCCTGCCGGGCGGTGAGGACTTTCGCCGCAGCATGAACACCATCGACGAAGCCCGTTTGCAAGTGGCCGCGGTGGCTGGCTACTTCGATGCCCTGGCAGACCGGCACCGGCTGCTGCCGCAGGCCAGCGCCGCCAACGACGGACAGATCGCCCTGGAAGCATGAGCAAAAAGAAAATCGAAGACTGCATCCGCGACAGCCTGGAGCAGTATTTCAAGGATTTGCGCGGCACCGAGCCGCACGCCGTGCACGACATGGTGGTCGGCACGGTAGAGCGACCGATGCTCGAGGTGGTGATGAAACACGCCGAGGGCAACCAGAGCAAGGCCGCCGAGTGGCTGGGCATCAACCGCAACACACTGCGCCGCAAGCTGCTTGACCACAAGTTGATCAAGTGAGCGCGCGGCCCCTGCCGCGTGCCGTTCTATCTCTTCCCAAGACCCGCCCATGACCACTGCCCTGCTGTCCGTGTCCGACAAGACCGGCATCGTCGAGTTTGCCCAAGCGCTGGCTGAGCGCGGTGTCAAGCTGCTGTCTACCGGTGGCACCGCCCGTTTGCTGGCCGATGCCGGCCTGGCCGTCACCGAGGTGGCCGAGGTCACCGGTTTCCCCGAGATGCTCGACGGCCGCGTCAAGACGCTGCACCCGCGCATCCACGGCGGCCTGCTGGCGCGCCGCGATGTGCCGGCGCACATGGCTGCGTTGGCCGAGCATGGCATCGCCACCATCGACCTGCTGGTGATCAACCTCTACCCCTTCGCCCAGGCCACGGCGCGGCCCGACTGCACGCTGGAGGACGCGATCGAGAACATCGACATCGGCGGCCCGGCGATGCTGCGTGCGGCGGCCAAGAACTGGCCCGATGTGGGTGTGGTGATTGACCCCGCCGACTACCCACAAGTGCTGATCGAGCTAGGCGCCGGCGGCCTCTGCCGCAAGACCAAGTTCGGGCTGGCGCGCAAGGTCTATGCGCACACTGCGGCCTACGACGGCATGATCAGCAACTACCTGTTTGCGCTGGAAGACGGTGCCGAGCAGCGCCCGGCCGCCGTGCCGCAGCGCGCCGCGTTCCCCGAGATCTACAACCTGCAGTTGCTCAAAACGCAGGACATGCGCTACGGCGAGAACCCGCACCAGAGCGCTGCCTTCTACCGCGATCTTGCGCCCGCGCCGGGCACGCTGTCGCAGTGGCAGCAGGTGCAGGGCAAGGCGCTGTCGTTCAACAACATCGCCGATGCCGACGCGGCCTGGGAATGTGTCAAGACCTTCGGCGACGCGCCGGCCTGCGTCATCATCAAGCATG
>JBBQJN010000006.1:0-29441 GCA_038325945.1 Burkholderiales bacterium | reverse complement strand
TACTACAACGAGCAGGACTGGTTCCCGGTGTTCCGCATCAACCGGCTGACGCACCGCCGCGATCCCGTCTACCACTCCACCTACACGGGCAAGCCGCCGGATGAGCCGGCCATGCTGGGCGTGGCGCTGAACGAGGTCTTTGTGCCGATCTTGCAGAAGCAGTTTCCGGAGATCGTCGACTTCTACCTGCCGCCCGAGGGCTGCAGCTACCGCATGGCGATCATCTCGATCAAGAAAGCCTACCCAGGCCATGCCAAGCGGCTGATGTTCGGCATCTGGAGTTTTCTGCGCCAGTTCATGTACACCAAGTTCATCGTTGTCACTGACGACGATGTCGATATCCGCAACTGGCAGGACGTGGTCTGGGCTATCACCACGCGCATGGATCCGGTGCGCGACACCACTCTGGTCGAGCAGACGCCAATCGACTATCTGGACTTTGCGTCGCCGGTCAGTGGCCTGGGCGGCAAGATGGGTCTGGACGCCACCCACAAGTGGCCCGGCGAGACCTCGCGCGAGTGGGGCCGCGCCATCAGCATGCCGGCTGAAGTGACGCAGCGGGTGCAGGCCTTGTTCGAGCAGGTGATGAAGCGCTGAAGCTGTGCCGCCACAGCGCCGCGATAGCGCCGCCAAGTCAAGTTTTGCTTGCGGTCAGGCCGGGTTCGCAGTAATGTCAGGCTGCCTTCTCAGAAGGCATCAAACTTCGTGCAGTCTCTGCATGAAACGGGGCCCCGGACTTCATTTCTCCGGATCTCCACATGGTGGTCATCGACCACCCACCCCCTCGGATCGCAAGGTCCGAGGGGGTTCGCGTTTGTGGGGTTTGTAGTGCTTGTGGCTCTTGTGGTGCTTGTGGCGCTTGTGGCGCTTGTGGGCTCGCCTGCGGCGGTACTGCGTTGTCTGGCAGTGTTTTTGGTGGCGTCGCCTGGCGTGATTCAGGCGCCCGCGAACCAGCCCAGCCACTCATGCAGCGCCTGGCGCACCCGCAGATTGCCTTCGGCCGATGGCATCCAGCGCAGTGCGGTGGGCGTTGCGCTGAGATCAAGCAAGCCCATCGGTGCCGGCACGATGCGCAAGGCGATGCCGGCCAGCGCGGCTTCGCGCTCAAAATTTCGCTGCGCGCGCTGCATGTGCGAGCCGTGGCTGACCAGCAGCACGTCGCTGATGCCTTGCTCACGCAGCAACTGCACGCTGCGCAGTGCGTTCTCACGGGTGTCTCGCGATTGGCCCTCCTGCCAGCGCAGCGGCTGGCGGTAGTCCCTGGCGGCAATGCGCGCCGCGACCTGGGCTTCACTGGGCCCGCCCGGCTGGGCATGGCCGCTGCCGCCTGAAAACATCACTGGCGTCTGTAACTGCCGGCCCAGCCACAGGCCATAGTGCAGGCGCTCCATCGATTGGGCGTTGAGTTGCGCTTCGCCATATTCGGCGGCCAGCGGCCGCACGCCGCCGCCCAGCACCAGCACCACCGAGCGCTCGCTGCGCCAGGTCGGGCGCAAGGCGGCCAGGCGCGTGGGGTTGAGCACCGGCGCGCTGGACAGCCCGCGCTCCAGCAGCGCGGCGGTAACCAGGCACTGCGAGAACCACAGGCCCAGCAAGGCCAGGCCAAGCGCCAGGCCCGACAGCAGGGCATGACGGCCGCGCCAAGCCCAGGCCAGCAGCAGCAAGAGCAGCAGCGGCACGGGTGGCAGCAGCAGGGCGCCCAGCAGCGGCTTCCAGTCCAGCAGACCCAGGTTTGTCAGTAACGCGTTCACGGTGGGCGTAGCGGGCGGAGGCGGCAAGGATGCCGGGCCGGCTTATTGTGCGTCACGCTGTCGTTGCGGCGTGGCGCTTGCCAGGCGCCCCAAGCAGTCGACAATGCAAGCCTGTTGAACAGGAGCGCGGGCATGACTGAAGAGATCATCACGCTGGGCGGCGGTTGTTTCTGGTGCACCGAGGCGGTGTACGAGCAGGTGCAAGGTGTGCTGGCCGTGCAATCGGGTTACAGCAATGGCCAGACCCGCGATCCCAGCTACGAGCAGGTGTGCTCGGGCGACACCGGCCACAACGAGGTGGTGCGGGTGCGTTTCGACCCGGCCGAGGTGAGCCTGCGCGAGTTGTTGGAGATCTTTTTCGTCATCCACGACCCCACCACGCTCAACCGGCAGGGCAATGATGTCGGCACGCAGTACCGATCGGGCATCTATTGGCACAACGCCGAGCAGCAAGCGGTGGCGCAGGCGGTGATGGCCGAAGCTGCGAGCGCAGGCGGCGCTGTGGTCACTGAACTGGCCGCCGAGACCAACTACTGGCCCGCCGAGGACTACCACCAGCACTACTTCGCCAATCACCCTGGGCAGGGCTATTGCGCGCATGTGGTGGCGCCCAAGGTCGCGAAGTTCCGCAAGACCTTTGCTGCGCGGCTGCGGCGCGGCTGAGCGCTCTCAGGGCGCGAGTCGCTCGCGCAGCCAGTGGCCGTCGGCCAGCCGGTAGCGCAGGCGGTCGTGCAGACGGCTCTTGCGACCCTGCCAGAATTCCCAGTGATCGGGCACCAGGCGGAAGCCGCCCCAATGCGGCGGCCGCGGCGGTGACAGCGCAAACTGCGCCGCATAGCGGGCTGCCTGAGCGACCAGCACGGCGCGCGACGAAATCACCTGGCTTTGCGGCGAGGCCCAGGCGCCAAGGCGTGAATCGAGCGGGCGCGAGGCGAAATAGGCATCGGCCTCGGCGTCAGCCACCCGCTCTACATGGCCCTCGATGCGCACCACGCGCTCAAGTTCAACCCAGTGGAACTGCAGTGCCGCTACCGGGTTGGCTGCCAGTTCCTGGCCCTTGCGGCTGTTGAAGTTGGTGTACCAGCTCAGCCCGCGCTCATCGACGCCCTTGATCAACACGATGCGCGTCGACGGCCGGCCGTCGCTGCCGACAGTGGCCAGGGTCATGGCGTTGGGCTCTGGCAGGTGGGCCTCGATGGCCTGCTGCAGCCAGCTCTCAAACTGCCTTAGCGGCAGCAACGCCGCAGCGGCTTCGTCGAGTTCGGCACGTTCATAGCTCTTGCGCAGATCAGCGATGCGGGGGTCCATGTCCGGAGTATGCCGCTCTCGGCGCTTCCTGGAACTTGCCGCAAGTCAGTGGCGCAGCCCACCCGCATGCAGGTTGCACCCTAAGTGATTGGCCTTAGGTGAAGCTACGACTGTTGTTGAGCGGCCGCTGCCGCCATGCTCCAGCTCAGGTAGAGGCCGGGCTTGAAGACCCGTCGGTTGAAGTGATAAAAACATGAAATCATCCCCCGTTGTCATCGTGCTGGCCGCAGGCCTGGGTAGCCGCTTTGTCGGCAAGCAGCACAAGCTGGCGCAAGACCTGGGTGCGGCCAGCGTGTTGGGCCAGACCATTGCCCATGCCATCGAGAGCCGGCTGCCGGTGGTCGTGATCACCACCGGGTCACTGGCCGCTGAAGCAGCGCGTTGGGTGGCGAGTCGCGACGTGGTGGTGCTGCCCGAGGTCGGCAGCCCCGGCGCCGGACCGTTGGGCATGGGGTATTCGATCGCTGCGGGTGTGGCGGCGCGGCCGCATGCCGGTGGCTGGCTGGTGCTGCCCGCTGACATGCCGCTGGTCAAGCCGGGCAGCCTGGCGCAGGTGGCGCAAGCCCTGGGCCAGCAGCCGGTGGTCTACGCGCAGTACCGTGGCCGGCGCGGCCACCCGGTGGCCTTTGCCGCCGAACTGTTCTCCGAGCTGGTGCTGCTCAGCGGCGACGAGGGCGCGCGCCGGCTGATGGCGCGCTATCCCTCGGTTGGGCTGGAACTGGACGATCCGGGCGTGCTGATCGACGTCGATACCGCCGATGACCTGGCCCAGGTGCGTGCCAGTCTGCAGGCCATGCCCGCAGCAGCCAGCCCGACGCGGACGGCGGGTTGAGATTGCCTCTCACACCCTGAGGTGCGTTAAGCCAGCCCGGCCCGGCGCACCAGCGCCAGCAGGCGTCTGCTTTCGTGGTCACACATGTGGTGCTGGTTGAGCGATTCGGCGGTGTGCACCAGGTAGTCCAGCGTGCTGCCGTAGCGACCCTCGGCCTGGCGCAGGATCTGCAGCAGGTCGTCGTCGGCGATGCGGCCGGTGTAGCTCGGGCTGCGCCGGCTCAGCGTGAAGGCCAGCGCCATCACCTCGCCGGCGCTGGTCTGACAGCGCAGCCAGCGCGGATCGTAAACGCCAGTGGGCATCTCGCGATGCCAGAGCCGGTCCAGTTCGGCCGGCGCGCGCTGCTGCGGGATGCGGTAGACCATGCCGCGACACCTGCCGCCCGAGACCAGCGCATAGACCAGGCCGGGCCGCTCGGGCGTGCCGCGGTTGATGCGTGAGCGCATGCGCAGGGCGCGGTGCCAGCCGTGCACCAGCGCCGGCCGGTGTTCGGCAGACTCGAATTCGGGCCGCCAGATCAAGGAGGCATAGCCGAAGACCCAGAGATCGGCCTGGCCGCCCCATTGCTGGCAGACCTGGTCCAGCAGCGCAGCGCTGTCTCGGGCAGGTGGCAGGTTCATGCCACCAAGCATGCCAGAGACCGGGCAGAGAACGGCGTCCGCTTGCCAGCAGCCTGCCCATGCGTGGGCTCAAGGCGTTGACGATGTAATCAAGTTACTTGATAATCGAAGTGCAAGTTACCAACCGAGCACCATGAAACAACGCATCCTAGCCCTCACCGACCGCATCCGCGAGCGCAGCGCCACGCAACGCAAGGCCTATCTCAGCCGACTGCAGCGCCTGATGGACCGCCCGCCGGGTGCCGAGCGCATGGGCTGCGCCAATGTGGCCCATGCCTTTGCCGCGCTGCCGGGCGATCAGCGCCTGCGCGTGGTGGCCGAGCGTGCGCCCAACTTGGCAGTGGTTACCGCTTACAACGACATGCTCTCGGCGCACCAGCCCTATGAGGTCTATCCGGCGCTGATCCGCGACGAGGCGCAGCGCCGCGGCGCCACGGTGCAGGTGGCCGGCGGCGTGCCGGCGATGTGTGACGGCGTCACCCAGGGCCTGCCGGGCATGGAGTTGTCGCTGTTCTCGCGTGACGTCATCGCCCAGGCCACCGCCGTGGCGCTGACGCATGATGTCTTTGACGGCGCCCTGCTGCTGGGTGTGTGCGACAAGATCGTGCCCGGCTTGCTGATCGGAGCGCTGCACTTTGGCCACCTGCCTTGTGTCTTTGTGCCAGCCGGCCCAATGGGTTCTGGCTTGTCCAATACCGACAAGAGCAAGGTGCGCGAGCAGTTTGCGCAGGGCCTGGTCGGTCGCGAGGAGTTGCTGCAGGCCGAGCAGGCCGCTTACCACGGTGCTGGCACCTGCACCTTCTATGGCACGGCCAACAGCAACCAGATGCTGCTCGAGGCGATGGGCCTGCATGTGCCGGGCGCGGCCTTTGTGCATCCGCATGCCGGCCTGCGTGAGGCGCTCACGCGTGAAGCGGTTGGCACCTTGCTGGCCATCACCCGGCGCGCCCGCTATACGCCGATCGGTCGCCTGGTCGACGAGCGCGTGATCGTCAACGCGATGGCCGCGCTGCTGGCCACCGGCGGCTCCACCAACCACCTGATCCACTGGGTGGCAGTGGCCCGCGCTGCCGGTATCAGCATCGACTGGACCGACTTTGCCGAGTTGTCGGCCGAGGTGCCTTTGCTGGCCCGTGTCTATCCCAACGGCAGTGCCGACGTCAACCAGTTCCAGGCCTGTGGCGGCCCGGGCTGGGTGTTGCGTGAACTGCTGGACGACGGCTGCCTGCATGGCGATGTGGCCACGGTGGCCGAGGCCGGCATCGCCGCCTATGGCCGCGTGCCGGCGATGGCGTCCAGCGCCGATGGCGCCACAGCGCTGCAGTGGACCGAGCTGCCCGCCGAACCACTGGACGACAGCATCGTGCGCCGCGCCGCAGCGCCGTTCTCAAGCAGTGGCGGCCTCAAGCTGTTGCAAGGCAATCTGGGCCGATCGGTGATCAAGATTTCGGCGGTACCGGACGACCGCCATGTCATCGAGGCACCGGCACGGGTCTTCAGCAGCCAAGAAGCACTGCATCGGGCATTTGCCGCTGGTGAGCTTGACCGCGATGTGGTCGTGGTGGTGCGCTTCCAGGGGCCCAAGGCCAACGGCATGCCTGAGTTGCACAAACTGACGCCGCCGCTGGCCGTGCTACAGGGCAAGGGCTTCCGCGTCGCGCTGGTCACCGACGGCCGCATGAGCGGCGCATCAGGCAAGGTGCCGGCTGCCATCCACTGCAGCCCCGAGGCGCTGGCCGGCGGCCCGTTGGCCAGGCTGCGCGACGGCGACCTGATCCGGCTCGACGCCGAGGCCGGCACGCTGGCCGCGCTGGTCGACGAGGCCGAGTGGGCTGCCCGCGAGCCGGCCGTACTCAGCGACGAGCAGGCCGAAGAACATGCTTTCGACCTTGGCCGCGAACTGTTTGGCGGCATGCGCCGCACCGTACTCAGCGCCGAAGAAGGCGCCGTCACCTGGCTGTGAGTGGCACACGCTGCATCACCACCGCCCAGTTAACAAGGTCACCCATGATGAATCCCCTCAGCCTGGCCAGCCACGGCCCCGTGATCCCGGTGATCGTGCTGCAACGCCTGCAGGATGCCGTGCCGCTGGCCGAAGCCTTGCTGGCAGGCGGCGTCAAGGTGCTGGAGGTGACGCTGCGCACGCCGGTGGCGCTGCAGTGCATCGAGGCCATTGCCCGGGCGCTGCCCGAGGCGGTGGTGGGCGCCGGCACCATCCGCTCGGCGGCCGATGCCCAGGCCGCGCTGGATGCCGGCAGCCGCTTTGCTGTGAGCCCCGGCTATACGGTGGCGATTGGTGCGGCCTGCCGCGCCATCGGGCTGCCGCTGCTGCCCGGCGTGGCCAGCGCCAGCGAGGTGATGGCGGCCAGCGCCGATGGCCTGGGCTTCTTGAAGTTCTTCCCGGCGCAGCAGGCCGGCGGCATCGCCATGCTCAAGGCGCTGGGCGGGCCGTTTCCCGACATTGCCTTCTGCCCCACCGGTGGCATCAGCCTGGAGACCGCGCCGCAGTTTCTGGCGCTGGCCAACGTCAAGGTCTGCGGTGGCTCCTGGCTGACGCCGGCCGATGCGGTGGCCAGTGGCGACTGGGCCCGCATCACGCAGCTGGCGCGTCAGGCGCAGGCGCTGGCGCGCGCCTGAGGCCGCACGCCTGGTTCTTTAGCCTTCGCGGCGCTCGATCAGCTCGATCTTGTAGCCGTCAGGGTCAGTAACAAAGGCGATCACCGTGTTGCCGCCCTTGACCGGGCCGGGTTCGCGGGTAATGGCGCCGCCAAGTGCCGCGGCCTTGTCGCGCAGCGCGGCGCAGGTGGCGGCCACATCGGCCACGCCGATGGCGATGTGGCCAAAGCCGGTGCCGACCTCGTAGCTATCGACACCGTAGTTGTAGGTCAGCTCGATCTCGGCCTGGCCGGGATTGCCGCCGTAGCCGACAAAGGCCAGGTCGTACTTCTGTTCGGGCCGTGTTGTCTGACGCAGCAAGTCCATGCCCAGTACCTGGGTGTAGAAGTTGATCGAGCGTTGCAGTTGGCCGACCCGCAGCATGGTGTGCAGCATTCGCATGAGATGTCCTGGTGAAGTGAGTGAAAGGCGGGGCGGGCTGATGACGGTCCAAGGCCGTCGGCAGCCCGGAGTCAGCGTTGGTCGCGGTCCAGCCAGGCTGCCAGACCCTGGGCGTTGAGTTCAAGGTCCAGCGCCAATGCAGCCAGTGCGGCGTCTATGTCGTCGATGCCATGGCGCAGCAGTTGCTCGCGCGCCAGCGCTTCGAGGCCGGCCTTCAGCGCCACATGGCGCACGGGCGCATCGCGCAGCCGCTGGCCCAGCGTGACCATCGCGTCGATTTGCTCGAACAGCAGCTCAGCCAGGCGATCAACCTCGCCAACCTGGCCGAAATGGGTCAGGTACATGCTTTTGGGCTGGCGCGCCTGCAGCCGCTGGATCGACGTGCGCAGGGCCTCGGGCTCAAACTGCACCGGCGTCGAGGTCGGCAGGATCCAGGCGCCGGCTGCGTTGTCGAATTCGCGGTAGCTCAGGCCGAAGGTGTCGCCGGTGAACCAGCCGGCGCTGCGCTGATCCCAGATGCAATGGTGGTGGCGGGCGTGGCCCGGTGTGTCGATGAATTGCAGCGGCCGGCCGGCCAGGTGCACGGTCAAACCCTCATGGGTGCTTTGAACACGCTCGGCCGGCACCGGCACCAGCGTGCCGTAGTCGCGATCCATGGTGTGCTGGCCATAGACCGCCAGCGCGCCCTGGTACAGCGCGCCGGGGTCGATCATGTGGCGCGCCCCTCGCGGGTGCACCAACAGCGTGGCGCGTGGCAGCGACCGCATCAGCAGGCCGGCGCCACCGGCATGGTCGAGGTGCACATGGGTCGGGATCACATAGTCGACGGCCTCGCGCGCCAGCCCCAGATCGTCCAGCGTGGCGAGCAGGCGCGGCAGGGCGAAGTTGGTGCCGGTGTCGACAAAGGCGGCGCGGCCATGCTCGACGATCAGGTAGGCGGCATCAAACAGCGGCCGGTGGAAACCGGTATCGATGAGGTAGATGCCGTGCGGCAGGGCTTGAACGTAGGGCAGGGCCATGGCGGATTGTGCGGGCGATCTGTCAGCGACTTGTGGCAGTTCACGAGCTGACAATGAACAGCGGCAGGGGATCGCCCTGCCGCTGTACGGTCGGTGGGTCGATCAGCCCTGGGTGCTGGCGTACAAGGCCCAGAGTTTGCCCAGGTCAGACAGGCCGTCATTGCCTTGCACACTGCGCAGCACTTGCAGCGCCTTGGCCTTGTTCTTGCCCCCTTGCAGCAGCGCCAAGCCCAGGTGCAGCTTGGCATCCTCGACCCGCTTGAGCTTGCCTTTGGCGATACCTTGCTCGATCAGTTTGATGCCCTTGTCAGCCTGGCCCATGGTGACGTAGGCGTAGCCGATCTGCACCAGCTCGTTGCCTTCGGCCTCGGCCGCAGCCTCGGCGGCGCGCTGGTCGATGGTGTCCTTGGCCTCGGCCTCACGCTTGACCGCCAGGTCACGCAGGCGCTTGTGGCGCTCGGCCTCGGCGCCTTTGCCCAATACGCCGGCGGCAAAGCCCTTGTCAACGATGGCCTTGCCTTCAGCTGGCAGCCTGGCCTGCAGTGCCAGTTGCGACATTTCCATGTACTCGTCGGCCTTGTCGAGCGTGCCGGTGGCCAGGCGCAGGCGCAGCAGATCGAGCGACAGCCGGTCGGCGAAGCCGCTCTTGCGCGCCAGCCGGTCGAGGTAGATGGCCCAGTAATCCTTTTTTGGATAGTTGAACAGCAATTTCTCAAGCACCGCGGCATGGCCGGCGTTGTCGTTCAATCGACGCAGGGCATCGGCCATGCGCAGCAGATCGGCTTCGTCGGGCCGCTTGCCGGCTTTTTCTGAGGCAGCCACTTCTGCGGCCGATTCTTTGGCCACGGCCGCATAGTCGCCAGTGGCGCCCTGCAGGTAGGCCTGCAATTGCTTGAGCGAGGCGCTGTTATTGCCCGCTGCAGCGGCCTTCTGCGCCCACTGCGCGGCCCGGTTGTTGTCGCGCGAGGCGGCATAGGCGCCGGCAATCTGCTCGGCGATCTGGCCTTGCTCGCCGCCCGAGACCTTGCCGTAAACGGCTTCCAGCGCCTGGATGGCGGTGGCGTTATCGCCGGCACGCTGGGCTGCGGCGGCGCGCATGCGCTCGATCTGCAACGTCTCGGCGGCGGTCTTGTTGGCGGCGTTGTCGGCCTCGCGAACCTTGGCCAGCGCTTCCTTGCCCTTGCCGGCCTTGATCAAATCATAGGCCTGCTGCAGCGGCTTGCCGACCTCGGGCCGCAGCGCCTGGGCCTGTGCCAGGCCCACTGCACCGGCCAGCAGCAAGGCTGCTGCGAGGCTTGAAAGCTTGTTCATCGTCACACTCGATTCAATCGATTCAATCGATTCAAAGGAACTGCTCGTTGCCCACCAGGCCGATCTTGGTCACGCCCAGCCGTTGTGCGCTGGCCATCACCATCGCCACGACCTTGTAGCTGACAAGCTTGTTGGGGCGCAGGTGCACCTCGGGCTGGTCGGGCAGGGCAGCCAACTGGGACAGCCGGTTCTCAAGCTCGGCGCGGTCGGCCACGATCACGCCGTTCCAGCCGATGGTGCCGTCGAAATCGACATCGATGCGAACGATTTCCGGTGGTTTGGGTGGCGCGCTGCTCGGACCCACCGGCATGTTCATCTTCACCGCATGGGTCTGGATCGGGATGGTGATGATCAGCATGATGATCAGCACCAGCATCACGTCGATCAGCGGCGTGGTGTTGATGTCCATCATCGGCGCGTCGTCGTCGCCATCGGAGCCTAGGTTCATTGACATGCTCGGGCTCCTTTAATTCTTCGGTGGCGGTTCGGTGATGAAACCCACCTTGGCGATGCCCGCGCGCTGGCAGGCCACCACCAGGCGGCCGACGCTCTCGTAGCGGGCCTCCTGGTCACCGCGGATGTGCACCTCGGGCTGCGGATCCAGCACCGAGAGCTTCTTCAACTCGGCCACCAAGACTTCGTTGTCGGGCATGCGCCTGGAGTTCCAGTAGACCTCGCCGTCCTTTGTCACCGCCAGCAGGATGTTCTCCGGCTTGGTCTGGGTCGGCACATTGGTCTCTTTGGGCAGCTCCAGCTGCACGCTCTGGGTGATCACCGGCGTGGTGATCAGGAAGATGATCAACAGCACCAACATGATGTCCACCAGCGGGGTGGTGTTGATGGACGCGTTCATCGCGTCTTCTTCGCCATCGGGCGATCCGACTTGCATCGACATGGGGGCTCCTGTACGGGGAAGTGGCTGGCCGGCGCGTGGGGGCAATCAGCGAGGGGGGCGGTGCGCCGGCCGGTTTATCACTTCTTGACCGCGAGCAGCACGCTCTGCACGTCGCCCGAGAAGGCGCGAACCTTCTCCATGGCTGTCTTGTTGCGGCGGATCAGCCAGTTGTAGCCCATCACTGCGGGCACGGCCACGGCCAGGCCCATGGCGGTCATGATCAGCGCCTCGCCCACCGGGCCGGCCACCTTGTCGATCGAGGCCTGGCCCGAGATGCCGATGGCGGTCAGCGCGTGGTAGATGCCCCACACCGTGCCGAAGAGGCCGACAAACGGGGCGGTGGAGCCGACGGTGGCCAGGAAAGCCAGGCCGTCCTGTTGCCGGCTCTGGACACTGCCGACGGCGCGCTCGACGTTCATGCTGATCCAGGTATGGCGGTCGATGCTCTCGACCAGCGTGCCTTCATGGTGCTCGTCAGCCTTGACGCCTTGCTCGGCGATGTAGCGAAAGGCGCTGGTCTCGGCCAGTGTGGACGCGGCCTGCTTCATCGTGCCGGCTTTCCAGAAGCCTTCGCCGACGGCGTTGGCCGAGCGGATGAGTTTGCTCTGCTCGAACAGCTTGGTGAAGATGATGTACCAGGAGCCCACGGACATGATGATCATGATGATCAATGTGGAGCGGGACACCAGGTCACCCTCACGCCACAGCGCCTCCATGCCGTAGGGGTTCATCACCTCTTCTTTGGCCACCGTGGCCACCGGGGCGGTTGCCACGGCGGGCGCAGCGGCCTCAGCGGCCGGCGCCGAGGCTTGAGCCAGCGCGGGCGCGGGCGCGGTGACAGCAACGGCGGCAAGCGCCAGCAGGGCGGCGGCGAGCGGGGCGCGCAGGATATTGAGCAAGGACATGGTGACTCCGGGGTTCAGGATCAGCCGTTCGTGGCGGCTGGGGGTGTTGTCAGGGGTGGTGGACAGCAGGTGCGGCGCGACGGCGAGTGCGCAAGGCGCTCACTCGGTGCGCCAGACGTAATCGACGACAGCGACTGCGCCCACCGGCTTGCCGGTTTCGTCAGTGCCCGGGCGGAACGGACACTTGCTCAACGCCTCGACGGCGGTGCGGTCAAGCAATCTGTGCTCGCGTGAAGAGCCCGACGGGCGCTCGACTTCGGCCTTCGAGACCTTGCCGGTGGCATCGACCGTGAAGCGGATCTTGGTCGTGCCGGTGGCCTCGGCGCGCAGTGCGGCGGCCGGGTACTCGGGCTTCTCGCAGGTGCTGACGTCGATGCGCGCGGCTACGGCCTGCGGTCTCGGTGCTGGCGGTGCCGGTGGCGCAGCGGGCACCGGCACCGGCGAGGGCGAAGGGGCCGGCGCGATGGCCACCGGCGGCGCAGGTGGCGGCGCCTCGCGGGTAACGGTGATGGCCGGCGCCAGCTGCGGGTTGGCGATCTGCACCTCGGGCGGCGGCATGAACGACGGCGGCGGCAGCGCCATCTTGGGTGGCGGCGGCAGGTTGTCGGGCGGCGGCGGTGGTGGCGGCTGCACGTCCTCGATGATCTTGGTTTCGATCGGCGCCTTGATCACCTCGATGATCGTGCGGCCGAGGCCGTTGACCAGCGCATAGCCCAGTGCCACGTGTAGAACCACCACGACGCCGAGTCCTATCGGGTGCCTGCCCGGCCTGCGCTGCTGTGTTGCGTAATCCACTCTTTAACCTCCAGTCGATCTGGCGAGTAACACCAGAACGCTGTGCGCTTGTTCATGATGCGGCCTTGTGAGCCGCCGGTCGACCGAAACGACATCGACGACGACGAGGCGAAATATAACTGTAAAGACCAGCACAGCCGCTTGGTACAAGACCTTAGGAGAAGAACAGGCGGGTTACGGGCTGGGCAGAGGCACAACCGTGCTGGGCTGCGCCGCAGTGGCTTGCCAGTGAACCAAAACCACCTTTCGCGGGCGGGCGGGCGTGCGGCAAGGTCAGGCCACCGGCAGGCCGCTGGTTATGATCGTCAGGGCTTTGTCGGCAGCGTGCCCTGCGCAGCTGGCGAGCCAGCCATTGAGAGAATCTTTCCACAGCATGCCCGGCTTTGCGGTGTTCAACGTTACCCCCTGCCGCGGGCGCCCTGGCGTGCCGCCAGCGCATTGCTGACCGTCGCCGCAGGCGCCTTTGAAGGCCGCGTCAATTGCTCGTTAATGCCAACCGGAGCCTGAACCATGGCCGATCTATTTGACAATCCGATGGGGCTGATGGGGTTCGAGTTTGTCGAATTCGCTTCGCCCGCTGCCAACCTGCTTGAACCGCTGTTTGAGCGCATGGGATTCACCCTGGTGGCCCGTCACCGATCCAAGGACGTGTTGCTCTACCGCCAGGGCGACATCAATTTCATCGTCAACCGCGAGCCGGGCAGCACCGCAGCCTACTTCGCTGCTGAGCATGGGCCTTCGGCCTGCGGCCTGGCGTTTCGGGTCAAGGACTCACACCGCGCCTACGCTGCGGCCCTGGCCCAGGGCGCGCAGCCGATCGAGATCCCGACCGGGCCGATGGAGTTGCGATTGCCGGCCATCAAGGGCATCGGCGGCGCGCCGCTCTACCTGATCGACCGCTTCGAGGATGGCCGGTCGATCTACGACATCGACTTTGATTTTGTCGAGGGCGTTGATCGCCATCCGGTGGGCCACGGTCTGAAGCTGATCGACCACTTGACGCACAACGTCTATCGCGGCCGCATGGCCTACTGGGCGGGCTTCTACGAGAAGCTGTTCAATTTCCGCGAGATCCGCTACTTCGATATCCAGGGCGAGCACACCGGTCTGACCAGCAAGGCGATGACCGCGCCCGACGGCAAGATCCGCATTCCCTTGAACGAGGAGTCTTCGCGCGGCGCCGGCCAGATCGAGGAGTTCTTGATGAAATTCAACGGCGAGGGCATCCAGCATGTGGCGCTGCTCACCGACGATCTGCAGGCCACCGTGGACAGCCTGCAACTGGCCGGTGTGCCGCTGATGACGGCGCCCAACGCCGTCTACTACGAGATGCTCGAAGAGCGCCTGCCTGGCCATGGCCAGCCGGTGGCTGAGCTGCAAACCCGCGGCATCCTGCTTGACGGCAGCACCGATGGCCTGAAGTCTGGCGGCCAGCCCCGGTTGCTGTTGCAGATCTTCTCGGAGACGCTGCTCGGCCCGGTGTTCTTCGAGTTCATCCAACGCAGCGGCGACGATGGCTTTGGTGAAGGCAATTTCAAGGCCTTGTTCGAATCGCTGGAACGTGACCAGATCCGGCGCGGCGTGCTGGAGGTGAAGGCCTGAAGATTGCGGCTGCGGGCCGTTGGCGCTCGTGCCAATCCGTGTTGGCGCTCGTGCCAATCCGTGCTCGCCCTCGCGCCACTCAGCGGTGTTGGTCGCGCCGTTCACGTTCAGCCAGCCACATCGCCCAAGGCCTCGCGCAGCCGCGCCTGCAACCCCGAGCGGCGGCCCGTGCTCTGGCTGATGGCCGAAGCCAGCACCGACGCGCTGGCGGCCAGCCAGACTTGGCTGCGCGCGCGGGTGACGGCGGTGTAGAGCAGCTCGCGGCTGAGCACCCGGCTGCGCTGCGCCGGCAGCAACACGGCCACGGCATCGAACTCCGAGCCCTGCGACTTGTGCACCGTCATCGCCAGCGCGGTTTCATGGGCCGGCAGGCGGGTCGGCGCGATGGCGCGCTGGCTGTTGTTGGGGCCGGGGAAAAAGACCTGAAGCTGGCCGCCGGCATCGGGCAGGGCGATGCCAATATCGCCATTGAACAGCCGCAGCAACGGGTCGTTGCGCAACACCATCACCGGGCGGCCGGCAAACCAGGCTGAGCGTGCATCGCCCGGCGCGGCGCCCAGCGCCTGGCGCAGCCGCAGCGCGAGTGTGTGGTTGATGGCCAGCACGCCACGCGGGCCTTCGCGCAGCGCGCACAGCACGCGAAACTGGCCAAAGGCCTGGTGGATCGCCGCAGCGTCAGGCGCCGTGCCGCTGGCCAGTTGCTGCTGCAACGTGGCCAGGTAGGGCTGATAAGCGGCCATCAGGTTGTCGAGCGTGTCGGCGCGTGGCGTCGGGCCGCCGTCGTCCAGCCAATGCACGCCGGGCTCATGGCCCTGGCGCAGCCAGCCTAGCGCGGGCACGGCGCGGCCGGCCAGGGTGTCGGCGGCCAGACGGCCGATGCCCGAGTTGGCGGCAAAGCGAAAATTGCGCTTGAACCAGACCACACTGTCGTGCAACGCGCCAGGCCGCAGCGGCGCCGGGGGCACGATCTGTTCGGGCGCCAGGCCGCACAGCGCGGCCAGTTCGCGGCGCGCAGCATCGCTGAGCGAGGGGTCGGCGCTGAGTTCGGCGAACACAGCGCCGGACTCCACCGCCGAGAGCTGGTCCTTGTCGCCGAGCAGGATGATGCGGGCCGAGTCCGGCACCGCTTCCAGCAAGCGTGTGGCCAGCGCCAGGTCGAGCATCGAGGCCTCATCAACCACCAGCGCGTCCAGCGCCAGCGGCTGGCCGGCATGGTGCACAAATGGCCCTGTGGGGTCGGCCTGCGATTGCCCCGGCGGCCGCACGCCAAGCAGCCGGTGCACCGTGGTGGCCGTGGTCGGCAGCCGTTCACGCAGCGCTGGCGGCAGGTGGCTGGCGCGGCTGCCCAGCGCCTCGGCCAGCCGGGCCGCGGCCTTGCCGGTGGGCGCGGCCAGCACGATGCGGCTATCGGGCCGCTGGCTCAGCAGGCAGGCCAGCAGGTTGACCACGGTGGTGGTTTTGCCGGTGCCCGGACCGCCGCTGATGACCGTCAAACGGCCCCGCAGTGCCATTGCGGCCGCCAGTTGCTGCCAGTCGGGTGCGGCCGGATCAGCGTCGCATGTCACGTCGGTCGTTGCGCCGGATGGCGTGGCGCTTGTTGTGCTGGTCGTTTTGCCGAACAAGCTGGCCAGTTGCGCCGCAGCGCTTGCGGTGGGCATGGCATCGGCCACTGGCCCGGCCTGGGCGCAGCGCGCCAGCCGACGCGCCAGACGGCGCTCAAAGTCAAAGTCACGATGCAGGTAGAGCCGATCCTCGTCGTCGAGGATCATCGGCTTCGTGCCAGGCTCGGCGGGGCTGCCCAGCAGGCCCGACGCCCACAGCGCAGCGCGCCAGGCTGCAGCGCCGACCGGCAGCGCTGCTGCGGTCTCAGCCGTCCTCGCTGTCGGATAGGACGCGGCCCACGCGGCCTGATCGTTAGCTTCGCCATATTGGCCATCGGGCTGCGATGGGTCGAGTCTGTCCGCCAGCTCGGCCAGCTCGGCCAGTTCGAGGCAGACGTGGCCGGCGCTGGTGGCCAGGCTCAGCGCGCCCGCAGCAGCAGCGGTGGCGGCGGCCACTGCCGGCGTAGCGCCTTGGGCCAGCGCCCAGCCACGCGCATGCTGAGCAAAGGCCTCGGCCAGTGCGGTCTCGGCAAGGCCGGCGGTGTTCATGGCTCCAACTCCCCGCCAGCCAGCAGCGCCGACAGCTGTTCGATCGCGGCCTGCGGCGGCCGGTCAAAGACCACACCACAGGGCTGGCCGTCGGCCAGTCGCCAATCCGGCCGCACGCCGCGCACGAACAGGTAGACCGCGCCGCCAAAGTGCTGGGCGTAGTGGTAGTCGGGCAGGCGCCGCGCCAGCCAGCGGTGCAGGGCTACGCTGTAGATCAGGTACTGCAGCGGGTAATGGTGGGCCCGCATCGCTGCGGCCAGGCCGGTGGGGCCGTAATCGGCTGCGGCCTCGCCGAGGTGGTTGCTCTTCCAGTCGGCGATGAAATAGCGGCCTTGGTGCTCAAACACCAGGTCGATGAAGCCTTTCAGATAACCCTGCAGCGTGGCAAAGACCAGCCCTGGTGCGTCATAGCCCAGCGCCTTGAGACAGCGCTTGAGGCGACGTGCGTCCAAGCGCGTGGCCGGCAGGTGGAACTCCAGTTCAACCAACCTGCGTTGCAAACCCAGCTGCGACAGCCGCAGCGGCTGCGCCGTGCCCAGCGCCAGCGGCTGATCCAGCACCTCCGCCAGCAGCCGCCCCAGCATGGCCGCCCAGCGTTGCGTTTGGCTGGTTGATGCATCGGTGGCGGCCGGCGGGTGACGGCGCAGGGCGCGGTCAATTGCCGGCGCCCAACTCGCCGGATCGCTGAAATCGGCCCACTCGAACACGGCGTGCACACACTCACCTGCCGCCGCGCCGCGAGGGAAGTCGAGAAAGTCGTCTGCCGCCCGGGGCGGGCCTGCCGCTGCCGCTGGCGTTGACGGGGCGACCAGCAGCAGCCCAGCGCCGGGCTCAGCCTCGGCCGGCGAGGTATCAGCGCCGGACAACTCGGCGCGCAGATCATGGTCGGCGGCGATGGCCTGCGCTGGCTCAGCATCGGCCGGCCGCGCGCCCTCCGCTACACCCTGGATCAAGCTGCTGTAGCTGGCGATCCACCAGGCTTCGCCGCGCTGCGCCGGCGGCGGCAAGGCCTGCAGCCTGGCCGGGTCGCCGCTGGCCGGGCTCAGTACTTGGCGATGGGCGGCGGGCAGCACGCTCACCGCCAGGCTGTTGGCGGCTGTGCCGTCGGCCAGCGCGGCCCAGGCGGCGTCCAGCTGGGCCGGATCGGCGGGCGTGCGGCGCAGCGACAGCCAGTCGGCCGGACTCAGGCCCTCGCCCGCCACTAACCAGTTGAGCAGCGCACGGCCACTCTCCTTGCTGCTGATGCCCTTGCCCGACTTGTTGAGGTAAGCGCCAGCCACCAGCGTGCAGCGGTGCACCGCGCGCGTCAACGCCACATAGACCAGGCGCATGAACTCCGCCGCGGCCGCCATGCGGGCTTCGTCGCGGGCAGCGGCTTCGTCGAAGTCAGCGTCGAGCCCGGCGCGGAAGTCGAGCACGGCCCGGCCCTGCTCGTCGTGCCGGCTGATGCCGTCCAGGCCGTCGTCGCCGGCACCCAGCCGACCGTCCCACAGGAACGGGCAGAAGACCAGCGGGTACTCCAGCCCCTTGCTCTTGTGGATGGTGACGATCTGCACCAGGTTGCGGTCGCTCTCGAGCCGCAGTTGGGTGCTCTCGTCGCCGCTGGGATCGTCGCGCTGGGCCTGCAGCCAGCGCAGCAAGGCTTCGGGCGCGGCATGTTCACGCTCGGCCTGGTGCAGGCATTCGGCCAGGTGCAGCAGGTTGGTCAGGCGGCGCGCACCGTCGGCCTGGGCCAGCAGCCGCGCCGGCACTTGCTCGCCGTGCAGCCATTGGCGCAGCATGAAGCCCACGCCGCGCTGCCGCCAGGTCAGGTGGGCGCTGCCCAGACGCTGCATCTGCTCGGCCAGCGCGGCCTCATCGTCGGCCAGCGCGGCGATGCTGGCTGCATCGCCGCCCAACAAACGGGTGGCCAGCGCGGCTTTCAGCAGGCCCTCGCGGCTGGGTTCAAGCATGGCGGCGAGCACACGCTCAAGCTCCTCGGCATCGGGGCTGTGGAAGACGCTGGCCAGCGACAGCTCGACGCTGGCCACGCCTAACGCGGCCAGCGCCTGGCGCATCACGCTGCCCTGCTGATGGCTGCGCACCAGCACCGCGATATCGCCAGCGCGCAGCGGCCGTTGATCCAGCTTGACCAGGCCGTCAGCGGCGGCCTGCAGCAAGCGGGCGATCTCGCCGGCGCAGACCTCGGCCGCCAGCAGCTTGGCCTGGGGTTTGAGCGGGGCCAGGCCGCTGTGCGGGTCGGCCGGCAGGGTCCAGACCTGTAGCGCGGCGCGCGGCGCGCTGTTGTCCTGCAGCAGTGGCCGCGGCTTGGCGCCCAAGGCCACCGAGTGGTAGGCCAGCCCAGGCTGGATGAAGGCTTGCGGTTGCCGGCCAAACAAGCGGTTTTGCGCCTCGATCAGTGCGCCGGTGGCGCGCTGGTTGGCGAGCAACGTGTGGCAGTGGTCGGCCTGTGATTTGGCCTGCAAATAGGTGTGCAGATCGGCATGACGAAAGCTGTAGATCGCCTGTTTGGGGTCGCCCACCAGAAACAGCGGCGGCGCTGTCTCGCCAGCCGTTGGCACAGCGGCCCGGTAGATGGCCTGGAAGACGGCCAGCTGCAGCGGATCGGTGTCCTGGAATTCGTCGATCAGCGCGGCCGGAAAGCGCGCCAGCAGCGCTGCCGCCAGCCCCGGCGCGGCGTCGCCATGCAGGCGCTCGTACAGGTTGAACAGCATGTCGTCGAAGGCCACCACGCGCTGCGCGCGCTTGTTCTGGCGCAGCGCCCGCGCGCCGTCGTCGAGCAGGCTGCGCAGCAGGCGCAAACGGGCCAGCCGCAGCGCGCGCCCGCTCTGCTCGAGCGCGTCAAGCCAGCCCTGGATCGCATCAAAACAGGCATGGGCCGGTGGCGCCTGGTCCTTCTTGGCGCGTTTTTGCAGCAGCGCCGTGCCCAGCAGCGCCAGCTTGTCGGGCAGGGTGTCACCCGGCGCGGGCGGCTGCGCGAGGGTGACCAGTTGCTGCCAGCCTGCTGTGGCGGTTTGCACTGAATCGGCGTTGTAGCTGTTGGCGTTGAGGCGCTTGAGCCCCTTGTACAGCTCGGCCAGCGCGGCTTCGCCCTGCGCCGCCCACAGCGCGCGGGCCTGGTCAAAGCTGGCGGCCAGCGCAGCGGCCTGCGCGCTGCCGTCCGAGGGTTGGTCGATGTCGGACGGCCAGCGCTGCAGCGCCAGCGGCCGCGCCAGATGCCGCTTGAGCAGCTTGGCCCAGCGTTCGGGTGAATCACGCTGGGCCAGCAGGAAGGCTGTCAGCCAGGGGTCGGCGTCGGCAGCGGCCACGCGCTGGCGCCAGACATCGTTCACCGCCTGCTGCAGCAGCTCACGATCATCGCGCAGCAGGGTCTGCTGCATCGGCATCTGCGCCGCGAACGGCGTGTCGGCCAGCGCGCGCTGGCAGAAACCGTGGATGGTGAAGATGGCCGCCTCGTCGAAGCCCTGCAGCGCGGCATCCAGCTGACGCTGCAAGTCTGCGTCGTCCAGGAGTCTGTCGGACTCGGGGAGCGTCGGCTGCGAATCGACCGCAGCGGTCCATTTCTCACCGTCTTTTTGCCCCATAGCTGGGCTATGGGGCTGCAAATCCGGCAAGAACTGTCCTCGCTGGGGCCGATTCTCGCTATCGACGCCCCAAGTCCGACAGGCTCCTAGACTGGCAGGCCCCAGTCCAGGAGTCTCGATCATGCAAGTGGCTTTTTACGACCGCACCGGCCCCGCCCAAGAAGTGCTGCAACTGGCCGAATGGCCCGATCCGCAACCCGGGCCAGGTGAGTTGCGCGTCAGTCTGCGCTGGTCAGGCATCAATCCCTCGGATGTGAAGAGCCGCGCCGGGCTGCGCAGCAGTGTGATGGCGTTCCCACGCATCGTGCCGCACAGCGACGGCATGGGTGTGGTGGACGCGGTCGGCGCTGGCGTTGACGCGGCGCGCGTCGGCCAACGGGTGTGGGTCTGGAACGCCGCCTGGGGCCGCGCTTTGGGTACCGCCGCGCAGTACGTGGTGCTGCCGCAAGCGCAGGCGGTGGCGCTGCCCGACAACGTGGCCGACGAAGCCGGCGCTTGCCTGGGCATCCCGGCGCTGACCGCCCTGCACGCCGTGCTGCTGGGCGCGTCCGAGGGCGGCGGCATCGCCGGCCAGCGCGTGCTGGTGTCGGGCGGCGCGGGTGCGGTTGGCCATTACGCGGTGCAGATGGCGCGCGCGCTGGGTGCGCTGCAGGTGATCGCCACCACCAGCACGCCGCAGAAGGCGGCACTGGCACTGGCCGCCGGTGCCGATGCCACGGTGGACTACCGCCAGCCCGATGCCGCAGCGCAGGTGCGCGCGGCCACCGGCGGCCACGGCGTCGACCGCGTCATCGAGATGGACATCGGCGCCAACGCGGCGTTGTCGCTGGAGGTGCTGCGCCCGGGCGGCGACTGCGTGGTCTATGGCAGTGGCGCATCGCCGTTTCAACTGCCGTTTTTTCCGCTGATCGTGAAGAACCTGAACCTGCGCTTCTTCATCGTCTACAACCTGTCGGCCAGCGACCGGGCACGCGCTGAGGCCACGCTCGATGCGCTGCTGCGCCAGGGCCGCTTGCAGCACCACATCGCCGATCGGCTGCCGCTGGCGCGCATTGCCGAGGGCCATGAGCGAGTGGCTTCAGGCCAGGCCATTGGCAACCTGGTGTTGTCCTTGCTCTGAGCCGGCGTGACCCAGGCTCAGACCGCCACCGTGTCGATCTGCGCCATGGCATGCGACAGCCACATCTTCAGCCGCTGGCGTTCCATCAGGCCCAGCCCGGGGCCGCTCTTGTCGGTGTTGTTGCGGGCGGCCCAGAAACTGGCGTTGGCGGCATCGATCTTCTGCACCACCGGATCGTGCAGGTGCTTGAAGCTGACGACCTGGGCACCAAGCGTGAGGGCGCGGGCCTGCTCGCCCGATTTCTCGAGCATCGAGAAATCGTCGCCGCGGATCTGGTTGCGCACCAGCACATAGCGCAGCCGCGCGCCAAACTGATCCAGCAGCTTGGCCAGCAGATCCACCGAGTCACGCCCGGCGTCCATCACATGCCAGTAAGTGATCGCCATGCCGTTGACATCGGCCAGATCGAGCACGCCCGACTCCTCCATCCACTGCACCAGCGGCGCATGGGTCTGGGCGGCCAGGTCGACCAGCACGCGGGTGCCCGGCTGCTCGGCGGCGGTTTCGATGATCGCGTCCAGCGCCTCGTAGCGGTCGGCCAGTACGGGCGAGGCGTAGCCGGCGTAGTAGCGCAGCAGCGCGCCATGTGAGCGGTCGGTGTCATAGCCGGTGAAGGGCATGGCATGGTCGATGAAGTACTGCGCCAGCAGGCGCGCCACCATCGATTTGCCGACGCCGCCCTTCTCACCACCGATCAGATGGATCTTGGACTGCGACAGGGTTTCAAGCATGGGAGGCTGGGTCATGGGTGGGTCTCGGGGCGCGCGGCGCGCAGTCAGTGGCGGTCAGGCCCGTACTGTGCACGACTTGTGCCTGCCGCTGCGTGCAGGCGGTTCAGGCCGCGTCGGGTGAGCCGCGGCCGTAGCGTGCCCACAGGGCCGCCCGGCGGCGCGGGCAGAGGTTGACGCGGTTCAGGTCGCCCTGCACCTGGGGCAAGGCCAGCAGGCGCGGGTCCATCACCGCAAACCACCAGCGTGGCACATAGGCCACCAGAAACATGCCGAAATAGCCGCTCGGCAGTTGGGGCAGTTGCTCGAAGTGGCGCAAGGCCTGGTAGCGGCGCTGCGGATGCGCATGGTGGTCGCTGTGGCGCTGCAGGTGAAAGGTGGCCAGGTTGCTGACCAGATGGTTGGTGTTCCAGCTGTGGTGCGGCTGGGGTGCCTCGTAGCCGGTGCCGCCGGCGTGTTGTGCCCGGCCCCGGCTGGGCCGGCGCAGCAGGCCGTAGTGTTCAACATAGTTGGCCGATGTGAGTTGCCACCAGGCCACCAGGTTGTGCACCGCCAGGAAGGGCAGCATCACCCAGCCAAAGGCCACCACCAGCCCGCCCTGCAACAGCAGCGTGACGCCGTACGACTGCAGCAGGGTGTTGTGGCTGCTCCAGGGTGAACGGCCCGCGGTGCGCAGGCGCTCGGACTCCAGCTGCCAGGCGCGGCGCATGCCGCCGGGCAGCTCACGCAACGCAAAGCGGTAGATGCTCTCGCCCATGCGCGAGCTGGCATGGTCCTCGGGCGTGGCCACCCAGCGGTGGTGGCCGCGGCCATGCTCGACGGTGAAGTGGCCATAGGCCGGCACCGCCAGCACCAGCCGCGCCAGCCATTGCTCCAGAAGGTGCGGCTTGTGGCCGAGCTCGTGCGCGGTGTTCAGCCCCAGGCCGGCAGCGGTGCCGGCGATGTAGGCCAGCAGCAGCAACGCCCACCACGACAGATCCTGCGTGCCTACCCACCAGGCACAGCCGATCAGCGCGACAAAGTGCAGCGGCACGGTGGCCCAGGTGAGCCAGCGGTAGTAGCGGTCGGCCTCAAGCTGCGGCACCACCGCCTCGGGCGGGTTGTTGCGGTCTTCGCCGATCAGCGCATCGAGCAGCGGAATCAGCCCGTAACTGATCAGCAGGGGCAGCGCCAGTGCGATCTGCATGCCGCTGGCATGGTGCGCCCAGAGACCGATGAAGGGGATCAGCGGATAGACCACCGACAGCGACCAGGCCCAGCGCTTGCGGTCCTGCCAGCGAATCGGTGGATCTCCGGGCATGGCGCCCGAGGCGGTGTAGACCCGGGCCACTTCAAGCTTGACCCGGAGGTCGGTTTGCGGTCATGTCAGGCGTTACCAGGCTGCTCATGTCGGAAGTTTGGCCAAGCCGGCCGGGCCAGTCATCGGGGTTTGCCAGAGGCATCGCTGACCCTGGCGCCCCGGCAACACTCAGCGCTTCAGGTTGTCGCGGATTTCGCGCAGCAGCAGCACGTCTTCGGGCGTGGGCGCGGGCGCGGCTGGCGGCGCCGGCGGCTCGGTAGCCTTCAGACGGTTGATCTGCCTGACCATCAAAAAGATGATGAAGGCGAGGATGATGAAGTTCACCGCCACCGTCAGGAAGTTGCCATAGGCCAGCATTGGCACGCCGGCCTTGCTGAGGTCGACATAGGTCATTGCGCCCGCGTAGCCGGCGGGCGGACTGGCCAGCAGGATGAAGAAGTTGCTGAAGTCGAGGCCACCGATGACACGAGCGATCACCGGCATGATCACGTCCCTGACCAACGAGTCGACGATCTTGCCGAAGGCCGCGCCGATGATCACGCCAACGGCGAGATCCATCACGTTGCCCTTGATTGCAAAGGCCTTGAATTCTGACGCGAAGCTCATGAAGATCCTTCCAATGAAGTGTGGTTAACGCAGGTGGCGCGTTCACTGCGGTGGCATCGCCAGACAGCGGGCATGCCGGTGCGCGGTTGATCGCCGCCCGCAGGCCTATTGTCGGCGAGCGCCGGACATGCAGAACTCAGGACGGCCGCGCCGCGCCGCGTTGCAGCAGCCTGCGCCCCAGCGGCCAGAGCCAGATCAGCAGCGTGATGGCGCCCAGCGCGCCGGCAATCGGCCGTTCGAAGAAGGGCAGCAACTGGCCGTCGGCCTTGATCAGGCTGCTGAAGAAGTGCTCTTCCAGCAGGGTGCCCAGCACCACGCCCAGAATGGTGGGCGCCACCGGAAAGCCCCAGCGCTCCATGCAGAAGGCCAGCAGGCCGGCCAGCAGCATGATGACGACGCCGAACATCGAGTTGTTGATTGCAAAGCTGCCGACGATGCAGAACAGCAAGATCAGCGGCATCAGCAACGCGGCCGGAATGCGCAAGATGCGCTTGGCGGCCAGGATCGCCATCCAGCCCAGCGGCAGCATCAGCAATTGCGCCAGCAGGAAGACGATGAACACCGCGTAGATGTTCTGCGGGTTCTCGACAAACAGCATCGGCCCCGGATTCATGTTCTTCATGTAGAGCACGCCGATGGCGATGGCGGTGATCGAGTCTCCCGGTATGCCAAACACCAGCGCCGGGATCCAGGCGCCGCCCAGTGCCGAGTTGTTGGCCGCACCGGCCTCGACGACGCCTTCAACGTGGCCGGTGCCGAACTTCTCAGGTTCTTTGGAGAAGCGCTTGGAGATGGCATACGACATCCAGGCCGCGATGTCGGCGCCAGCGCCCGGCAGCGCGCCCACCAAGGTGCCCAGCGCCGAGCCACGCAGCAGCTGTAGCCAGTATTTCTTGATCAAGCGGCCCATGCCGCTGAAGACATTGCCAAAGGGCCGGTCGGCCACCTGCTCGGGCTTGACATGGGCCAGCGCAAAACGCAGCACCTCGGAGACGGCGAACATGCCGATCATCAGCGGGATCAGCGAGATGCCGCCCATCAGCTCGGCATTGCCGAAGGTGTAGCGCGGCGCGCCGGCCGGGTTTTCCAGCCCGACGCAGGCGATCAGCAGGCCTAACAGCATCGAGACGCAGCCCTTGATGACGTCCTTGCCGGCGATGAAGATGGCGCTGGTGAAGCCCAACATCACCAGCCAGAAGTATTCAAAGGAGCTGAACTTCAAAGCCACCTCGGCCAGCGCCGGTGCGGCCAGTATCAGCACCAGCACGCCGAAGATGCCGCCCAGCACCGAGAACACCAGGCCGGCGCCCAGCGCCAGCTCGGCCTGGCCCTTCTTGGTGAGTTTGAAGGCCTCGTCGGTGTAGGCCGCGCTGGCCGGCGTGCCCGGCATGCGCAGCAGGGCGCTGGGGATGTCGCCCGAGAAGATGGCCATCGCGGTGGCCGTGACGATGGCCGCCACCGCAGGCACCGGTGCCATGAAGAAGGTGACGGGCACCAGCAGCGCGGTGGCCATGGTGGCGGTCAGCCCCGGGATCGCGCCGACAAACAGGCCGTACAGCGCCGACAGCAGGATCACCAGCAGCACAAAGGGCTGAAACACCATGCCGAAGGCGGTGGCGAGGGCGTCCATGGGCTGGCGGCGCGTGTGGCGCTGGTGATTGAATCAGTAGAAGGGCCGCAGCAGGCCCCAGGGCAGGGGCACGCGCAGCAGCTTGTAGAACGCCAGATGCACCACCAGCGTGCCGACGATGGCCCAGCCCAGCGCCAGCGCCCAGCGCACCTGCAGCGCGCGGAACACCAGCAGCAGGCACAGCGGCGCCACCAGCAGGAAACCCAGCCGATCGGCCAGCCCGATGTAGGCGACCACCGCGACGATGATCGCCAGCGCGCTGGCACGGTCGCGCAGGGTGCTGGCCGGGGCTGGCTGGGCGCTGCTGCCGGCCGGGCTGCGCTGGCCCCGCAGCACCAGCACCAGGCCGCACAGCAGCAGCCCGGCGCCGATCAGCATCGGCAGAAAGCCTGCGCCTAGCTTTTGCCCCGGCACCGCCGGAAAGCTGCTCGCCGACCACAGCACCACCGCGCCCAGCACGGCCAGCGCCGCGCCAACGCGTCGATCAACCCGCTGCACCAGCGGCTTACTTGGCGATGCCCACGGCGGTCATCACCGCCTTCATGTCACCGTCGCCCTTGGCCATGAAGGCGGCGAACTCTGTCGCGTTGCCCCAGAGCAGGCCAAAGCCGCGTTGGGCCATGAAGTCTTTGTACTCCTTGCTGTCGTAGGCCTTTTTGACGCTGGCCTCCAGCCTGGCGGCAATCGGCGCCGGCAGGCCCTTGGGTGCAGCGATGCCACGCCAGGCGCCGGTGGCCCAGTCGGAGCCGGTGGCCTCTTTCAGCGTCGGCACGTTGGGGAACAGCGCGGCACGGTTGCCGCCCATTACCGCCAGCGAGCGCACCTTGCCGGCATCGATCAGCGAACGCGCCTCGGGCAGCGAGCAAGGCACAAACTCGACGCCACCGGCGGCCAGGTCTTGCAGACCGGGCGCGGCGCCGTTGCTGGGCACCCAGGGCACGGCGGCCGGATCGATCTTGGCGTCCTTGAGCATGCCCGCCAGCGCCAGATGCCAAATGCCGCCCTGGCCGGTGCCCGAGGCCTTGAACTTGCCTGGGTTGGCCTTGACCGCAGCAAGCACGTCGTTGACGTTCTTGTAGGGTGAATCGGCGCGCACTTGCAGGCCGGCCGGGTCGAGGTTGACCAGCGCGATAGGCGTATAGCTGGACGGGTTGAGCTCGGTCAGCTTCTGGTGGTGCATCATCGTGATCTCCACCGTGATCATGCCGATGGTGTAGCCATCGGGCGCCGCCCCGGCGATGGCCGAATGGCCGACCACGCCCGAGCCGCCGGTGCGGTTGACCACATTCACCGGCTGGCCCAGATCCTTCTCGACCAGGTTGGCCAGCATGCGCGCCACGGCGTCGGTGCCGCCGCCTGCGCCCCAGGGCACCACCAGCGTGATCGGCCGGTCGGGCCAGGCCTGCGCGCTGGCGGCGCCGGCGGCGGCCAGCAGCGTCAGCCCCAGCAGCGCGCGGCGTGCCAGCCGGCAGCCTGGTTGGATCGGTGTGGACGAGAAGCGGGAACCGGACATCGTGTCTCCAATCATCATATGAAAGTACTGACGCCGACTGTGGCATCGCGGGGCCTCCAACTCAAGCGGGAAAACCCAAAGCCCGACAGGCCCCTAGACTCGGAACATGCAAGTTGCAACTCCCGCGCCGGTGCTGCCGCCCGCCACCCGCCATGTCGCCGTCATCGGCGGCGGCCCGGCCGGCCTGATGGCCGCCGAACGGCTGCTGGCCGCCGGTGTCTCGGTGGATCTCTACGACGCGATGCCTTCGGTCGGCCGCAAGTTTCTGCTGGCCGGCAAGGGCGGGCTAAACCTCACCCACAGCGAGCCGATCGAGCCCTTCCTCAGCCGCTATGGTCAGCGCGCGCCGCAGCTCGCGCCCTGGCTGCAGGCCTTTGGCGCGCAGGACCTGCGCGACTGGGCGGCCGCGCTGGGCGTGGCCACCTTTGTCGGCAGCTCGGGGCGGGTGTTTCCAGCCGAGATGAAGGCCGCGCCGCTGTTGCGGGCCTGGTTGCACCGCCTGCGCGCTGCCGGCCTGCGGCTGCACATGCGCCACCGCTGGCTGGGCTGGCAGAGCGGTGACGCGCCGACCCTGCTGCGCTTTGCCAGCACGCAGGAGGGCGTGCCGGCCGAAGTGACGGTGCGGGCCGATGCCGTGCTGCTGGCGCTGGGCGGCGCCAGCTGGGCGCGGCTGGGCAGTGACGGCGCCTGGTGGCCCTGGCTGGCTGACCGCGGCGTGGATTGCGCGCCGCTGTTGCCGACCAACTGCGGCTTCGACATCGGGTGGAGCGATTATTTTGCCCAGCGCTTTGCCGGCGCGCCGATGAAATCGGTGCGCCTGCGCTTTGACGATGGTCAGGGCCCGGCCTTCGACAAACAGGGCGAATTTGTCATCACCGCCGGCGGCGTCGAAGGCAGCCTGGTTTATGCGGCCTCGGCCCGGCTGCGCGAGGCCATCAGCCGCGACGGCAGCGCCACGTTGACGCTTGACCTGGTGCCCGGCCGCAGCGTGGCGCAGCTGGCTACCGCGCTGGCCAAGGGCCGCAGCGCACGCTCGCTGCCTAACCACCTGAAGGAGCATGCCGGCTTGGACGGCGTGAAGGCCGCGCTGCTGCGCGAGTTTTACAGCGCCGAGCAACTGGGCGCCATGGTGGCCCGCGAACCACAGGCGCTGGCCGAGCGCATCAAGGCCTGGCCGCTGACGCTGCACGCGGCGCGGCCGGTCGACGAAGCCATCAGCTCCGCCGGCGGCGTGTGCTTTGAAGCGCTGGACGAGCACACCATGCTGCGCGCCCTGCCGGGCGTGTGGTGCGCCGGCGAGATGATCGACTGGGAAGCGCCCACCGGCGGTTACCTGCTCAATGCCTGCCTGGCCAGCGGCCGTGCCGCAGCGGCCGGCATGCTGGCCCGCTTTCAATCTGACACGGTATCCGTGACCCTGGAGAACCCCGCATGATCGTCGTCCACCACCTCAATAACTCTCGTTCGCAGCGTGTGCTGTGGTTGCTGGAGGAGCTTGGCTTGCCCTACGAGATCAAGCACTACCAGCGCAATGCCCAGACCATGCTGGCGCCGCCCGAGCTCACGCAGGTGCATGCGCTGGGCAAGTCGCCAGTGATCACTGACAACGACACCGTGGTGGCCGAGACCGGCGCGATCGTCGAGTACCTGCTCGAGCGCCACGGCGGTGGCCGCCTGTTGCCCAAGCCCGGCACGGCCGAGGCCTTGCGCTACCGCTACTGGCTGCACTTTGCCGAAGGCTCGGCGATGCCGCCGCTGCTGATGAAGCTGGTATTCGACCGCATCGCCTCGGCGTCGATGCCGTTTTTCATCAAGCCGGTGGCACGCGGCATCAGCAAGAAGGTGCTGGACATGATGGTCTGGCCCAACCTGAACCGCCAGTTCGACTTCATGGAAGCCGAGCTCGGCCTCAGCACCTGGTTTGCCGGCGATGACCTGACCGGCGCCGACATCATGATGAGCTTTCCGCTGGAGGCGGCGGCGCAGCGCGGTGGGCTGGACAAACGCCGGCCGCGGCTGATGGCCTTCCTGGCGCGCATCCACGCGCGGCCGGCCTACCAGCGGGCGTTGGCGCGAGGCGGCCCATACGACTTTGCTTAAGAAGTTGTGAGCGAACCCAGCGTGCCCGCGTTGCCCCTAACAAGCGTCCGGCGCCCGGCGCCCGGCGCCCGGCGCACTGCGCAGCCCATGTCGTGCGGGTGGGTGTGGCCGTCAGCGTCGCCCAGCGGGCTGGCGGCCCCAAGTCAAGGCCCAGGTTGTGATGGCCGTTGTCGGGATTTCAAGGGTGATGATTGCCATGCCCGCGTCGTGATCGGCCACCACCACGCGGCAATCCGATTCGGGCTACGCCCTGCAGGTCTTGCCGTGCGGCGAAAGAGTTGCACCACTTGATGGCACGCCAGCCCAGCCTTGTTAGAGTCGCATTTTCCCAAACAGTGCGCCTGCACCCAGCGCGATAGCGGTCTTGAAAAAAGTCATGTTGATCGACGATCACGCCTTCCTGCGTGATGCCTTGGCTGAAGTCATGGTGCGTGCATTCGCTGGCGTGCAGGTCTTGCAGGCCGGCGACCTGAAGGGCGCCAGTGCACTGCTTGAGTTGCATCAGGATGTGGACTTGCTGCTGCTCGACCTGCACTTGCCCGACGGCGATGGCCTGGACGCACTGGCTGGCTTGCGCGTGGCCAGCGGTGCGCGCCTGGTGGTGATGTCGGCCGA
>JBBQJN010000005.1:0-29814 GCA_038325945.1 Burkholderiales bacterium | reverse complement strand
CGGCGCGAGACCATGCTGCGCAGATGCATGCGCCGCGCCAGCCGGCGCAGCGGCGTGCCAGTGGGCGCCTGCTCGAGGGCGTCGGCGGAGGCCGTGGCCTCGCGCTCGAGTTGCGCCGCAGTGCCGGGGCCGACCATGCCGTCCACGCCGAGGCCGAAAGCCGCCTGGTAGCGGCCGCTGGCATTGACCAAGTCGGCGTCGACCACCGTGGGTTCACGTGGGATGCCGACGATGTCGCGCACCGCGGCCAGCTCTTCAGGGTCGGTGAAGACGACGCGGTCCAAGCGTATCGCGGTGTTCAGCTGCTCGACGGTGAGCGCCACTGCGGCCGGGTCGGCCACCGTCGGCTCGACCGCAAACTCGCGCTGCACCAGGCCATGATCGCCGCCTTGTTGCAGCGTGTGCGCCAGCTCGTGGGCGAGCAGGTAGCGACCGCTTTCGCTGTGCGGCTGGTAGCGGCCGGCGCCGAACACGATGTCGCGCCCAGCGGTGTAGGCATGGGCCTGGATCGCGTGCGCCGAGGCCGCAGCGGCGCTGTCGGTGTGTACCCGAACCGCGGAAAAGTCCTGACCGAAGCGCTGGCCCATGTCGGACGCCACCGCCGGCTCGAGCGGCCGGCCGGGGCCGGCCAGCGCCCGTTCGACGCCAGGTGGCGCCGCGCCGCCAGCCGCGCCGCCACCCGCGCCGCCGGCACCACCCGCTGCATTTCCCCCTGATGCGCCGGGCCGCGCGCGGCGCTGCACCTGGGGCGCGACGCTGCTGACGGCACCTGCCGGGCGCTGCGCCAGCACCCGATCGGCCACGCTGTCGGCTTCGGCCTCCAGCGGATCATGGGCGCCGCCGACCTGCAGCTTGGGCTGCACGCCGCGTCTGCCCAGCAGCCGCTGCATGTCCTGGTTGCCGGTGCGCGCGGGCAGGCGCTCAATCTTGGGCGGTGACAGCAGCGTGACGGCGGGGGTGGCCGGCGCCACCGCCTTACGGCGCCGGGAGGGCGGCACGAGGGTCATGGCGAGTCCCCTCCATCGCGGTTGCCGGTGCCGGGGTTGCGCGGCGCCATGGCGTTGAGCCGCGCCTCCAGCGCCTCCAGTCGGCGCAGGGGCAGCCGCTCGGACAGCTGGTCCTGGGCCTGGCGCACGCTGCCCAGATCGCTGCGCAGGCGCGTGATCTCGACGTCCTTCTCGGCCGCGCTGCGGCGCAGCGAACCCAGTTCGGCCTGCAGCGCCTGCAGCTGCTCGGCCTGCGCCGCGCGTGCCGCAGCGTCCTCGCTGGCACGCTGGGCATCGGCGCTGCGCGCCTGCTTGAGCTCGGCCAGCTCGCCGCGCACCGCATCGACGGCGACGGCCGTGCCTTTCAGTTGCTGCACCTGGGCATCGATCGCCACCACGGCCTGGGCGTCGACCTGGGTGGTCGTCAGCGTCGGCGTGAGGGCGTAGTACTTCACGATGCCGTCTTCCTGGTACAGCGTGACGCGGTCACCGGCCTTCAGCGCCAGCGGGTAGCGCGTCAGCGTCTGCAGACGCTCGCGGGTGCTGGCGTCGACGCTGCGCACCTCGCTGACCTGCACGTGCTGGGCCAGCAGCGCCGACTGGGCCTGCGCTGCGGGCTGACCGACGATGCTGTTCTCGCGCGTGTCGGACGGCCGTACAGGCTGGAAATCCCAGTGCGCGATGCGGTCGCCGAGCTGGCCGCCAAAGCTGCCCAGCAGCGTGCCGGACTTGCTGCTGCCCTCGCGCACCAGACCCTTGAAGTCGCTGGCGCGCCACCAGTCGACGAGCTTGATCGATTGCTCGGCACTGACACGGTCGCGGCCCAGCGGCCGCGCCTGCGGCAGGTCGATCTCCAGCGTCACCGCCAGGCGGCCGCGCTGGGTGTTCATGCGCGGCTGGTCGATGGTGTCGAGCACCAACTTGTCGTCCAGCTTGACGCGGAAGAACAGGTCGGGCGCGACATCCGGCTTGAAGTCGCCAAAGTAGGCGCTGCTGTAGCTCATCGTGAAGCGGCCGTCGTCGTCGGCGGTGGCCTGGCCCAGCAGGTCGTGGAACTTGGTGTCGCGGTCCCAGGCCTCAACCCTGGCGCCGCGCACGCCGCGCCGCGAGACGCGGTCGACGACCTGGCCGACGATGATGTATTCAAGGGTGTCGTCGACGCGGGGAACTCGTTTGGTGACCATGGCATGGCTCCTTCAGGGCACCAGCTTCAGGCAGCAGAAGCGGGCGAACAGCGCCTTGACCATCGACAACAGCGGCATCGCGGACAGCCAGTAGCCCCAGGTGCGGAAGGACTTGGCATAGTGGCGGCCGCTGAAGTTGCAGATGTGCTGCACACGGCCGGCGGTGATCTCGATGGTGCCCAGGTAGACCCGGTCCTCGGGGCCGCAGGTCGGGCAATCGACCAGGAACTGGTCGCAAAACCCGTCCTTGATGTACTGCAGCAGCACGCCGGCCAGATCGGTGAAGCTCCTGAGCATCTCGTCGCGGTACACCGCCAGCGTCACCGGCGGCTCGGCGGTGAAGCTTTGCGCGCCGCTGATCACGGTGTTGATGTCGACCAGGCTCAGGCTGTTGCTGAGGTAGTTGAGCACCACCACTTGGCGCTCGGCGGGCGTCACCGCGGCGGCGATGGGGAAGATCTGCAGCGGCAGGCGCACGCCCGGCTGCAGCACCGCCAGTGCGGTGTCGAACAGCCGCGCCCGGCAGCTGACCATGTCGGTGATCGCCAGCGCGTTGCGCGACGGCAGTGGCGCCAGCCGCCAGACGCCGTTGCTGCCCAGCAGCACCGGCGTCTGCGCGGTGTTGCTGGCCAGCGTGAAGCGCAGCAGCGCGGTCTGGCCGGCGCTGGTGCCGGTGGCGAAGACGATGCCGTCGACCACGCGCAGATCCTCAACCGGGACGTCGCCGAAGCTGGCGCGGCCGATGGCGTTGAACGGTGTCGAGGTGGCCAGCGTAGTGAGGTCGATGCGCCGCAGCCGGTCGAAGGCGCCGGTCTGCACGCCGCCGCTGTGCTCGCTGGCGACGGCGGCGATGCCGTTGCCGTCGACCGCCAGCAGACCGGTGGCGTTGAAGATCACGCTGGGCGTAGGCGCCAACGGAATCAGCGCCGGGTCGAAGACATACAGCCCGCGCAGCGCGGCTGCGGTGTCGCTGCGGCCGATGGCGAACAGCCGGTTGGGTTGCGCCGCATGGCTCAGCAGGCTGACAAAGCGCATGTCGCAGATCACTCTTGCGCTGCCCCAGTTGAGCGTCGGTGCGGTGGCCGGCGCCACTGGCGGCGCCCAGGTGGCGGTGGCGAATACCGAGTCGACATGCGCGCCATGGGCCAGTGTGGCCACCGCGTACAGCTCGGTGCCGGCGGCGTTGAAGGCCAGGTCCTGCAAGTCGACGTTGGCGGCCGCAGGGAAGGTGCTCAGCACCACCGCCTCTTGGCGCTGCAGATCGTAGACCTGCACCCGGTTGCCGACGCCGCAACTGGCCACCCAGCGCCCGCTGGGGTGCATGCGCAGACGGCGGTGCATCTGCAGCGTGCCGAAGGCGGTCTCGATGCCGGTGGGCAGGGCGTAGGGGTAGGCCGGGAAGACCTGCAGGTGGTCGAACATCGCGCAGTAGCCGCTGCGGCTGGCGAGTTGGGTCAGCAGGTCGGCATGGAAGCTGGCCAGCAGGTCATGCTCGGCACGGCTGAGGAACAGGTAGGGCCCGGTGGCGGCGTTGACCTTCTGCCAAAACAGGTTGAGCAACGCCATTGCGCGGCGGTGGCCCTCGGCCACTGGCACGTTGGCGTCGGGGAAGGGGCTGAGATTCGCCTTGACCTCAAGGTACAAGGCCAGCACCGTGTTCTCGAAGAAGTCCTTCAGCAGCGAGCCCTCGAGGATCTCTTCCCAGATCGTGGTGTTGGCATGGCCCCGCAGATGGCTGCTCACGCCGCCGGCCGCGGGTTCGATCCAGAGGTCGACACGCCCGGTGTCGGCGGCGTTGAGCAGGCCTTGAGCGCGGGCGCGCTGCACCAGCGGCACGGCGACATCGCCGGCGTTGTGCAGCAGTTCGCCCTCGCAGTCCAGCGCATAGCCGCCGGTCATCACGATTTGCTCGCGGTCGCTGCGCACGCAGCGCAGCTTCAGCCCGCAGATCACGCCCATGCCGTGCAGCAGCTGGTGGTGCAGCCGCTGGCTGGCGCCCTGGTCGGCGCGCACCAGCGCGTCGATCGCCTCCTGCACGGTGCCGACCTCGGCCCATTCGGGCAGTTGCAGCGCGCCTATGCCGGCTCCGGGGTCGTAGGCGACGCGGCTGGCGTCGAGCTCGGCCAGCGGCGCGAAGCGCGGTCGCAAATCCTCGCAGAACACGATTTGCTCGGCCGGAGCGATGTCGCGTGAACGGTGGATCGCCGCCAGCAGATACAGGCTGTGCACGGTGCCGCGCGGCGGCGACTCGATCAGGCGCTCGACGCTGCGGTCGGCGCTGCGGGTGGCGAACAGCCAGTGGTCGCCGGCGATCAAGCCCTGGCCGCCGAACTCGATGACCACGCCGTCGGCGAGCACGATGTCGCCCGGCGTGCAGGCGGCGCTGCCGTCCCAGCGGCTGAGCTTGGCGTGCTGGGCCAGCCACAGCGAGCGCGGCAGCGCGGCGTGAAACGGCATCAGCAGCGGGTCGACCACCGTAGCGTCGGCCCAGCTGATGCGGCGTGTCTGCAGGTTCACGGTGACGATGCGGCGCAACTCGCCGCGCTGGTGCGCACGGTGGCCGATACGGTCTTCGACCGGGCCGGTGGCCAGCTCGACAAAGTCGTCGGCCAGCTCGATCAGGTCGCCCACCGCATACAGCTCGGGCCGTTCGACCAGCGCCGAGGTGTCGCCGGCCAGCGCGTCGGCGACCAGCGGCGTCACGCTGCCGGCGTTTTCGCGCGACCACTTGAAGCCCGCGGTGCCAGCGGCGCCGGACGCGCCGACATCGCCGGCGCGCTGGATCTCGACGCGGAACAGCCGGTTCTCCTCGCCCAGGTAGCTGCCTGTGATGACCGGCTCGCAGGGGTCGGCGCAGGGGTCCAGCGCCGCCGCCGGGTTGTCCTTGGTCGACAACACGCCCAGGCCGATGCGCGGCAGCGCGGCAAAGGCTGCCGCCGGCGGCACGGCCGCGGTGGCGAGATCGACTTCGGTGCCGCGCAATAGCCGCACCTGGGCCACCAGCTGGGTGCGGGTGCAGGTGTCGAGGCCGTCGAGCGCGACGTCGCGCAGCGCCGGGCGTTCGGCAAAGCTCAGCGGGCGTTCCCAGACATCGAGGTAGGCGTAGTCGATGCGCCGCCGTCCGGCCGGCACGGCGGCCAGCGCGGCGGGGTCGGCCTGCCGCAGGTCGGCTTGGCTGAAGTAGCTGCCGTGGCTCTCCTTGGCCGCGCAGCGGCCGTCGGCGTAGAAGCGGCCTGCGCCCTCGGGCGTGCCGTCGCCGCCCATGATCACCAGGTCGGCCCGGGCATCGACCTCGGCCAGCACGACGCCAAAGCGGTAGGTCGCGCCGCCGGCCAGGCCGCTGGCCTCCAGCTGTGCCACGTGGGCCCAGTCGAAGCCGGCGCTGTGCGGCAGCACGAAGCGGTGGCGCTCCCAGCCGTCCTCGGTGCTGATGCTGGCGCCGGCCAGCGCAAAGTTGGCCGCCGGCGCTGTGGCATCGAGCAGGCGCAGCGTGATCGGCGCCGCCGCAGGCGTGCGCCGCAGGTAGACCACCAGGGCCCGTGCGCGCGACAAGTCCATCGGCTGCGGCAGGCTCAGCAGCGCCGCCGTGGCCTGGCTGGCGCGCAGGCTGCGGTGGCGGCGGCAGCGCTGGTCGTCGTCGGCGGCCAGTTGTGCCGCGGCCGGCGTGGCGCTGGCCTGGGACAGCCACTCGGGGTCGAAGAACAGGCTGAACATCGGCAGGTCGGCCTTGATGACGTCGAAACCGTAGCGCACGCCGGGGTCGAGACCGGTGAAAGCGATACGCGTCACCGCCTGCACGGCAAAACCCGCCGGCCAGGCGCCGGGCAGCGCGCGCAACAGCGTCCAGCCGCCGGGCTCGGTGGCCACTGCGCTCATCGTGAAGGCATGGCTGAGCGTGCCGTCGCCGACCTCGACGGTGCAGGCCGCGGCCGGCGTCTTGCTGACCGAGACCATCAGCTCGACGATGCCGCTCATGTCCAGCGGGCGCGGCAGGGCCTTGTCCAGCCTTGTGGCGCCCAGCGCAACCAGGCTGCCGTCGCCGACGCGGTGGTTGAAGTAGTCGACGAACAGCGTCGCCGCGGCCGGCGTCGCCACCCAGCCGGCGCGTTGGTCCATGCGGTCAAGCACCCGATGGGTGTCGATCCGCCAACCTTCGTTGGGGCTGCCGGTGCTGATGGCGTCGCCGGCGGCGCGCTGCAGCAGCCGCAGGATGAGCTCGTTCTGTTCGTTGAAGTCGCTGTCCAGCGGCAAGCGGCCCATCTGGTGGAAAACGCCGACGAAGTGGTTCAGTTCGTCGAAACTGATCTTGCCGATGTCGTTCTTCATCTCAAAGGTCTCCCGGGGTAGCGCAGACCCGGCAGCACCGGGGCCTGAAGGGGAACCAGGCCCGCGGGCACCGATTCGGCGAGCCGGCGCTGCACGCTGGCACGGCGCCAGGGCAGCGCGGCGGTGTGGAATACGCCCATCTCGCCGCCTTCCTCGGCGCCGGCCATCAGCACCGCCGCGCTGTGCGGATGCAGGTGCAGCCAGCCGGGGTCGGCGCTGTCCAGCGACAGCAGCATCGGCATCACGCCAGTGCAGCGAAATCCCGCCGCCGCCAACGCCGGTGGCAGACGCGAGAAGCGCAGGCAACTCGCCGCCAAGTCGGTCAGCGTCAGGCCGCCAAGCAGCAGGCTGTTGGAAATGGCGGCCTGCGGCGCCGTCACGTCGCCGATCAACGTGCAGCGCTCGACGGCCAGCGCTGCCGCAGTCACCAGCGCGGCGACGCCGCCGGGCGCCTCGACGCTGGCCGCCGGGTGTGACACGGCGCTGTTGACCAGCCGCAGCTCACGCCCGGCGCCGCTGACGGTGACCGGGCCACTGATGCAGGCCCGCAGTTCGACGCTGGCGCCGGGCGCTGCGATCTGCAGCGTGGCGCTGGCTGGATCCAGCGTGCAATGGTCCAGCGTGATCGGCCCCAGCGCGCCAGCGGCTGCGGCCAGGCGCAGCGGCCCCTGGGCCAGCCACAGGCCCTGGAGCACCAGCTGGCCCAGGCTGCTGTTGTGCAGCGTCAGCAGGCGCAGCGCAGCGGCCGGCTTGACCAGCAGCGGTCGCCGCAGCGGCGCCGCGCGCAGCCAAAGGCCGCCGGGGAAGTTGCGGCCATCGACTGTCAGCGCCTCCTCGTAGCGTGCGCTGTCCAGGATCTCGATGACCACCGGCGCCGCGCCGCCGTCGGGCGCTGCGTCTATCGCGTCCTGGATGCGGCGGAAGCGGGCATTGCATTGCTGCGCCACGGTCAGCGTGGACTGTGGCCGTTCGCCGGGGGCAAAGGCGCCGGCGCCGATCGCGGCGGTGCGGCCGAAGCGGTAGCTCACTGTCAGCTCGCCGGTCGGCGCCTCGGCCGCGGGCATGGCGAAACGGCCGCGTTCAGGGTCTACCGCCACCTCGCCAGGGGCCAGCGGCGGCTGCAGCGGCTGGTCCCAACAACACAGCGACCGCGCCACCAGCCGGCGCCAGCGCAACACGCCCGCCGGGTGGCCGGGCCGAATGCGGCGCTGGCCCTCGCTGGGGCGTGCCAGGTGCAGCGCCGAATAGGCGCCGAACAGCGAGCCATCGGGGTTGCGGTCGGGCAGGCCGGGGCCATGGTCGCCGCGGGCGTGGTAGCTGCTGCCGTCGTCGGCGATGTAGAAGAATTGCGCGTCGCCGGCGGCCAACGCGGCCAGCGCCGGCAGGTAGGCCTGCAGCGCTGCGCCGCGGCCGTTGCGCAATATCAACTCGCTGGGCGCCAGCGCCAGCGCGCCGGCGCCGGTATTGGCCAACCGCAGCAGCAAGGTCGGGTGGTGGAACTCGCCGCTGTTGGGTTCGTAGGGCGCGACGCCGGCGGTGTAATCGATGCTGGGTACGGTCATGTCCAGCGCCAGCGCGCCGGCCGGGTTGTGCAGCTGCAGCTGGCTGGCGAAAGCCACGCCCGGTGAGTAGGGCAGCGGCGTGGGCACGCCGAGCACCAGGTTGAAGACGGCACCCAGGCGCACCACCTCGATGCGCAGCCGGGTGCTTGCGGCGTAGACGTTGGCATCGGGCGCGACCAGGCCGCGCTGCTGCGCGAGCTCGCCGAAACCGGTGGCCGCTAGCAACGAGGGCAAAGCCGCCGGCGGCCCGCCGATCAGCGCGATGCCGTCTTCCTGGATCGCGAAGCCCAGCGCGCTGTCCAGGTAAGCCGGGCCATGATCGTGCAGGTCGCGTCGGCGTATCGGCAGGTCTTGAGCGCCGTCGCGCAGGATGTCGGCGCCGGCCGCGCCGTCGCGCAGGGCAACGCTGCGCCGCAATTCTGCGCTGACGCCGCCGGCGTAGAGCGCGCCGTCGCGCGCCAGCGCGTCGAAACGCCAGCGCCCGCCGCCCAGCGCGGCCGGCGGCGCGGACACCACCGGCTGGCTGGCGATCGGCCAGGTCAAGGCCAGCAATTGGTTCGGCCGCGGCAGTCCGGCGTGTGGCGTGCTGGCTCGCAGGTCGACCAGCGCCGCGGCGCGAGTGAACGGCGTGCGCAGCAGCGCCATCGCGCTGCCGTCGCGCAGGTCCGGCATCAACACCGCCTCGGGCTTGAGATAGCGCCAATGCTGGATCCGGGCGCAGCGTTGCAGCATCTCCACCACATGCACGCCGAAGCCGCCGGCGTCGGCAGCGGCGTCGCCGAAGGCCCCCAACGTGCCCTTGCGGCGGCGCCGGTGCAGGGTGTTGAGGATGTCCTCGCGGTTGCGCGCGGCCAGGCTGCGCAGCTGCGCCGGGTCACCCGTGACCAGCAGTTCACTGCCCACCAGGTCGGCCAGGTAGGCCAGTACCCAGGGCTGTGCCGAGTCGACGAACAGGTCGTCATGCTGCTGCGCGATCAGCTGGCGCTGCCGCCACAGCTCGTCGCCGAACAGCCGCAGGAAGGCCGCGAGCTGACCGCTGTCGTCGCGCGCCCGGTAGACCCCCGGCAGCCAATGCCAGAGCTGGTTGGCCCAGGCCTCGCGGTCGGGCAGCTGGGCTTTCACAGCAGGCCTCCGACCAGGGCCAGCGACAGCCGGCCGACGCCCAGGTCGGCGGCGTCGCCACCGCTGGCCTGGGCGTCGGCGGGCACGTCGATGCGGTCGAGCACCGCGGCCGCTTCAGTCTCGGCATGGAACGCGGTGGCCAGCACATGGTCGACACCGGCCACCGCCTCGACGCAGGCGTAGAGCGCGCTCAAGTGCAGCGGCTCGCCCAGACCGCGTCGGTCGAAGGCAAAGAAGCCGGGCCGGCCGCCGCTGTCGACGCCGGCGCCCAGCGCCGATTGCAGCGACCGCAGCATCGCCGCGCGCTCGCGGTCGGCCAGCAGCGTGACTTGCAGCGCGCAGCGCACCGGCCAGGCGCGGTGGCTGCGTACACGCAGCGCCAGCGGCAGCACGCTGCGTGCGGCCAGCCAGGCCAGCAACGCTTCTTGCTGCGGCGTCGACAGGGTCTTGCCGCCCTCGGCCGCGACGGTGAGCATGATCAGCCGGCGCGCGCCGGCGCCCTGGCCCTCGCGCTGCCAGTCGGCGCGCGCCCGCGCCACGCCGGCGTAGGCCATCGCCAGCTCGGCATGGTCGTCCAGCGTCACCGCGCGTTGCAGCGTGCGCACGCGGTGGCGCAACGCTGTGCGGCTGCGCTCGGGGGTGTCGCGGTCGGCGCCGCCGCTGGCCGGCAGCGGGTTGCGGCTGCTGGCGACGAAGGCCGCCGGCGTCGGCATGCTGGTCAGCGCCCCGGCGGCCACGTTGGCCGCCGTGCCATGGCCGGCGCGGTAGCGCACGACGATGTTGTTGCGCCCGCTGGGCGGCACGGCGCCATGCTGGCCGTCGCCGAACACGACCTGGGCGCGTTCGCGCTCGTCGATCTCGAGGGCGTAGTGATGGTCCAGCGGGCCGCTGTCGGCCAGCGTGCTCACCGGCCGCCAGAGCTGGCCGGCGACCAGCAGCTGCAACGCCGGCGCCACGCCCTTGTCGGCCGCGGGGTCAGGCAGCCAGGCCAGCGGCGAGCGGCGCAGGGCCAGGCGCAGCGGCGTGGCGCTGCCCGTGCCGCTGCCCAGCACCTCGTCGGCGGCACTGGCGCCATGCGTCATCGCAGCGACGTTGCCGTGCACCAGCAGGTCGGCCAGCGCATAGCTGTGTTGCAGCGGGCTGGCCAGCGAGACCCGTGAGCGCGCCGGCGGCCCGACCAGCAATTCCAGCTGGGCGATGCGCGCGCCCTCGGCGGACTGGCTGTCGGCGATCACCAGATCCTGCCCGGCGGCCAGGCCTTGCGGCTGGCCGACCAGGACCAGCTGGGACGCGCCCGCTGCCAGCCTGGCCTCGGAGCGGTTCCAGCCCGCCACATGCATGTGATGCTCAAACGGCGCGGCCAGCTGCAGCAGCGCCACGCGCAGCTGCGGCGGCGCGCTGCCGGTCAGCAGCAGCGTGGTCTTGCCATCGACGTTGGCGGCCTCCAGCAGGCGCAGCGCCAGCGTGCGCGTGCCGTCGAACAACGCCACCACGGTGCCCGGGGTCAGGCCATCGTAGGACTTGTCGAGTGTCAGCCGGGTGTTGCCGCCGACCAGCACGCCGCTCAACTCGCCGAGCAGCAGCGGGCGGACCGTGGTCTGGTGGCTGGCCGGGTCGGCCGGCGCCACGCTGTAGTAGCGCACCCGCGGCGTTGTATCAAAGGCCGTGGAGACCGGCCGGAAGGCACGCAGCAGCGGCTGCGCCAGGTTGATCAGCGCGCCAGCGGCGCTGGCCACGGTGGCCAGCTCGACGCCGCTGGCGTCGGCAATCAGCAGCAGGTCGCCCGGCGCCGGGGTGTGCGGGAAATCCTTCTTCTTGGCCAGCGGCTGGCGCAGCAGCTGGGTGCTGCCGACGCGGATGGACAAGGTGGTGGCGCCGCAGGAGCGGCCCTCCAGCACCCGGGTGGCCGAACGGCGCAGCGCCGCGACCATGCCGCGCTGCAGCGTCACGCTGCCCGCCGGGCCGGGGCCGGTGACTGACTTGGCCAGCACCAGCGCCGGCATCAGCAGCCCGGCGCTGTCGACCAGCACCGCCGAGCCGACCGTGAACATCGCCGCATTGGCCACCGGCAGCGCATGGCTGCCCAACGCGATCTCGTCGGCGCGCTCGGCCTGCGCCAGCCGCATCAGTTGCTTGGGCCGGCCCAGGATCGTCAGCTCAGCGATCGCCAACTCGGCCGCCGCCGCAGCGCTGCCGGCAGACCAGCGCAGCAGGCTTGCTGACGCCGCGGGTTCGGCCGCGGCCAGCGGCAGCGCGGCCAGCGTGGTGGGCGTCTCGAAGACCAGCGGCAGGCCGGCCTTCAGGCCCGGGTAGGCGGCGTCGAGTTCGGCCTGCAGGTCCTGCACCGCGCCGGCGCTGGCGCCCAGCCGCAGCGATCGCGCGCTGCGGTCCCAGCCGTCGACCCGCATCTGGTTGCGAGACGCGTGCACGGCCAGCGCGCTTCCGGTCTCGAAGACCTGCTCGACGCCGTCCACCCGCGCTGTGACGCGGAATCCGCTGGCCAGGGTGCCGCCGGCGCCGGGCTTGGCGAAAAAGGCCTGCAGCGCACTGGCGCTGGCGCCGTCGCCGATGCGCTCGTCGACCAGCGCGGCCAGGTCGATCAGCGAACGCGGCAGCGTCGCGCTGCGCAAATAGGCCTCGTTGGCGCGCTGGTCGGCATAAGCCAGCAAGGTGCCGGCGAGGTGGGCGTAGAGGTCGATCAGCAGCGTGGCGTAATCGCCGCCGGCCTCGGCCAGCGCCGCGTTCCAGCCCGGCAATGCCTGCGGCAGGCGGCTGCGCAGCCGCGCGGCGACCGCTGCGGCGTCGTCGGCGGCATAGTCGAAGCGCGGCAGCGCCGGCCGGTTGGCGGCGGTGAGGGCGAGTTGCTCGAAGGCGTTCATCGCAGGCATGGCCTCCATCAGCCGTCCTTGCCGCCAGAGGTGCTGAGCGAAAGCACGCCGAACTCGGGTGCGCCGTTGTCGCAGCGCGCGACCTCGAGCTCGCCGACCTCGATGAAGCCGGCGCTTTCGCGGTCGGGGTAGCGGTCGCCCAGGCGCTTGAAGCGACGCACCGCCACCGAGCGCAGGCCCGGCACCGCGCTGACCACGGCGTACAGGTCGGACAGCTGCACGTCCTGGCCGAAGCGAAAGCGCCCCGGGGCGAAAAACGGCAGCTCGGCGCCGGCCGCTGCCGGGCCGGTCAACACCGCCATCACCGCGTTGCGCACATCGCGGGCGAAGTGCGCGGTATCAACCTCCAGCCGCAGCGACAGGTGCAGCGGGCACCAGCGTGCGTCCTCGACCCGCAGGTCCAGCCCGGCCATGCGGTGGCGCTCAAGCAAGGCCTCGAAGGCCGCGCGCAGCCCGGGCAACTGGGCCAGCGGCTGGCGGCCCGGCAGCTCGACGCTGACGACCACCGTCTGCCAGGCGCCGGTGAAGACGAAGCGGGCCCGGCTCTGCAGCGGCACATGCAGCTTGCCGGCCAGGCGCACGCCGCGCGCCAGCACGGCCTCGTAGTCGGCTGCGGTCACCGCGCGCTCCTGGCGGCGCAGCGTGGCCGGGCCGAGCAGCCGCGCCTGGTCTGGAGACGCCGCATCGCGCCCGCCCCGGCTGGCCAGCGGGTTGCGCACCGCGACGATGCGTTGGTCGGCCAGCGCGAAGTGCAGGCCGCGGTCGAACTCAGTCAAGGCGTCGGCGCCGACCTCGCCGGCGCGGCCGCCGCCGACCCGCCAGGCCACGGCCACGGCGGCGCCGGCGGCCGGTGCGGCACCTTGGTCGCCGTCGCCGAACTGCAGCGTGACGCCGCCGTCGTTGTCGGTGGCGATGCGGTAGTGGCGGTCGGCGGGCTGGCTGTCGACGAAGTCTTCGACCCGCAGCCAGTGCTCGCCGTCGGCGGTGACCGCCAGCGCCGGCTGGGCTGGCTGAGCCGGGCCGCCTTCGGCATCGTCCAGCCAGGCCAGCGGCGTCAGCTCAAGCACCAGTCGCTGTCCGGCGACGCCGGTGCCGGTGAAGGCGCTGCGCTGGCTGGCGCCGTGGCTGGCCGGCACCAGGTTGCCGTGCGCCGTGGCCTCGGCCGCGCTGTAGCGCGCCGCCAGCGGCCGCGCCAGCGTCAGCACGCTCACCGCGCCGGCCACCACCATGGCCTGCGGCCGCACCAGCTCACGCAGGCGGCCCTGCTGCAGCAGCAGCTCGTCGCCGGGTGCCAGCAGGCCGCTCAGGTTGGCGGCCAGGCGAAGCTCGCGGCCGTCGGCGCTGCTGGGGGCGTCGGCGGCCAGCGCGATGCGGCCCAGCGCCGGGTGCAGCAGCGCCGGCTGGTCGGTCTCGAAGACCACCGCGTCGCGGCTGCTGACCGCAAAGCCTGCGTGCAGGGCCAGCGCGGCGCTGCCGGTGACCTCGAACTGCAGCCACGTGCGCGCCGCCTGGCCGGGGTCGAGCTGGGCGTCGACCAGGCGCAGCAGCCGGCGCAGCGATTCACGCTGGGTGGCGGTGCGCAGGTAACCCTCCAGCGCCACCCGGTCCTGCAGATGTGCCAGCTGGTCTCCGGCATAGGCGAACAGCTCAAGCAGCACCAGGCCCAGGTCGGCCTCGTTGCGGTCGCGCCAGTCAGGTGCCAGCTGGCCCAGGCGGTCGAGCATCGCGCGCAACAGGCTGTCGTAGTCGTGCGCCATCAGCTCCAGGCCGGCCAGGCTGCGCGGCGGCGCCGGTGGCAGCGGCGCCGTGCGGCCGCAGTCGATGGCCAGGCAATCAGCCACGGTTGATGCCCTCCTGCGGCAGCAGCTGGAACACCACGCGCTGGCGTTCAAGGTCGATGCTCTTGGTGTAGACGACCTCGACGCGCAGCGTTTCCTGCTGATTGACCACATGCACGGCGTTGACCATCACCAGCCGGTTCAGCTGCTCCTGCAGCGCCTTGGCGAGGGTGTACTCGGTGGCCGCGGCCAGCACCTCGTTGTTGCCTTCGAAGACCAGCCGCCGCGCGCCGCAGCCGAAGCCTGGCAGCATCACGCGCTCGCCGGGGGCGGTGAACAGCAGCTGCTCGATGCGGCCGCGGATCGCGTCGTCGAGGTCGGTGGTCCTCAGCGTGCCGTTGGCGGCAACGCCGAAGGGGAAGGCCAGATAGCGTTCGGCGGCCATCAACGCACCTCGCCCGCCGCGCCCTGCAGCAGCACCTGCACGGCCGGGATGTTGAGCGCGAACTTGTCATCGGCGACGACGATCTCAAGCTGCGCCGTCAGGTGCTCGATGACGCCGGTGGAGATTGCGATGAAGGTCTTGCGCCTCAGCTCGGCGGCTTCGGCGGTCTCCTCGTCCAGCACCAGCAGGCCCTGGTCGACCATTGCCTGCTCGATGGCCAGCGCCATGCTGCCGGGTTCAAGCAGCTCGCCGATCAAGGTGCCGGGATTGAGCATGGTGATCGTCTCAGCAAGGGCAGGCCGGCAGCGCCGGCAGCTTGGGCAGCGAGGGCAGCGCCGGCAGCGCCGGGATCGGCAGCGGGATCACCAGCTTGGGCAGCGGCAGGCTGGGCAGCGCCGGCAGCTTGGGCAGGGCCGGCAGGCTGGGCAATGACGGCAGCGCCGGCAAGGCCGGGATCGGCAGCGGGATCACCAGCTTGGGTAGCGGCAGGCTGGGCAGTGACGGCAGCTTGGGCAGGGTCGGCAGGCTGGGCAGTGACGGCAACGCCGGCAAGGCCGGGATGGGCAGCGGGATCACCAGCTTGGGCAGCGGCAGCGAGGGGATCTTGCAGACGCAGGTCATGTCACTTCACCTTCACTTCACCATCACCGACTTGCTCATCGCCGGGTGGGTGGGTGCCGACAGCGGCATCGGCACCGGCAGCGGCGGGCCCGAGGGACCGAAAGCCGTGGGGTGTACATGGGCGTCGAAGATCGCGGCAAAGCTTCGGCCCAGGATCGCCGGCTCCATCGCGCCCTCGCCCAGCGAGACGGTGTCGCTGCGCAGCATCACGTGCTTGGCCACCACCTGCACGGCAGGTCCGGCGAGGTCGACCACCGTGCCCTCGGCATTGGTCAGCGTCAGGTTGCTGTCGCCCAGCCGCACGTTGTTGCCGTTTTCGTCGGAGAAAGCCAGCTCCGACTGCTCGGCGTTGAGGTAGATGAAGGTGCCGTTGCGGTTGCCCAGCGTGATGCTGCCCTGGGCGTCGAAAGTGATCACCGCGCCGTCCTTGTGGCGCAGCGTGATGCTCTCGTCGCCGGGCACGTCGCAGAATTCCAGCAGATGGCCGCTGGGCGTCTTGAGCACGCGGCGCTGCGGCGCATTGGCTTGCATGTCCTGGGCCTCGCTGGGCACGTCGCTGGTGCCGCCGGGGCGCGACCAGAACACGCCGGTCCAGATCGGGCTGTCGAGGTTGCCCTCCTCGTATTCCACCCAGACCTTGGCGCCGACCTCGGGCACGAAGAACATGCCGGCCTGCGCGCTGCCGCCGAACGGCAGGCAGGGCCAGGCCCAGTCGCTGGTCGACGGATCGTCGCCGCCAGGCGTTGCGTCGCCCTCGACCGGGTACAGGCTGGGCACCCAGACGCGCAGCCGGCCCAGTTGCTCGGGGTCGTCGTTGGCCACCACCAGGCCGCGGTACTTGCCGAAGACCTGGCTTTCCAGGCGCTCGACACGGGCGCTGGCGGCGGTCGATTCGGCGCTGGCGGTGGCTTCGGTCATGGCATGGCTTGGGTTCAGGCGGGCAGCACCCGGGCGCCGCTGTCGGCAACCTCGATGGGATCGCTGTCGATGCCGGGGCCCAGCGCTGCGGGGCCGGCGGCGTCGGGCGACTCGCCACTGAAGTCTTCACTGCCCAGTCGGCCAAGCGCGTTGCGCAGCAGCTCGAACTGCATGCTGTAGCTGCGCGAGGCCAGTTGGTGCTGCACCTTGCGCACGTAGTACAGGCCGTTGTAGAGCGGGCCTGCGCCCTTGACGGTGACAGTCTTGCGCGAGCGCAACACGCGGCCGTAGCGCAGGCCGTCCAGCGTGCCGGTGGCGCGCACCCAGAAGCCATGCCGGCGCAACATGCCGGCGGTGTACTCGGTGGCCTGGGCCGGGCTGTTGAAGCCCAGGCCGCGCGCCACCCGGCGCGCCGGCGGCACCTCGGCCGCCGCCAGCCGGGCGGCCAGGGCCTCGGTGCCCAGCGCGGCCAGGCCGGCGTCCTCAGTCTGGCTGCTGGCGGCGCGGCCCTCCAGCGCGTCGAAGTAGCTCAGCTGGGCCAGCGTCGGCGCGGTGCCGTCGGCCTCGAACTCGATGTGTTCGCAGTTGGTCTGGTCGCCGAAGTGCACGGCGATCAGCTTCTGCGGTGCGCTGGCCAGGTCGCGCGGCCGGAAATAGGCATTGCCGCCGAGCACGTGGAACTCGTAGCCGCGCCGGCGTGCCAGCTCCCGCAGGAAGCGGTGGTCGCTGCCGCGCTGCGCGGTCTGGGCCGGGGCCTCGGCGCCGGCCGGCGGGTCGGCGATGAAGGGCTTGAAGCCGTAGACGGCAATCACCTCGCGCGCGATGTCTTCGTAGTGCAGTGCGCGCCAGATGCGCGACTTGTCCTCCTGGTTCATCTGATACGAGGCGTCGACCGCGCGCAACTCGACGTTCATGTTGGCCTGCTGCTCGTTGCTGCGGCAGTTGACATGCGAGATGTAGCCGTCGAACACCACCTCGGTCTGCTGGGCGAAGGCGGCCAGCACGGTGAGCCGGTTCCAGACCTGCAGGTTGGGGTCGTCCAGGTAGGGCCAGCTGCCGTCGTCGTTGCGGCAGGCCTCGAGCTCGACCGCGCATGAGCTGCCGACCTCAAGGTCCTCGTCGACGGTCAGCGACTTGATGCAGTTCAGCATCGACGGGTCGACCTCGCCGTTGACCTTCAGCGTGCAGCTGAAAGTGCGGTCGGCGGCGGCGGGCAGGGCGGGCATGGCGGCGTTTCAGGGGTTGCGGTCGCGCGGGATGACGATGCTGCGGCCGGGCACCAACAGGTCGGCCGGGTCCAGCACATCGGGGTTGGCGTCGGCGATCAGCCACCACTTGCGCGAGTCCCTGAAGAAGCGCCAGGCCAGCAAGTCCAGCCGGTCGCCTTCGCGCACCTGGTAGACCAGCGCCGCCTCGGTGGCCAGCGGCTCGCGCAGAGCCTTGAGCGTGACCGCCTGGCCCAGGCCGTCGACAAAAGCGGCGTCGGCCACGCGGCGGTAGCGGGAGCCTTCAAAGAACATTGGCGAAGTCTCCGATGTTGGCCAGGTTCATCGCCGCCAGCGCGGTGCGCCAGCCATGCGAGTACAGGTAGGGCGGGTTGAAGCCCTCAAGCACCTTGAGCTGCACGGCGGCCTGGGCGCGCTTGGGGTTGAGGTCGGGGAAATACTCTTGCTCGGTGATCTGCAGGCTGGTCATCACCACCGGCAGCACCCGCTTTCTGCCCCAGACGAACAGCAGGATGGGCACCGCCTTGGCCTGGGCTGCGCCGAACTGGTCGGTGCCGCCGAGCAGGTTGCCGATCGGGAAGCCGAACAGCTGGTCGGTCTTCGGGTAGATCATCAGCTCCAGCACCGACAGTTGCGGCCCGATGCCGAACTGGCTGGTGACGCCGGCGCCGTCGTTGAGGTCGTCGGTGGCGTCGAGTTGCAGCGTCAGGCTGATCGATTCCTCGCTGACCTGGACCTGCGCCAGACAGCTGCGCTGCTGGGCCTCGTTGCCCTCGCGACAGCCGGCGCCGCTGCCCTCGGCACCGGCCGGGGTGTAGCTGGCGGTGCGGCTGCGGGTCAGCGTCTCCGGGTTGAACTGGAAGGCAAACAGCAGCGGCGGCAGCGACAGCCCGTACTCGATGAAGGCGCCGCGCAGCACGTCGGGTCGGAGCACGAAGTCGGGCATGCGGCGCTACTCCGGCAAGCGGTTGAGGATGCGCTGCGCCACCGACAGTGCGGCGCGGCGCAGCTGCTGCGGCTGGGCGGCGCGAGGTATGCGGCCCAGGTCGAGCACCAGCTCGTTCAGCGTCAGCGGGCCGCTCAGGCGCCCGGCCAGCGCGCGCTCGAGCTCGATGCCGAAGGCCTGGCCCAGTGCCTGGGCCTGCGGCGTCGACAGCGGCTCGGTGCAACGCAGTTGCAGCTTGTGCACTTGCAGCGCGGGCATGGGCGTGGCGCGCGTGTTCACTGGACTACCCTGCGCGCAAAGCGCTGCGGGATGCGCGCTTGGCAGCGGCCCGGCGCACTCATGGCCGCAGCCAGAAGCTGGCGAAGGCTTCTTCCAGGTCGTCGGCCGTCAGTTCGCGCCAGGCGCCGCCGCCCTGCACCAGCAGGCTGGCTACGCTGCTGCCGCGCAGCTGTACGCCGCGGGCCACCAGCGCCTGGGCCCCGGCATCGGCGCGACGCGGCGAAAAGTCGAAATCCAGGCTGCACTCGATCAGGCCGAATTGGTCCACTTCGCGGAAGTCCAGTGCCGGGCTGAAGCTCACAGTCTGCGGCATGCCGCTGAGGCTGGCGCTGACGCGATGCACGCTGCAGGCCAGGCTGGCGAAGCTGCGGCCGCTGACCAGCAGGTTCAGCGGCGTGACCACCAGCGCGAATGCCGAGTGTTGGCCCAGCGCGGCGCGCAGCAGCGACTCGAAGCGTGATTGCAGCAGCGGGAACTGGGCGACGATGAAAGCGTCGCGCACCAGCCGTGCTGCGGCCACGGCGGCGGCGCGCGCGGCACGCTCGGCGAGCCAGGGGTCGATGCGGGTGGCCAGGGCCATGGTGATCAATCCCGCCTCAGCTGGGACGAGGCCCAGGGGTTGCGGAAGCTGCGTTGGGCCGGCGCTCTGGCCGGCAGTGGCGCCACCGCTGCGACGACGGCGGCCTGCGCCGGTGCCGTTGCCGGTGGCGGTGCCGAGACCAGCGTGACCTGGACGCGGTCGATCAACACGCCGCGTGGCGCGGCCGAGCGTGGCGGCGCCAACAGCGCCTCCAGATCGGCGCGTGCCGGCACTGCGGCGGCCACGGCGGGCTGCAAGCCCAGCGTGGCGCCACCGGTTGGCGGTAGCGGCTCGGCCGGCCGCCGTGCGGGCTGCCGATCCAGCGGCCGATCCAGCAGGCTGTCCAGCGCGGCGTTGCGGCGGGCTGGGTGCCCGGTCGGCGCCGTCGCCGAGCCGGGCGCTACGTAGGCCGCCGCCGACGCAAGCGCTGCCTCGTGCGCTGGCGAGTTCGGCGCAGTTGATGGCGCTGGCAGTGGCGCTGCCCGCGCGGCCGGTGAGTCCGACGCAGCCGGCCCACCCGGCCCACCCGGCTCACTCGGCTCACCCGGCGCTGCCGCTTGCCACATCCTGGCCTGGATCGGCCGGCGCTGGGTCGGCGCCGGCGACACCGGCGCGGCGGCTGCGTCGTCGTGTCTCAGCGCAGCCGCTGCGGGCAGGGCCGCGGCCGACAGGCGCGCCGATGCCGTCGGCGATGTCGTTGCGGCCGCGCTGGCGCGCGCCTGGCCAGACAAATCCTGTCGCGGCGTCGCGCCTGGCGCCGGCACTGCCTGTGCGACCGTTGGTGCAGGCCGTGCGCCCGCGCGCAGCGGGCCGGGGCCGACCTCTGCGGCAGCGCCAGCCGGCGCTGCCGCATAAACGGCGACGCTGCGCGGGCCCGACACGGCAACCGTCGAGGCCATCGGCGGCGCGGCGAGTTTGGATTCGTCGTCCTCGGGCAGCGGCGCGGCAGCCACCTGTGCGTCCTCTTCGCCGCTTGCAGGCGACGGCCAGTCCGGCAGCGGCGGCGTCTCGCGGCGCAGCGCGGTGGCGGTGGCTTGGCCGCGCACGGCGGCGGGCAGCCAGGACGCCCTCGGCTGCACTGGCGTCTGGCCGGGCAGTGGCAGGCCGCGACGGGCCAGGGCGTAGCTTTCGCTCACGGCGAGCCCTCGTCGCGCGCGCCGAACTGCCGGGCCAGCAGCGCCAGGTAACGCTGGCGCTTGGCCGCCGGCAGCGCCAGGATGCTGCGCTCGGACCAGTGGTAGTGCAGCGCCAGCACATGCACTTCCTGGTAGAGGCGGTCAAGGCTGCTCATGCGCTCGGCAAAAAAAAACTGTGGATGTCGAAGGCGTAGCTGATGTCGGACTGGCAATGCGGGCAGGCCAGGTCGAGCATCAGGTCGGGGCCGGGTAGCGACAGCGCCAGCCAGGCCGCCAGCCGGTTGCGGCGGGCCAGCGGCCAGTCGCGCAGCGCGGGTTCGTCGAGCCCGCCTTGGCCGTCGACGTCGAGCAGGATGCGCGCGAACAAGCGCGTGTTGGCCGCCGCCGGGTTGGCCAGCGCAAGCGCTTCGACCGCCGCCTGGTCGGCGCCGTCGGGCAGGCGCAGCAGCACCTGGCAATCGCCCAGGTCGACGCGCCGCTGCAGGCCGTCCTGATCATCAACGTTGTCGCCGCGCAGCGGCAGCTCACTGATCAGGAAGTCGATGTCGGCCTTGCCGGCGCAATGCGGGCAGCGCAGCACCTGGTGCACGGCGTCGCCGAGGTCGATCTGGCGCAGGCGCAGCAACAGGCAGTCGCGGTCGCCAATGCTCAGCGCGGCGGCAAAGGCCTCGTCGGGCGCGTGGTCCAGGCCGTCGGCGGCCTCGATGACGCGCGCCAGCAGCGCCGTGATGCGTGCTGCGCCGCCGGTGTCGGCGCGCTGGAACAGCAGTTCCTCGTCGGCGCCGCAGAGTTCGCGCACACGCAGGCCATGCTGCAGCGCGCCGTCGGCGCCGCGCCAACCGGTGGGCAAGCGCAGCCGGCGGCCGTCGGCGGCCGGGCCCAGCGCGAGCATCACCGGTTTGGCGGACAGCGGCTCCATCATGCCCATGGCGCGCCTACTGCAGCACCTGCACACCCTCGTGCTCGAGCACCAGAGTCTGGATCATGAAGTCACCCGAATTCGCGTCGAGATCGGGCACCGCGGTGTACTTGGAGATCCAGGCCTGGAACACGCGGTAGGCCTTGACCTTCTCGTTGTTCAGGTTGTAGATCTCGATGTCGACCTCCTTGCGGAAGTCCTCCGGCGTCTTCTGCGCGTCGGCACCCTGGTTGCCCAGGTAGTTCGACATCGCGGTGGCCCAGAGCTCGAAGGTCTTGTCGTTGGTCACGCCCTGCTCGAGCGTGATCGGCTCGAAGCTGACCATGCCGGGCAGCTTCTGCTTGAAGCTGTCCATCTCGCCGCTGCGGAACTCCTTGGACTCGACGCTGACCGTGATGGCCGAGCACTTGGTGACCCCGGCCACCATCAGGCCATTGATCTTGATGCGGAATTTAAACTTCCGCAGAGGGTCGAATTGAGAGGCGCGTGCCGGCATGGCGGGCTCCTGGTTAGGCTCAGATGCGTTCCCAGCCTTCGTGGCGAAGGCTGATGCTGCGGATGCCGATGCCGCCCATTGCGGCATCGAGTTCGGGCAGGGCGACGTACTTCGAAACCCAGGCGCGGTGCAGCTTGTAGCTGGTCAGCGCACTGCCGCCGGTCAGGCTGGCCGGTGTGGCCTGGAGGTCGAAGACGTCGATGAAGACGGTGCGCTTGAACTGCCGGGCCGACGCCGGGTCTGACAGCAACTGCAGTACCTCGTTGGCCCAGCGCTCGAAGCGGTCGTCGGCGCTCCAGCCCTGGTCCATCGTCACCTCGTCGAAACTCAGCGCGCCGGGCATGTAGCGCGGGCCGAACAAGTCGCCCGCCTCCTTGACCTCGTTGCCCTGGACCGTGCGACCCAGCGACGACACCTTGGTCAAACCGGCCACGATCGCACCATCCAGCCGCACCCTGAATTTGTAGGTGCGGTAGGGGTCGAAGGACGAGGCGCGCGCGGGCATGGTGTTGTTGCCTCAACCCTGCGGGCGCTGCGACTTCTGGCTGATGCGGATGATCACAAACTCGGCTGGCACCAGTGGCGCAAACGCGATCTCCATGTTCACGCGCCCGGCCGAGACTTCCGACGGCGGGTTCAGTTCGGCGTCGCACTGGACGCTGAAGGCGTCCTTGGGCGTGGCGCCGGCGAGCGCACCCTTGCGGAACTCGCCCATCATGAAGTCGTCGATGTTGGCCTTGAGCTGCTCCCACAGCGGCAGGTCGTTGGGCTCGAACACCGCCCACTGCGTGCCGCGGTAGATACTGGATTTCAGGTACAGCGTGTAGCGGCGCACCGGCACATAGCGTTTCTCGGCGTCGGACTGGGCGGCGAAAGTGCGTGCGCCCCAGACCACGATGCCGCTGTCGGCGAAGCGGCGCACGCAGTTCACGCCGACCGGGTTCAGGATGTCCTGCTCGGCGTCGGTGACCGAGTACTCCAGCCCGATCGCGCCGACCAGCCCGGTCTCGGTGCCCGCCGGCGCCTTCCAGACGCCGCGCTGGTTGTCGATGCGCGCATACAGCCCGGCGATGAAACCCGAGGGCGGCACCATGCGGCGCGGGTTGCGCCCGGCACCCGCCCGGTCGGCGATCTGCACCCAGGGGTAGTACAGCGCGGCGTAGCCATTTTTCGGGCTGACGCGGTTGCGCATGTAGTCCAGCGCATGCACCGGCTCGGTCAGCGGCGTGTCGCGGGTGCGCTGGCCGGGGGCGTCGGCGATGAAGAAGCAGTCGCCGCGGATCTCGCAGTAGCCGGCCGCAGCGCCGACCACGGCCGGGTCGCTGGCGCCGGGGATGGCGATGAAGTTGACCTCGGGCACGTCATCCAGCGCGTGCAGGCCGGTCTTGCGGTCTGCCGTGCCGAGCAGGTCGAAGTTGCTCACCGGGCTGCCGTCGTCGCCGCCGGCCAGGCTGCGCGGCTCGTTGGCGCCGGAAACCAGGTTGAAGGCCGGGCGGAAGGCCGGCGCCGCGGCGTTGCCGTCGGCAAAGCCGCTCTGCGAGGCGGTATCGAACTTGAGTCGGATGTTGGGGCTGTGCAGGCCGTCCCTGAGCTGCAGCCGCCAGAGCGGGCCGCGCCGCGATTGGCTGACGACGACGCGGCCGTTGACTTCGGCGGCGTTGAAGTTGCCCGCCGCAACGGCGTTGATCGCTGCGACCAACTGCGCCGCGCTGACTTGCTGCAGGTTGGGGAAGGCGGCGCCAGTGGTGAAGTTGACGACGATGGGCGCCAGGTTGACGCCGAGCGCGCCGTTGTTGACGACGATAGCCAGGTTGGCGTTCTCCTCCAGCGTGAACGGTCCCAGGTCGCTCTGCACGAAGGCCGGCTCGGAGCGGCCGAAGCCTGCCACGCCGGCGCCCTGCGCCGCGCCGTCGATGCGCGTGAAGCCGAACGCCGCAGCGGCGCCGCCCGCGATGGCCAACAAGTTGTCGGCGCTGCCGGTGTTGGTGGCGGCGATCAGGATGCGTTGGCCGAGCAGCGCCGCGCGCAGCAGGCCGCGCATCGCCGGCAGCGCCAGCGCGGCGTTGATCTCGGCCAGCACCAGATCGACCGCACGCACGCCGGCGGTGAGCGTGATGTTGGGCAGAGCGTCGCCGCGATGTGTGATGCTGAGCACGTTGGCCGGGCCCGCCGGCACGGTGATGGTGGCCGCCGCGTCGCTGATCAGCATCGCCCCGGTGGCCGCGCCAGCGCCCTGCGCAAAGCCGGCCATGCCCGCCAGCGGAGCGGCGCCGGTCAGCGCGATGACCAGCGAGCTGTCGTAGCCGGCGACGTTGTGGCGCACGCGCAGCCGGCCGGCGCCGGCAGGGTCGGCAGCGTCGGTGATGAACGCGGTGAGGTTGAACGCGGCCCAGGCGTTGTTCAGCGCCGAGACCAGGCCGGCGGGGGTGGTGATCGGCGTCAACGCGACGGTGGCGCTGCGGCCGTCGAGCAGCCCGGCGGTGATGTCGTCGGCGGCGCCAAAGGCGACCGGGTCGGCGATGGCGGCGGTGCTGACGCGGCTGGCATGGACTGCGGCGCCGACGGCCAGCTCGGTGGCCGGCGCCAGGTCGCGCACGCTGATGTATTCGGAGCCGTCGTTGACCGCGGTCTCGACATAGTTCAGCGCCGCCGGGTTCATCGACAGGTCATCGAAGACCTCGACCGGCACGCCCTCGTTGAGCACCACCAGGCGGAACTCGCGGGTCGGGTTCAACGCGCCGTCCTCGACGCGCACGCTGACGCTGTCGCCCCAGGCGCCGGCGCCCTTGGCGTCGATGCGCAGCGCATTGCGCGGCGGGCCGGCGGTCTCACGCGTGGCCAGGTCGAAGCCAGCGGTGGTGGCCGAGGCGTCGGACAGCGCACGCACCACCCAGCAGCGCTTGCCGCCGTTGGCGAAGAACTGCTCCACCGCATAGGGCAGGTAGGGGCCGTCGCGCGAGACATCGCCGTACTTGCTGACGAAGGCCCGCCAGGTGGTGATGAAGGTGGCCTTGTTCGGCACGCCCTTGGCGGTGATGCCCACGAAGCCCGCGGTGGAGGTGCCCACGCCCTCGATCGGGCGCACGCCGCTGCTGTGCTCTTCGACGTAGACGCCGGGGTGCAGGTACTCAGCCATGTCGGGACTCCTGTCGCGCTTGGCGACGCTTTGGCGCGGACTTGCGCGCTGGGGTGGGAGCGGCGGCTGCCGCCTTGGGCTTTGCCGCTGCGGCCGGCTCGCGCGCGGCGGCCGCCGCGGGCTCGGGCGCCGCTGCGACGTCATCCGCCAGCCGCGCCGGCAGGCGCCGCAGCCAGCCGGCACGTTCCCAGCCGGCGAGGTGGTGGTTGTCGTACAGCCATTCTTCGTGCAGCACGGCGCTGCGCGCGCCCGGTGCCAGCACCAGGTGGCCGCCGCCGCGCAGGTCGATGCGCAGCGCGCTGTGGTGCAGGTTCAGCAGTCGGCAGGCCATCGTTCAGTCCTCCGTCAGTGCCGCAGCGCGGTCGCGTGGTGTCAGGTGCGTGGCGAGCGTGCCGAACTCGCTGTCCTGCACGCGGCGGCCGGCCTTGTGCAGTTCGGTGCGCAGCGCGTTGGCGAGCTCGGCGTTGCCGATCTGGCCGCCGGCTTCGGCGGCCAGGTAGGCGGCGCCGAGTGCCGCATTGCGGATCACGCCGCCGGTCAGTTCGAAGCTGCGTGCCAGCAGCGCCCAGTCGATGTCGCGCGCCAGCGGCGCCGCGGCGGGGAAACTGCGCCGCCACAGCTGCAGGCGCTCGGGCTGGCGCGGCAGCGGGAACTCCAGCGCCACGTGGATGCGGCGCTGGAAGGCCTCGTCAAGGTGGCTGCGCTTGTTGGTGGCCAGCACCGCGATGCCGTCGAAAGACTCGATGCGCTGCAGCAGGTAGTTGATCTCGATGTTGGCGTAGCGGTCGTGCGCGTCCTTGACCTCGCTGCGCTTGCCGAACAGCGCGTCGGCCTCGTCGAAGAACAGCACTGCGTCGGCGCGTTCGGCCTCGTCAAAGATGCTGCGCAGGTTCTTCTCGGTCTCGCCGATGTACTTGCTGACCACGCCGGCCAGGTCGATGCGGAACAGCTGCATCTGCAGCGTGTGGGCGATCGCGTCCACGGCCATGGTCTTGCCGGTGCCGCTGGCGCCGTGAAACAGTGCCACTAAGCCGCAGCCGCGCGCCGACACGGTGTCGAAGCCCCAGTCCTCCAGCACGCGGCGGCGGTGGCGCACGCGGCGCACCAGGTCGTGCAGCATCTCCATGCGGTCGGCAGGCAGCACCAGATCGTCGAGTGCATGGCGGGTTGGCATGGCCTCGGCCAGCTGGTGCAGTCGCGGCGCGGTGGCGCGTGCCGCAGCCGCATGCAGCCGGGCCGACCAGGCCGCGGCACTGCGCGCGGCACCGGCGCCGCGTGCCGTCTGCAGGGCCTGCTGCACCGCGCCGGCCACCTCTCCGGCGGTGGTGCGGAACTTGGCCGCCAGCGGCGCCGCAAGCGCGGCACGCCCGGGCACCGCGGCCGCCTCCAGGGCGCAGGCCCAATCGGCTTCGCGCTCGGCCAGCCCGGGCAACGGCAGTTGCAGCTCGCTGACCTCGGCGGCCGGGAACCAGGCCTGCACCGGCATCTCGTCCTCGCTGGCCAGCACCAGGCAGCCGCCCAGCGCGCGCAGCCAGGGTTGCAGCACGCCGCGCAACAGCGATTCGCGGTCGCCGTCGTCGGCGAAGGCGTCCAGGTGCTGCAGCATCAGCACCGCGTCGGCGGCGTGTGCATCGCGCAGCGCGGCCACCAGCAGCGCCTCGACATCGCCCGCAGCGCGGCGCAGCTTGGCGCCGTCCAGCGCCAGCAAGCCGCGGCCGGCGGCGGCGCAAGCGTCGGCCACCAGCTGGCGCCGGCCGCTGCCACTGCGACCATAAAGGTGCAGCAATCGCGCCGCACCGGGACGCCGCGCCGCCGCCCAGTCGCGCAGCAAGGCCGCCTGTGGCCGGCGCTGCCACAGCGCGGGCGCCAGCGGCGCATGGTCGGCATCGTCGATGAAGCGCGCCAATCGGCTGTCGACACCCGGCCGGCCGAGCAGCCAGCGCGCCGTGCCATCGGCCAGGCGCAGCATCTCGCCCGGTTCGGGCTGAAGCAGGCCGAAACGTTGCAGCGGCGCATCGCCGGACAGCGCGGCCAGCACCACCAGCCGCGACTCGCCCGGCGCAAGCAGGCGTTGCAGCAAGGCCGGCGTGGCGCGGCCACGCGTGAGGTCGTCGTTGAGGTAGGCAAACAGGCGCTCGAAGCGGCGGTCGATCTCGCTCGCCAGGCAGGCCAGCAAGGTATCGGCCTCGAAGGGGCCGAGCGCGAAGCGCCGCACCAGCGCCAGCACGACCTCAGCGCCGGGCAGGGCCGACACCCGCGCCAGCAGGCTGCCGGCTGCGGGGCCGGTGTCGGCAGCGCGCAGCCGCTGCATCAGGCTGGCCACCTCCTGGTCGGTGACGACCAGGCCCTGCAGCGCCGGGTCGACGCCGGCTTCGCGCAGCGCGGTGAGCTCGCGCGCAATGCGCTGTTCAAGTTCCGCCAGCAACTGCTCGGTCCAATGCGCCGCTGCCGCTGCCGCTGCCACTGCCGCTGCGCGCTGTGGGCTGCGAGGGCTGCTCATCTCAGCGTCCCGACATCAAGCACACGTTCTTGCACCCGCTGCACGCTGCGTGTGCCGCGGCGGTCGATCAGCACCGCAGAGACCTCGTAAGTGGCGCACAGCCGGTAAGGTGTGTCGTCGAAGGCGCCCCAGAGGTCGAGCATGTCCGACAGCGCCAGGGTGCGCGGCACGATGCGCAACTCCTCGGTCATGCCGACCAGCACCGGTGCCAGCAGCGGGTCGCCGTCGCGCAGCACCGGCACTTCGTTGAAGCAGCGCATCAGTTCGCCCAGCGTGCGCTGCACCTCCAACTGGTTCGGACCGTAGGGTGTGAGCAGGTAGTGCAGGATCAGCCCGAACGGCGGCTGCGTGATCTGCGAGGCGCCGCTGGCGCGCCAGTCGAGGTTGGCGCTGAACGGGTGTGACTCCACGCGGTACAGGTAGATCGCGATCAACGGCGCGTTGGGGTTGCCGATCTCGTCCGGCGCATGCAATTCGTCGACGGCGATGCTCGGCACCTGCTGCTCGATCAGCGCGCGCAGCGTGCTGGTGACGCCGGCGATCGCGGTGAAGTCGCTCATGGCGGCTATCGGGATTAGCTAGGCCTGGCGCACAGCAGCGCGCCAGATCGGGTCGCCGCCGGGCGGGGTCTCGCAGGATATGCGGCCGCGGCTGAGAAGGTCTTGCAGCGCCTCGGCAACCACCGATTCCGGCAGGTCGACCCCAAACGCGGGCAACCACCACTGCGCGATGCCATGCACACCGTCCGCCGCGGCCGGGTGCGTGGCCAGGTATTGCTCGACAGCGTTCGCAGCGCGATCTCGTCGGCGAGCAGGGTTATCGGGCAAGACAGGTCTCCGCACATGTGAGACCAATGAAAGCGAATTCCATGCCAGGCTCCTAGGCGTGCAAGGGCTTGATTCGCAGGGAAATGCGGCGCGATGGCGGCGATTGCGGGTCGCCGTCGACCCGCGATGGCGGGCGCAGGTGGGTCAGCGCCGACCCACCCCCTGCCTGAACTGAACAGGAGCACCACCCCGCTACCTTTGGTAACCACGCTCCCCTACCCTACAGGGTTGCGGCATGCGCGGCAGGCACCGAGTATGGGAACCGAGCGTCCGGAGCGTCATCATGCCCAGCACCAACCTCGACGACGTCCCCAACCTGATCGGCCGCGCGCCCTTGTTCAACGCCGCGCTGGACGCAATACGCCGCATCGCACGCTTCGACGCGTCGGCGCTGTTGCAGGGCGAAACAGGCACCGGCAAGGAGCTGGCGGCGCGGGCCATCCACTACCTGTCGGCGCGTCGCGATGCGCCCTTCGTGGCGCTGAACTGCGGCGCATTGCCCGAGACGCTGGTCGAGAGCGAGTTGTTCGGCTGCGAGCGTGGCGCTTATACCGGTGCCAGCCGCGCGCGCACCGGACTGGCCAGCGCGGCGCAGCACGGCACGCTTTTCCTGGACGAGATCGATGCCCTGACCGCGCGCGCTCAGATCTCGTTGTTGCGCTTCCTGCAGGAGCGCGCGATCCGCCCGGTGGGCGGCACCCGCGAGACGCCCTGCGACGTGCGCATCATCGCTGCGGCCAGCCCGCGCCTGACCGGGCTGATCCGCAGCGGCGAGTTCCGCGATGACCTGGCCTACCGGCTCAACGTGCTGGCACTGGAGATGCCGCCGCTGCGCGAGCGTCCGGGAGACCCGCAGTTGCTGGCCGAGCACTTCATAGCGCGCGAGGCGCGCCACTACGGCCTGGCGCAACGTCCGCTGGACGATGCCAGCCGCCGTTGGATCGCCGCTTATGCCTGGCCGGGCAATGTGCGCGAGTTGAACAACCTGATCCAGCGTGCGCTGTGCATGTCGGACGGCGCCTGCCTGAACCTGGTGCCGGCTGGCATCGCCGCCGCCGTGGCCAGTGAGCCACCGCCGACGGTCAAGCTCACGCTGCCCTTCAACGATGCGCGCAACCAGGCGATGAGCCGGTTTGAGCAGGACTACCTGCTGGCGCTGATGGCCGCCGCCACCGGCAACGTGACCCAGGCCGCGCGCCTGGCTGGCAAAGAACGCCGCACGCTGGGGCGATTGCTCAAGCGCCACGGCATAGACCGCCACCGTTACGAGCGGCAACGCGCGCGTGCCGCCACATCGTCGGCCGCGGGTTCGGTCCGGGTACGCCGCAGCGCCCGCTGACGACGAGGCCCGCAGCCGCCGCTGCGATCTGCCCGCGTCTCGCTGGCTACACGCAGCGCCCAGTTTTCATCCGCAAGACCCGGGCACCTTGGCCTGTCGTGCGGGCGGGCGGGCAAAGCTGGGCTGCATGCATGACCCCGCCACCGCATGCCAACGCCGCCTCAGGTGCGCGTGCTGGTCGGCGTGCCTGACCTCGGCGCGGCCGGTTCGGCCGCCGCCGCCTGCGGCCGTCAGCCCAGCCGCACCGGCACAAAGATCTGCTGGCCGTCGCGCTGGATCAACAGCGCCACCGACTTGTCGGCCTGGGCCACTGCTGCGCGCACCTGCTCGATGCCGGTCACTGGCTGGCCGTTCACCGCCATCAGCAGGTCGCCGGCCAGCACCCCGGCGCGGGCGGCAGCACCGCTGACCTGCTCGATCACCAGCCCGCCGGCCACGCCGGACTCGCGTTTCTCCTGCGGCTGCAGCGGCCGCAGCGCCAGGCCCAAGCGCCCCTTGGCGGCCGCGTCGGTCTTGTCGGCCACCGCCACGGCCTTGTCGCTGGCATCGGCCAACTGGGCGCTGAGCTTGCGCGCCTGGCCTTGACGCCAGACCTCGATC
>JBBQJN010000004.1:0-30324 GCA_038325945.1 Burkholderiales bacterium | reverse complement strand
GCCTTCATGAGCCCGCATTCCCTCAGAGTCCCATCCCGCGAGTCCGGCAGCCCCCGCAAGCGCCTGGCGCAACACATCAGCTGGGGCGGCGCCTTGATCGGTGTTGGCGCGCTCGCGCGCTACCAGGGTGGCATCGCCAAGGCCGATCTGCCGCTGGCGATGGCTGAACTGCTGGCCCGCGGGGTCATTGATCGCCAGTCTGCCGAGCAGTGCGGACAACGCGTGCAGCAGCCGTCATGAGCAGCCCGTTATCGCGGCGCGGCAGCACGCGCATCGTCATCGGCCTGGTCGTGATCCTGATCGGCGTGCTGGCCCTGCTGGACAAGCTCAATCTGTTCGAGCTGCGCCTGCTGGGTTCGCTGTGGCCGCTGGCACTGGTGGTGGCGGGCGTGCTGCAGTGGCTGCAGCGGCGGCAGGACCCGCGTTCAGGCGGCAGCCGCATCCTGGCGCTGGGGCTGATCGTCGTCGGCACCTTGATGACGCTGTCCAAGCTCGGGTTCATGAACTTTCAACTGCGCGACTGGTGGCCCGCGCTGCTGATCGGCGCAGGCCTGCTGGTGCTGTTCAAGGGCCTGCGGCCCAGTTCGGCGGGTGATTCCCAGAGTTCGGGCTCCGACGCCATGCCGGGCTTGGCCAGTGCGCCCCGCCAAAGCCGCGACGCGACCCTGCATGCGACCGGAGTGCTCAGCGGCAGCGTGATCAGGAACGATTCGCAAGCCTTTCGCGGCGGCGAGGTCGACGCCTTCATGGCCGGTGTCGAGATCGACCTGCGCCAGGCCTCGATAGAAACCGACGCCGTTCTCAACGTCTTGGCGATGTGGGGTGGCATCACGATCAAGGTGCCGCTGGACTGGTCGGTGCAGGTCAACGCGGTGGCGCTGTTGGGCGGCGTGGACGACAAGAGCGTGCCGCCGATGAACCCGGCCAAGCGGCTGCGCATCGAGGGCTACGCGATCATGGGCGGCGTCGAGATCCGCAACTGAAGCCGTCCTGACGCCGCCCGACGCCACATGCACCCCTTGCTCGCGCGTCCGCGCCGACTCGTCGCCTACCTCGCGCTGTGGCTGCTGGTGGCCGTTGGCCTGGCCGGCCTGATGCAGATGCTGACGACAGCGTCCCTTGGCGCGACGCCGACCCCGGCGCGTTTTGGCGCTGCCCTGGCCTTCACCGCGCCGCTGTGCCTGGTTTACGCCTTCGTTGCGTTGTCGGCCTATTACCTGTGCCGCAGCCAGCCGCTGGCGCAGCGCCGCTGGCCGGCGGCTGTTGCCGTGTTCGGCGCCGCGTCGTTGATCTCGGGCGCGGCCTGGCTGGCCTTGGGTTTGGTTTTGAACGGCGTCTGGCGCCTGGCCGATGGGGGCGCGCCGCTGGTGGCGATGAACGCGCGGGCCTGGATGCTGTTTTTCGCGGCGGGCTGCGGGCTTTATCTGCTGTCGGTGCTGGCGCATGACGTGCTGGTGGCCTTTGAGACCGTGCGCGAAACCTCGGCGCGTGAGGCCGAGTCACGCGTGCTGGCGCGTGACGCCGAGTTGCGTTTGCTGCGCATGCAGATCGACCCGCACTTCCTGTTCAACAGCCTGAACTCGATCAGCGCATTGACCACGCTGGACCCCGCCCAGGCGCGCGAGATGGCGATCGACCTGGCGCAGTTCTTTCGCCGCACGCTGGCGCTGTCGGAGCGCGATCGCGTGCCGCTGGCCGATGAGTTGGCGCTGTGCAGGCACTTTGTCGCCATCGAGCAGCGCCGTTTTGGCGACAAGCTGCGTCTGCTGTGGCCTGATGTCCCCGAGGCTGACGACGCCTCTGCCTGCCCGGCCTCGGCAGCCAGCGCGCTGCTGCCGCCGATGATCCTGCAGCCGCTGCTCGAAAACGCCATCAAGCATGGCATTCGCTCGCTCGACGAAGGTGGCACGATTGCGGTGGCCGCAGTGCTGCGTGCGGGCTGGCTGCATCTGTCGGTGAGCAACCCGGTGGCCGCCGATGCCCCGCACGAGCGCGGCCAGGGCCTGGGCCTGCAGAACATCCGCCAGCGCCTGACCGCCATTTACGCTGACCAGGCGCGCATCAGCACGCGCCACGAGGGCGGTCGCTTCGAGGTCGAGATGACCTTGCCCCATGCGCCGCCAAAGAGGACATGAGACCCATGCAGACCGTCCCCCGGCCGCTGAAAGCCCTGATCGTCGACGACGAGCCGCTGGCGCGGCTGTTGATAAGCGAGTTCCTGGCCCCGCATGGCGACATCGTGATCGTCGGTGAATGCGACAACGGCTTGGAGGCGGTCAAGCAGATAGCCGCGCTGACACCCGGTCTGGTCTTTCTGGATATACAGATGCCCAGACTGAATGGGCTGGAAGTGCTCGAGGCCAGCGGCTTGCGTCAGGGGGTGATCTTCACCACGGCGCATGACCAGCATGCGATCCAGGCCTTCGAGTTGCACGCGGTCGATTACCTGCTCAAGCCTTTTTCCAGGGCCCGCTTCGATGATGCGCTGGCGCGTGCGCGCAGCCTGCTGAGCCCTGCTACCCCGCTTCAAGACGCCGCGGCGCGAGGCTCGGCGCTGGTCGCCTTGGTGGCCGGCCAAAGCGGCCCGCTGGCGCGCGTGCTGATCCGCGACCGCGAGCAGGTGCATGTGATCCCCGTCGACAAGATCGATTGCATCGAGTCTCAGGGCGATTACCTGGCCGTGTACAGCGAGGGCAAGTGCTACCTCAAGCGCCAGCGCCTGTCAGAGATCGAGGCCTTGCTCGACGACAGGCATTTCCTGCGCGTCCACCGCTCGTTCATCATCATCCTGGCCCAGCTCCAGTTGATCGAGAAGCATGGCAGCGACGGCCATGCCGCGCGGCTGCGCAGCGGCCAGCGTGTGCCCGTCAGCCGCAGCGGTTATGAGCGCCTGGTCACGCTAACCTGAACCCCGCCCGGCGGCTGACGCCGCCTTGCTGCAGCGCCCGACAATCCCCGCACTGACTTGATCCAGGATCCCCCATGCGCAAGCTCTTTTCATTCTGCTACTCACATCGGCTGCTGCACTGCATGCCGAACCCATAGGCTCGGTCGACACCGTCTTCAAGTTCATCGGCCCCAATCACAAGATCGTCGTCGACGCCTTTGACGACCCCCGCGTCGGTGGCGCGACCTGCTATGCCTCGCGTGCCAAATCTGGCGGTATCAGCGGCGCGCTTGGCCTGGCCGAGGACTAATCCGACGCGTTGATCGCCTGCCGCCAGGTCGGTCCCATCACGTTCAAGCAGCCGCTGCCTGAGCAGGAAGAAGTGTTCAACCAGCGCATCAGCCTGGTCTTCAAGCGCTTGCGCATCGTTTATATGGTCGACAAGCGCCGCAACACCCTGGTCTACCTCACCTACGCCGACAGGCTGATCGAAGGATCGCCGCAGAACTCGGTTACGGCGGTGGCGGTGGACCGTGCGACCGTCATCCCCGTCAAGCGCTGAAGCGCGCAGCCGGTTCGCCCCAACGATCAGCCGGCGCTTGCCATGTGCAGACCCGTCGCCGCAACGGGCGGCCGCCGGGCGAAGCACTGTGCGCCAGTCGAAAGGGATTCGGTGCCCTGCGCGGGCCGGCAACGTCAGTTCTTGACGACCTCGGCGATCTCGATGCGCACGCCACTGGCGGTATTGGCCACCGGGCCTGACTCACCCATCAGGTCACCGGCGCTGGGCGTGGCCTGGCCCGACTTGCTGATACGCACGCTGACGATCACCTTGGGGACGGCCGACAGCCGGCTGGCCGGCGTCATCGCGCTGCTGTCGTCGAGCTGAAAGTCCAGCGGCAAATCCTTCACCTGATGGCGCAGTATGGCCAAGGGCATGCGCGAGCCTTCGGCGGCGCGGGCGAAGATGAACACCGTGTCGGTGGGCGCGGCTTGCTTGGCCAGCGCCGGTGCCAACCGGACGCTGCCGCGCAACACTGCGCCGTCGGCCGCTGCCACGGGCTTGGCGGCCGGGCTGGCAGCCACCGGCGCGGCGGCCTGCGACATCACCGCGCCCGCAGCCGGCGCATCTGCTGGCAGGCCGGCGCGCTTGCGGGCCTCGGTGATGCTGCCTTGCAGTTGCTGCATGAAGCCGCTGTCGGCCGGCGAGATCTTGGCCAGGTGCTCCCAGTGGCGCACGGCGCCGGCATAGTCGTTGGCGTTGAACGCGGCGGTGCCGGCCAGCGCCAGTGCCTTGCCGTTGTCGGGGTCGATCTTCAGCGCACGCAGCACCAGCTCGGTGGGTCGACCGGCCAGATCGCGGCCGTTTTGCACTGCCAGCGTGTCGGCCAGGTCGGACAGCAAACGCGGGTCGTCACCCTTGAGTGCAACGGCTTTCTCAAAGGCCGGCAAGGCGTCGGCATGGCGGCCCAGGCGCGCATAAGAGCGCGCCAGCATGGCCCAGCCTTCCAGGTTGTCGGGCTCTGCCTTCATCCGCTCGGCCAGCTTTTCAACCGCAACGATGAACTCGGCCTCGTTGTCGGTATGGCTGGCGTCGTCGCCGCCGCCGCCACTGCCAGCCGCCGCCATACCCGGTGCACCGGCGCTGGGCATGCCCGGCGAGCCTGTCCAGAGATAGCCCGCGCTGGCCAGTGCCAGCACAGCAGCGCTCAGCAGGCTGACCATGCGCATCGACGGGCGCGGCGTGGTGGGGCCGGCATCGGGCAGCGGCGTGGCCAGCATCTGGTCCAGCAACTCACGTTCCAGCGGCGTTTTGGCCGCTGCATAGGCCGGGGCGTCGAGATCTCCGCGCTCATGCCGCGCCTTGAGTTGCTGCAGCTGCTGGCGCAAACGGGTCTGGGTGTCGGTCATCGAGCAGAATCTTTGGGCTGGGGGACGGGGGCCACTGCGCTGCCAGGCAAGGCGTCGTCGGCATCTTCGGGCTCAAACTGGTCGGCGGTCATGCGGCTGCGCCGCCGCAGCACCAGCCACAGCGTCAGCAGGCCGACGCCCAGCAACAGCGGCGGGCCGAACCAGAGCAGGGCGGTGGTGCTCTTGACCGGCGGGCGGTAGAGCACAAAGTCGCCATAACGCGCGGTCATGAAGTCGAGCACCTCACGCTCGCTCTTGCCCGCGCGAAGCATCTCGCGGGTCTGGTTGCGCAGGTCGACGGCCAGGCCGGCGTTGGAGTCGGCAATGGTCTGGTTCTGGCACACCAGGCAGCGCAGCTCAACCGCCACGGCCATCACGCGTTTCTCGAGCTCGGGCTCGGCAGCGGCCAGCGGCGCGTCCTTGGCAAAAGCCGAGCTGACGGCGGCCACCAGCAGCCAGGCGATCAGGCGTTTAGACATTGAGTGCTTTCAGCAGCGGCTCGATGCGCTCCTTCAGCACCTTCGGCGTTACCGGGCCGATGTGCTTGAAGCGGATCACGCCCTGCTTGTCGATGATGAAGGTCTCGGGCACGCCGTAGACGCCGAAGTCAATGCCGACCAGGCCCTTGCTGTCGGACAGCGAGGCGGTGTAGGGGTTGCCAAAGCGCACCAACCAAGCCTGGGCTTCGTCGCGTGTGTCCTTGTAATTGAGGCCGTACAGCGGCACCGGGCTGCGACGGGCAAACTCGACGAAGATCGGATGCTCCTCGCGGCAGGCCACGCACCACGAAGCCCAGACATTGAGCACCCAGACCTTGCCGGCCAGGTCTTGCAGGCTGATGGTCTGCGCCGGGTCGTCGAGCCGTGGCAGCGCAAAGGCCGGCGCCGGCTTGTCGATCAGCGGTGAAGGCACTTCGCGTGGATTGAGGTTCAGGCCCACCGCCAGAAACCCAACCAGTACCGCAAACAACAGCAGTGGCGCGATGTACTGCCAGCGCTTCATGCCGTGGCCTCGTTCGTCGCATCCTGTGTCTGCTCGCGCTTTGCCAGCCGGTAACGCCGGTCGCTGGCTGCCACCAAGCCACCCAGCGCCATCAGCACGCAGCCGCCCCAGATCCAGGTGACAAAAGGCTTGTAATACACCCGTACCACCCAGGCCTGGCCCTTGTCGGGTTCGCCCAACGAGACATAAAGGTCGCGGGTGAACCTGCTGTGGATGGCAGCCTCGGTCATCGGGTTCTGCTGCACGCGGTAGACCCGTTTCTCGGGATGCATCTGGGTCACTTCGCGGCCGCCGCGCGTGACGCTGAGCCGGCCTTGCGTGGCCTCGTAATTGGGCCCTTGCTTGTCGCGCACGCCTTCGAAGGTGAAGGTGTAGCCGCCGACTTCGGTGGTGTCGCCGATGTTCATCACCACGTCGCGCTCAACCTCGAAGCTCTTGACCATGGTGACGCCGAAGATGAACACCGCGATGCCCAGGTGGGCCAGCATCATGCCGACAAACGCGCGCGGCCATTGGCGCATGCGGTTCAACACCGAGGCGCGCACGCCGCCGGCCGGGCGCACACGTTCCCAGATGTCGGTGGCCATTGAGGCCACCACCCACCAGGCCAAGAGCAGGCCCAGGCTGGCCATCCAGGTGATGTCGCCTTGCAGCAACTCGGTGAGCAAGGTGGCCACCACGGCCGCACCGGCGGCCCAGCGCAGGCGGCGCGCCAGATCGGGCAGCTCAGCCTGCTTCCAGCGCGCCAGCGGGCCCACGCCCATCAGCACCACCAGCGGCGCCATCAGCGGCACAAACACCGAGTCGAAATAAGGCGGGCCGACCGAGATCTTGCCCATGCCCAGCGCGTCGAGCAGCAGCGGGTAAAGCGTGCCCAGCATCACCGCCGCGCAGGCCACCAACAGCAGCACGTTGTTGGCCAGCAAAAAGGTCTCGCGCGAGACCAGCGCAAAGCGCGTGCCCAGGCCGACCTTGGGCGCACGCCAGGCGTAGAGCGCCAGCGAGGCGCCGATCACCACCACCAGGAAGGCCAGGATGAACAGGCCGCGCCGGGGGTCGGTGGCAAAGGCATGCACCGACGACAGCACGCCCGAGCGCACCAGGAAGGTACCCAGCAGCGACAACGAGAAGGCCATGATGGCCAGCAGCACGGTCCAGGACTTGAAGGCGTTGCGCTTTTCGGTAACCGCCAGTGAGTGGATCAGCGCCGTGCCCACCAGCCAGGGCATGAAGGAGGCGTTTTCCACCGGGTCCCAGAACCACCAGCCGCCCCAGCCCAGTTCGTAATAGGCCCACCAGCTGCCCAGCGCGATGCCCAGGGTGAGGAAGATCCAGGCCGCGATGGTCCAGGGCCGCGTCCAGCGCGCCCAGGCGGCGTCGAGGTTGCCACCGATCAGCGCCGCCACCGCAAAGGCAAAGGCCACCGAGAAGCCGACATAGCCCATGTAGAGCATCGGCGGGTGGAAGATCATGCCCGGGTCTTGCAGCAGCGGGTTCAGGTCGCGGCCGTCGGCCGGCGCCGGGAACAAGCGGTCAAAGGGGTTGGAGGTAAGCAGCGTGAACAGCAGAAAGCCGACCATCAGCCAGCCCATCACCGCCAGGATGCGCGCCAGCACCGGCAGCGGCAGGCGCTGACTGAATCGCGCTACCGCCATCATCCAGCCGCATTGCATCAGCAGCCACAGCAGCATCGAGCCCTCATGGCCGCCCCAAACGGCGGCGATGCGGAACTGCAGCGGCAAGGCGCTGTTGGAATTGGTGGCGACGTACTGCACCGAGAAATCGTGCAGCACAAAGGCCGCCATCAGGCAGGCGAAGGAGATCAGCACCAGCACAAAGAGCAGGCTGGTGGCCGGCCGCGCCAGGCCCATCCAGGCGGTGCGCCCGGTGCTGGCGCCGGCCAGCGGCACCACGCCGATCACCAGCGACAAGCCCAGCGCCAGCCAGAGCACGAAGTGACCAATTTCGGGAATCATTTGCTGCTCCCTTTGGCGGCCAAAGTCTCGCCAAGCTTGCTGCCGCCATGCTGGGCCTTTTGCAGCGCCTCAGCGGCTTCCGGCGGCATGTAGTTTTCATCGTGTTTGGCCAGCACCTCGCGGGCCTCGAACACGCCGTCCTTCAGTTGGCCCTGGGCGACCACGCCTTTGCCCTCCTTGAACAGGTCGGGCAGGAGGCCGACATAGCGCACTGGCACTGTCTGGGCGGTGTCGGTGATGACAAACTGCACCAGGGTGCCTTGCTTCTTGACCGAGCCGGCCTCGACCAGCCCACCGACGCGGAAGGTGCGCAGGCTCGGCGCTTCCTTGGCCGCCACCTGGGTGGGTGAGTAAAAGAACACCAAGTTGCTCTGGAAGGCGTTGAGCACCAGGGCCACCACGATGCCCACGGCCGACAACAGGCCGCCGATGATCGCAAATCGCTTGTGTCGGGTTTTCATGCTCTGCTCTCTGTGTGATCGGTGGTGTCGGTCTGGGCGGCGGCATCGCGCAGCGCCTGTCGATGGCGCTGCCGGGCCAGCAGCGGCTCGAGCAGCATCAATGCCGCTGCCACCGCGTAGGAGCCCCAGACATACAGCCCGTAGCCGCCCATGTGAAAAAACTCACCAGCGCTGTTCCAGTTCATGACTTGATTGTCCTTTTTGCCAGTTCAGCCACCCAGCCGGCATGGGCATCGCGTTCTACCGCAATCGCCCGGGCGCGTGTGAAGACCACTGCAAACGCATAGGCCCAACAGGCCAACGTCATCAACAGCATCGAGGTGAGCATGGTGTCGGCCATCTTGGGTGCGGCCGTCAGGCTGATGGTGGCGCCCTGGTGCAAGGTGTTCCACCATTTCACTGAGAAGTAGATCACCGGCACGTTGATGCTGCCCACCAGGGCCAGCAGGGCGCCGGCCTGGTCAGCACGGCGAACATCGTCGATCGCGTTAACCAGCGCGATGTAGCCTAGATACAGAAACAGCAGGATCAGTTCCGTTGTCAGCCGCGCATCCCATACCCACCAGGTGCCCCAGGTCGGCTTGCCCCAGAAGGCGCCGGTCCACAGCGCCAGGAAAGTGAACATCGCGCCGGTGGGGGCGATGGCCCTGGCCAGCATCGACGCCATGCGTGCATTGAAAGCCCAGCCGATGCCGGCCCAGAAGGCCATCACCAAGTACAGCAGCATGGACATCCAGGCCGCCGGCACATGGATGAAGATGATGCGGTAGGCCTCGCCCTGGGTGGCGTCAGTGGGCGCGACGAAGAAGCCGATGTAGAGCCCGGCGGCGACAAAGCCCAGCGTGGCCAGCCAACACAGCGGGATCAGCCAGCCGGCCAGCGCATAAAAGCGCGACGGGGCGGCAAAACTGTAGAGGCGCAGCTTGGAGGTGGTCACGCTTAGAGAGTCCAGGAGAGCGTCATTCGGTCGAGATCCGCAGTGCGGCTGCGGTCGCCAGCGGCGCGCCCAGCGCGGTGGCGATCAGCAGTGCGCCGAGCAACGAAAAGTGGCCCGAGGCCGACAAGCCGGCTTCGACCGTGCCCACCGCGCCGGCGCCAAAGATCAGCGCTGGCGTGGCCAAGGGCAGCACGATCAGGATCAGCAACATGCCGCCGCTGCGCAGGCCCAGCGTCAGCGCCGCGCCCAATGCGCCCAGCAGGCTGAGGATCGGTGTGCCCAGGATCAGGCCGAAGACCAGCGCGGTGAGCGCCGGCCCCGACATGCCGAACAGCAGGCCGACCAGCGGCGAGGCCACGATCAGCGGCAGACCGGTGAGCAGCCAGTGCGCGCAGCACTTGGCCAGCGCCAACGCCAGCGCCGGTTGCGGTGCCAGCAGCATCTGCTCGAGCGAACCATCGGCATGGTCGCCGGCAAACAGTGAGCTCACCGACAGCATCGAGGCCAGCAGCGCGCAGACCCAGACGATGCCCGGCGCCATGTCGCGCAACATGCCGGGTTCGGGCCCGACGCCCAGCGGAAACAGACTGATCGCCACCATGAAAAAGGCCAGCGGCAGCAAGGCATCGGTGCGGCGCCGCGACGCCAGCTTCAGATCGCGCTGCAGCACGCAGCCAAAGACCTCGGTGAACGACGGCCCGGGGTCGGCAAGCGCCAGCGGGATGGCCGTCATGCGCAGGCATAGGGTTCGAGGTCGAGCAGGGCCGGCACAGGCTGCGCCAGGCTCAAGGGCTGGTGGCTGGTAAGCAGCACGCAACCGCCCTGGGCGGCATGCTCGGCGATCAGATCATTGAGCGCGGCCACGCCGTCACCGTCGAGCGCATCAAAGGGCTCGTCAAGCAACCACAGCGGCGAGGCCATCGACAGCGCCAGCCGCGCCAGCGCCACCCGCCGGCGCTGGCCCTGGCTGAGCGTGCGCACCGGCGCATGCTGGCGGTGGTGCACACCCAACCGGCGCAGCGCCGCCATCAGCAACTGGTCGTTGACCGGCGCACCGTGCAGCCGGGCCAGGAAGCGCAGCGCCTCGCCGGCGCTGAGGTCGTCCTTGAGCGCGTTCTGGTGCGCGATGTAGACCAACTGGCGGCGCCAGGCCGGCCCGACCTGGCGCTGGCTGCGGCCGTTGATCAGCACCTCGCCGCCCATCGGCGTCGACAAACCCGCCAACAAGCGCAGCAGGCTGGTCTTGCCGCGGCCGTTGCGCCCGCGCAGCCAGGTCACGCTGCCGGCTGCCAGCCGCAGATCCAACCGATCGAACAGCGGCCGCTCGCCGCGCTGGCAGGCCAGGCCGCGGGTCTGCAGCAGCCAGGCGGCTGGGCCACTTGTTTCGCTGGTGGAAGGAGAGGCCTGAGATGGAGCCAAGATATGGGCGAGGGCGAGGGCGAGTGGAAGGGGGCATTGCTCGGCCGTGGCCGAGGCGGTCGCCGCGAGCAGGCAAGGATCGCGAAGGAGTGTACGGGCTACGGGAGAACCCGAGTCCACCGCAGTGCGCAGCCTGGCGCCGGCGAAGCGAGCCGCAAAGGGCCAGTGTTTGGCCGGCATGGCAGGCATCTTTAAATCAGGCCTTTCCAGGCAGACGACACTGGCGGCGAGGCGGGCGGTCGGGCCGGGCAGGGGTGGCGTGGCATGCAGGCACCTGAAGTCTCCATCGTTGGCAGCGGTCGTGGCCGCGGTCGTGAAGGTAGTGCGCCTGAGGGCAAAGTACTTGATGTGCATCAACGGAGGCACCTGCGCCCGCGTCGAAGATGCCGTGTCGACCCGTCAGCGGGACTGGACGTCGACGCGGAGAAATGCTCATGGATGTTTCAACCAGCACGGCAGCCCCGGCCCGTGCAGCCAGGCCTGGCAAGAGCCTGTGGCCAGCGCGGCTGGATGCGCTGCAAAGCCTCAGCGGCCTGCTGCTAGGCCTCTTCATGTGGGGCCACATGCTGTTTGTATCGTCGATCCTGCTGGGCAAGGACGCGATGTGGACGGTGACCAAGTTCTTCGAGGGCTATTTCTTCTTCGGCCGCTCGCTGCCCTGGCTGGTGTCGCTGGTGGTGGCGGTGGTCTTTGCGCTGGTGGTGCTGCATGCCTTGCTGGCGATGCGCAAGTTCCCAGCCAACTACCTGCAGCTGCGCGCCATTCGTGAGCATGTCGGCAGCCTCAAGCACAGCGATACCACGCTGTGGTGGTGGCAGGCGCTGACCGGTTTTGCGATGTTCTTCCTGGTGTCGATTCATCTCTACGTGATGCTCACCCAACCGGCCAGCATCGGCCCCTATGGCAGCTCCGACCGCGTCTGGAGCGATCACTTCTGGCCGCTCTACCTGGTGCTGCTTTTCGCAGTGGAACTGCATGGCGGCGTGGGTCTGTACCGGCTGGCGATGAAGTGGGACTGGTTTGCCGGCGCCAACCCGGATGCCACGCGGGCTCGGCTCAAGACCCTCAAGTGGGCCATGACGGCCTTCTTTCTGGTGCTGGGTCTGGCCTCGCTGGCGGCCTACATCAAGATCGGCATTGAGCACGCGCCGCGTGCCGGCGAGCCCTATACGCCGGCCTGGGTTCAGCCCCAGCCCCAGCCCGCAGCGGCATCGCCCGGCTTGAAGTGAGAGCGGCCCCATGAAGATCCACTTCACCGACGTGCTGGTCATCGGCGGCGGCCTGGCCGGCCTGCGCGTAGCCATCGGCGCCAAGCGGCGCGGCCACGAGGCCGTGATCCTGTCGCTGGTGCCGCCCAAGCGTTCACATTCGGTCGCCGCCCAGGGCGGCATGCAGGCCTCGCTGGCCAATGTCATCAAGGGCCAGGGCGACAACGAGGACGTGCACTTCGAGGACACCGTGCGCGGCAGCGACTGGGGCGCCGACCAGCGCGTGGTGCGCATGTTTGTTGATACCGCGCCCAAGGCCGTGCGCGAGCTGGCGGCCTGGGGCGTGCCCTGGAGCCGTGTCAGCCGCGGCGACCGCCAAGTCATCATCAACGGCCAGAAGGTGACGCTGACCGAGCGTGACGAGGCCCATGGCCTGGTGGCGCAGCGCGATTTTGGCGGCACCAAGAAGTGGCGCACCTGCTATGTCTCGGACGGCACCGGCCACGCCATGCTGTATGCGGTGAGTGACCGCGCCATCGCCGAGGCGATTCCCGTGCACGAGCGCATGGAGGCGATCGCGCTGATCCACGAGGCCGGCCGCTGCTACGGTGCGGTGGTGCGCAACCTGATCAGCGGCGAGTTGAGCGCCTATGTGGCCAAGGCCACCTGCATCGCCACCGGTGGCGCCGGGCGGCTGTACCGGGTGACCACCAACGCGGTGATCTGCGATGGCATGGGCACCGCGATCGCGCTGGAGACCGGCATCGCCACGCTGGGCAACATGGAGGCGGTGCAGTTTCACCCTACCGGCATCTTCCCGGCTGGCATTTTGGTCACCGAGGGTTGCCGCGGCGATGGCGGCCTGCTCAAGGACGTTGACGGCCACCGCTTTATGCCCGACTACGAGCCCGAGAAGAAGGAGCTGGCCTCGCGCGACGTGGTCTCGCGCCGCATGGAGACGCACATCCGCAAGGGCAAGGGCGCGCAATCGCGCTTTGGCGAGCACCTGTGGCTGGACATCACCCAGTTGGGCCGCGCCCACATCGAGAAGAACCTGCGCGAGGTCAAGGAGATTTGTGAGTCCTTCCTGGGCATTGATCCGGTCGAGCAGATGATCGCCGTGCGCCCGGCCCAGCACTACACCATGGGCGGCGTGCGCACCGACCACACCGGCCAAAGCGCCACGCTGAAGGGCTTGTTTGCCGCCGGCGAGGCCGCCTGCTGGGACATGCACGGCTTCAACCGGCTGGGCGGCAACTCGGTGGCCGAGACGGTGGTGGCCGGCATGATCGTCGGTGATTTCATCGCCGACTTTTGCGATGCCAGCGCCAACGACTTGCTCATCTCCACCGGCCTGGTGCGCGAGCGCCTGGCGGTCGAGCAGGCCAAGCTGGACGGGCTGGCCAAGGGCGGTGGCAGCGAGGACGCCTCGGTGCTGAAGCAGGCCATGCAGCAGATCATGACCGACAAGGTGGGCATTTTCCGCACCGGCGAAGACCTCAACGCTGCGGTCAGCGAGCTGCAGGTTCTGCTCGAACGCAGCCGCCACATCGGTCTGCGCAGTTCGGCCGCTGGCGCCAGCCCGGAACTGGTCACCGCCTACCGCACGCAGAAGATGCTCAAGCTGGCCTTGTGCGTGGCCTATGGCGCGGCGCAGCGCACCGAGAGCCGCGGCGCGCACTTTCGCGAAGACCACCCGCATCGCGACGACGCACGCTGGCTCAAGCGCACGCTGGCCACCTGGCCGCGTGACACCGACAGCCTGCCCACGCTGGCCTACGAGGCACTGGACGTCAAGACCATGGAGCTGCCGCCGGGTTGGCGCGGCTACGGTGCCAAAGACTACGTCGATCACCCCGACACAGCGGCGCGCACCGCCGAGGTGGCCGCCGTGCGCGAACGCATGAACGGCGCGCCGCGCCAAGAGCTGCAGCGCGAGCTGATGCCCTATGAAGACCTGCTGCCCGACACACTGCGCGGCCGCAATGAACGCATCGACGAGCCGCTGACATGACCCCCCCCCCCGAAGCGCCTTCGGCGCTCCCCCCCAGGGGGGGGCGCCGCCAGCGGCCCGGCAAAGCCGGTTCCGCGGCGGCCACTTGCTTGCTGCGGATTCATTCCTCCCGGGTTGCTACTTGGTGCCATGGATAACTGACATGAAGACCATCCCCATCGTTGCGCTGTCGGCCAGATTGCAGGCTGCATCTCCTGCCGCGGCAGGGCTTGCACCGCAACGCAAGCTGAGCATCCGCGTGCTGCGCTTCAACCCGGCCGTGCCCGAGGTGGCGCCGCATTGGCAGACCTATGAGCTTGACGACGCCGCCGGCATGACGCTGTTCATCGCGCTGGGCGAGATCCGCGAGAAGCTTGATCCCTCGCTGCAGTTCGATTTTGTCTGCCGTGCCGGCATCTGCGGCAGCTGCGCGATGCTGGTCGATGGCCGCCCGGTACTGGCCTGCCGCACGCTGACGCAGGACCTGGGCGACAGTTTCACACTGGCGCCGCTGCCGGTGTTTGAGCTGATCGGCGACCTGTCGGTGAACACCGGCAAGTGGATGCGCGCGATGAGCGAGCGGTTGCAGACTTGGGTGCACCAGCAGCAGCAAGCCATCGACCTGCGCCGGCTGGAGGCCCGCATGGAGCCGGCCGAAGCCGAAGCGATCTACGAGTTGGACCGCTGCATCGAGTGTGGCTGCTGCGTGGCCGCCTGTGGCACGGCCCGCATGCGCGAGGATTTTGTCGGCGCGGTGGGCCTGAACAAGATCGCGCGCTTCAGGCTGGACCCGCGCGACAACCGCGATGACGCGGACTACTACGAGCTCATCGGCGACGACGATGGCGTGTTCGGCTGCATGACGCTGCTGGGCTGCCATGACGTCTGTCCCAAGCAACTGCCGCTGCAGACGCAGCTGGCCTTTGTGCGCAGGAAGATGGTGGCCATGGGCTGGCGATAAGCCGCCACGCGTCCCCGGCATCTTCTGCGCATCATGCGCCACCCGGTTGGGCTGGGTGTCACAGCCCGGCTGCCGTGCCGCGCCGTTCACCAGTGGCGCGGCCGGCCGGTGTCCCGGTGCACAAATTGGTCGCGCTGGTAGTAGCCCACACCGCCGAAGGCCAGACTGCGCGCTGCGGTATGCAGATCGGACAAGGCCACGCCACGCAGTCGCACATCGACAGCCTGGCCGTCCATGTGCAGGCTGCGCTTGGCTACACCGCCGCCGCCCTGGATACGCAGCCGTTCATTGGTCTGGCTACAGCGGTAGCCCGAGATCACCTCGTAGGCCGTGCCACTGCCCAGGGTCTGCTGCACCCGATGCAGCATGTCGAACAGTTGCGGATCGATACGGCCGACCTCGCCGGTGGTGTGATCGCGCAGAAAGTGGTTCAGCGCCTGCAGCGCGTCGGGCAGGTAGCGCTGGCCCTGGGCATAGACCAGTTCGATGCGCTCGCCGGTGTGGCTGTGGGCCAGGTTGAGCGCGCGGCTGGCGGTGGTGTCGGGCAGCGGCCCCGGTGCGGCGCGAGCGGCGCCGAGGCTGATGACCGCGCTGGCACTGACCGCCAGCCGGGCGCCATGGTGCAGGAAGCGGCGGCGGTCAGTGTGTGGTGGGTGGGTGTTCATGATGATGTCAATCCGTGGCATTGAGCGCAGGCCGCGCACGGCGCAACGCTTCGTCGAGCAAACGATCTTGACCATACAGGTCGTTGAAGAAATGGATCCGACCGTCCTTGACCAGCGCGGTGCCGTAGGCGATCAACACCGGCAGCGGCTGATCCAGCCGCAGCGTGCGCGAGCGGCCGCTGGCCATGACTTCTTGGATGCGCGTCTCGGACCAGTCCTGGTCCGTCGCCTGGCCCTGCAGCACAAAGCGGGCCAGTGCCACCGGTTGCTCGACCCGAATGCAGCCATGGCTGAAGTCGCGGCGCTCGCGGTCGAACAACCCGATCGAGGGCGTGTGGTGCAAGTAGATGTTCTGCTGGTTGGGAAAGATGAACTTGATGTCGCCCAGCGCGTTTCTCGGCCCAGGGCGTTGGCGAATGCGCAGCGCGCTGACCTGCAGGGCGGCGATGCGTTGCGGCGTCAGCGTTGTCAGCACCTGGCCGTCGGGCGTGACGAACTCGAAGCCTTCGCGGTCGAAGTAGGTGGGGTCGCGCTGCAGCCTGAACACGATCTCGCTGCGGGCAATCGAGCGCGGCACGTTCCAGTAGGGGCTGAACTCGATGAAGCGCATGTCCTCGTCGAACAACGGCGTTTGCGTATCCATCGCCTTGCCGACGATGACTTTCATCTGCTGTCGCAGTTCGATGCGGCCGTCCACCACCTCGTAGGCGCGCAGCATGAACTCCGGGATGTTGATCAGTACCATGCGCGGGCCTTGCAGCAGCGGTGTCGAGCGCAAGCGCTCCAGCGCCAGCTCGATCTGCCGGGCGCGCGCGGCTGGCGTCACATTCAGCGCGGCCAGCGCGACGGGGCCGAGCACGCCGTCCTCCACCAGGCCATGGCGACGCTGGAACCACCGCAGCGCCTCGACCAGGGCCGGGTCGAACGCGCTGGGCGCTGGCCGGCCATCAACCAGATCAGCCAGATCACCCAGCGCCAGCAGGCGCTGCGCCAGTTGCGGCAGGCCGACCCAGGCCTGTCCGGCCGACAGGCTGAGGCCACGGCCGGTGGCGCTGGCGGGCAGCGTTGGCAGAGGCTGCAGCCAGGCGGGATGCAGGGTCAGCCCACGGTAGATCGCCAGCGTCTCACGCAGTTGCTGGTATTGCGCCAGCGGCGGCACGGCGCGCCGCACCGCCTCATCGAGCCGGCCGCTGGCCAGGGTTTCGGCCAGCAGCGCGGCGGCGTCAAACGGCCCTCGGCGTGGCGGCGCAAAGCGCATCTGCAGCTGTCGGGGGTCGATTCGGCCGCGGTGCAGATCGCTCAGGTAGCGCTGCATCGCCGCATCGAAACGATCCACCAGCCCCTGCGAATTCGATTGCCATTGCACCCGGGCGCTGCCTTCGCTGCCGTCGACTTCAGCCAGCGCGCTAGCCGCTTGGCGCAGTTGCAGCAGCCCATAGTCGGCACTGCGCAAGCCATGGCTGGGCGCCTGAGACAACAAGTCAAGCGCCTGCGAAACACTCGGGCCGAGCCGGCCCTGCGCATCCAGCCAGGCCGACGCCGGCTGTGCCGCAGCGCCCGCCCAGGCCGCTGCCAGCAGCGTGGCCAGCAGGGCGGGTCGGCTGATACGCCCGATCCGAACTGGAGGCCAAGTCATGCGATTGATTTGCATGTCGCTATTGTCGGCCGCACCGCGTGCCGTCGGCCGCGCCGCGTGCCGGGTCTTTGCGCTGTATCCAAGCGGGGCCAGTCAGCAGGGCAGGGTTCGCCGGCAGCGGGGTCGTTGTGGTTTGGCGCCCGTGCGGCGCTGCCTGAGCTGCGCGGGGTCAATTTCGCCTGGGCATGAACTTCTTACCGTGGCGAGGCATGATTTCTGCAAGGAGAGTTGATGGCATGAACAAGATTTCACCGCAGCGGCCAAGTCTTCAGTCTTGCCGCCGTCGGTTGAACCAGCGGCCAGCGTTGCATGACCGGCGCAGCGTGCTGGGCGCCGGTCTGGCCTGGGCCGCGCTGGGCAGCGCGTCGGCCGCAGTGACTGGCCAGCGTGAGGCGCAAGCCGCCGAGGGCTGGCTGCGCAGCGGCGGCGTGGTGCTGGCGATGCGCCATGCGCTGGCCCCTGGCACTTTTGATCCGCCCGGATTCCGGCTCGGTGATTGCAGCAGCCAGCGCAACCTCGATACCGAGGGCCGTGCGCAGGCGCAGCGCATCGGCGGCTGGTTTGCCGCCCAATCCTTGCAGCCCGTAAGGGTGCGCAGCAGCCCCTGGTGCCGCTGCGTGGATACCGCCCGGCTGGCCTTTGGCGTCGCCGAGGTCTGGCCAGCGTTGGGGTCACCGCGCGGCAGCACGGAGCAAGTCAACGCGCAGCAGCAGGTCGAACTGCGGCGGGCCTTGCAGGCCGCCAGCCAACGCACTGGCCGCTTTGAGGTTTGGGTGACCCACATGTTCGTGCTGGCGGATCTGGTGGGCGGCAATGTGGCCTCGGGCGAGGGCTTGGTGCTGCGGGCCGGCGATGACGGCCGGCCGCAGTTGCTGGCGCGACTGGATGCCGCCGCGATCGCTGCCCGCTGATCCGCAGCGGTTCACGCTGAGGCTTGAGGCCCTCAATGGCCACTACCCGGCAGGTCACACTGTGACAAGCCTCGTCCCAAAGCCCGACAAGCTCTAGAATCGACGGCATGATCCGTTGGCGGTTACTGCTGTTGTGGCTGTTGGTGCTGCTGCTGCCTTTGCAGGGCATGGCCATGTCCGCAATGACGTGGTGCGGTCCGGCGGGCGGTGGCGCCGAGGTCCGTCACCATCACCAGCCGGCTGCCGCAGATCATCCAGCGGCTCACGATCATCATGGCCACCAGGGCCATGAGGCTGCCACGCTTGACAAGGCCAGCCCGGCGTTGGCGAGCGACCAGGCCCATGCCGAAGCCACTGCGACTCATCTGCTGAAAGCTTGCTGCGGCGCCGCCTGCACCATGGCCTTCGCGATCACCTCTGCGCCGTGCGACACCGACCAAGCGAGGCCGCCGACGCCGCTTCAGGCGGTGGTTGGCCTGCACCCCGGTGTGGTGCTAGACGGCTTGGACCGTCCACCCCAGGTCTGACATCCGGCCACCGGTAGGCTGCGCGCACAGCGCAGCATCGCCGGGGCTTCGCTGCGACGAACTCGGCGCGTTCTGCCGCCGGGCACCCAACCCGTCATCCGAGGATGTCATGACACGCTTTTCTGCCACTTCGCCAGGGCCTTTGCTCGGCTGGTTTGCTGCCGCCTGGCTGCTCAACCCGATGGCCTGGGCTGAGCCAGCAAGCCCCGATCCGCTCGACGCCCGTGTGGCCGTGCCGGCGGTGCTGTACACCAGCCCGCTGGCACGCTACCAGCCGCTCGCCGAAGCGTCGGCCCAGCCCTGGCGTGAAGCCAATGAGCGAGTCGGCCGCATCGGCGGCTGGCGCGCCTATGCCCGCGAGGCCGCGCAGCCTGCGCAGGGCGCACAGACCGAGACACCCGCGACGCCGGCCGCTGCGGCGCCAAGCGTCAAGCCGCCTGCTGACGCGGCACGGCCTGCATCAGGCCATGGTCACCGCCATGCGCCCCGGCAGGGCCAGGGTCAAGCCGAGACAGCGCCCCCGCCACCGAGGCAAGGCCAAGGCCAAGGCCAGGTCCATAAACACTGAGGCGCAGCGATGAACCGAAATCACACGATGATTCCGTCAGCCACCCGCCGGTGGCAGCGGTTCGCCAGTCTGGCCGCACTGGCTTTGCTGACCGGCTGCGCAGCGCTGGATCCCGACGCCGGTTTTCAGGCGGTCGAGCGAATCGCCCAACAGCGATTGGGCAAGGATTTGCAGTGGGCGCGCAGCCCGGCTGACCAGCCGGCGCTGCAAGCAAGGGTCGATCAGCTGCTGTCGCAGTCTTTGACGGCCGACGCGGCGGTACAGATCGCCTTGCTGAACAACCGCGGCCTGCAAGCGCGCCTGGCCGAGCTGGGCATTGGCGACGCTGATCGGGTGCAGGCTTCACGCCTGCAAAATCCCGGCATCAGCCTGGCCCGGCTGCGCCGCGGTGACGAGGTCGAGCTCGAACGCGGTCTGCACTTCGGCCTGGCAAGCCTGATTGCGCTGCCCTGGCAGCGCGAGCTGGCGGACAAGCGGTTCGCGCAGGCCCAGCGCGAGGTCACGATGGCCATGCTGCTGCTGGCCGCCGAGTCCCGCAAGGCCTACTTCCAGGCGCTGGCCGCCGAGCAGACCCTGGGCTACCGCCGCCAGGTGCTGCAAGCCGCCGACGCCAGTGCCGAGTTGGCGCGGCGCATGCAGCAGGTAGGCAACTTCAGCAAGCTGCAACAGGCCCGAGAGCAGGCCTTTTACGCCGATGCCGCACTGGGCCTGTTGCAGGCCGAGCAGGCGGTGCGCAGCAGCCGAGAGCGGCTGATCCGCCAGCTGGGCCTGTGGGGCGCCCAGACCGGCTTCAAATTGCCGTCACGGCTGCCCGACCTGCCGGCATCGCCGATCAATCAACCCGACATCGAGCGTGAAGCGCTGACCCAGCGGCTGGATGTGATGGCGGCAAAGCAAGCCGCCGAACAAACTGCCGCCCAGCTGGGACTGACCCGGCGCACCCGCTTCATCAATGTGCTGGAGTTGGGTGCCAGCGACAGCCGCTCGAACGAGGCGCCAACCCAACGCGGCTGGGAGATCAGCCTGGAGTTGCCGCTGTTCGACTGGGGCGAGGCCCGCGTGGTGCGCGCCGAGGCGCTGTACATGCAGCGCCTGCACCAGGCTGCCGAGGTTGCGATCAATGCCCGATCTCAGGTCCGCGAGGCTTACGGCGCCTACCGCACAGCCTGGGACGCGGCCCAGCATCACCGCGCTGAACTGGTGCCGCTGCGCCAGCTGATCGCTGAGCAGAACCTGCTGCGCTACAACGGCATGCTGATCGGCGTGTTCGAGTTGCTGGCCGATGCGCGGCTGCAGATTGGCAGCGTTATCAACAGCATCGACGCGCTGCGCGATTTCTGGATCGCCCAGGCCGATCTGGATCAGGCGATGGTCGGGCCGCCCGCGCTGGCCGCCACCGCTGCCTCCACTGATTCCGCCGGGCCCGCCGCTGGCGGCGCCGGCCATTGAGCGCGATGCGCTCCACCAAGGACAAGACCATGGTTTCGAGACGACATTTTCTGGGCCAGGCCGGCGCCATCACCGCAGCGGCCACCGCCGCCAGCGTCAGCAAGGTGGCGATGGCAGCCCTGCCCGAGCCGGTGCTGCAAGCCCTGCCCGACACCATGGCGCCGCTGGCGCCGCCCAACGGCCAGCCCTACAACCCGGTGGTCACGCTCAATGGCTGGACATTGCCCTGGCGGATGAACCAGGGCGTCAAGGAGTTCCACCTGGTGGCCGAGCCGGTGGTGCGTGAGATGACGCCTGGCTTCAAAGCCCACCTCTGGGGCTACAACGGCCAGAGCCCGGGGCCGACGATCGAGGTGGTGGAGGGCGACCGCGTGCGGATCTTCGTCACCAACAAGCTGCCCGAGCACACCAGCATCCACTGGCATGGCCAGCGCCTGCCCAACGGCATGGACGGTGTCACCGGTCTCAACCAGCCTGGCATCCAGCCCGGCAAGACCTTCGTCTACGAGTTTGTGGCACGCCGGCCCGGCACCTTCATGTACCACCCGCATGCCGACGAGATGGTGCAGATGGCGATGGGCATGATGGGTTTCTGGATCACTCATCCGCGGTTGGCTAAAGGCGCGAAACATCCCTTGATCGACGAGGTCGACCGCGACTACTGCTTTCTGCTCAATGCCTACGACATCGAGCCCGGCAGCGCGACGCCCAAGATCATGACCATGCTCGACTTCAACCTGTGGAGCTGGAACAGCCGCATCTTCCCTGGCATTGCGCCGCTGGTGGCGCGCCATGGCGACCGGGTGCGGCTGCGCATCGGCAACCTGACGATGACCAACCACCCGATCCACCTGCATGGCCATGAATTTACGGTCAGCGGCACCGACGGCGGGCCGACGCCCAAGGGCTCACGCTGGCCCGAGGTAACGGCCGACATCGCAGTAGGCCAGATGCGCCAGCTTGACTTCATCGCCGACGAGGAGGGTGACTGGGCCTTCCATTGCCACAAGAGCCACCACACGATGAACGCGATGGGGCACAACGTGCCGACCATGATCGGCGTCGACCACCGCGAGGTGGTGCGCAAGATCACCCAGCTGGTGCCCGACTACATGGTGATGGGCGAGCGCGGCATGGCCGACATGGCCGAGATGGAGATGCCGCTGCCCGACAACACGGCGCCGATGATGAGTGGCGACGGCCCCTTCGGCTCGGTCGAGATGGGCGGCATGTTCAGCGTGCTGAAGGTGCGGCGAGACCAGCCGCGCGGCGACTACAGCGATCCCGGCTGGTACCCGCACCCGCCTGGCAGCGTGGCCTGGGAGTGGACCGGCGCGCTGGCCGAGCCGGCGCGCTTCAAGGCCGAGGGCAAGGCGGCGATGAAGCCGCTGGCACGGCCGGCGCAGGACGTCGAGGTCAAGGTGCGCAAGCCCACAGGCGGCCATGCTGGCCATTAAAACCCGACGGCGCCCGGCGGGGCCGTCCAACACAGCGAGGATTCTGATGAACTTTCTTTTGACAACGGTACTGGCCGCAAGCCTGGGGCTGGCGGCTGCCGGCGGCGCGTTGGCCCATGCTGAAACAAAGCACGCAGGACCGACCGAGTCGCCGCGCCTGGAGCAAAAGCCCTGGGGCATCGCGGCGCCGCCCAAGGCCGCGCAGCGCACGGTGGTGCTGCGCATGAGCGACAAGATGCGCTTCACGCCCGACCGCATCCAGGTGCGGCAAGGCGAGACCCTGCGCATCGTGGTGCACAACGACGGTCGCTTGATGCACGAGTTTGTGCTCGGTACGCGCGCCGAACTCGACGCACATGCGGCGTTGATGGTCAAGTTTCCGACCATGGCGCATGACGAGCCCTACATGGCGCATGTCGAGCCTGGCAAGAAGGGCGAGATCGTCTGGCATTTCAACCAGGCTGGCGAGTTTGAGTTCGCTTGCCTGATCGCCGGCCATTACCAGGCCGGCATGGTGGGCAAGGTGTCGGTCAGCGCCTTGGTCAAGTGAATCCCGTCAACTCAGAGAAGGAGTGATAAGCATGACACCGCTGAACATGAACCCAACTGCCCGATCCACCCGCATGATCGCCTCGCGCAGGCACCTGCTGCTGGGCGGTCTTGCAGCTTTGCTGCTGCCGGCCTGGGCTGGCGCGCAGCGCAAAGCCCCGCACCAGGGCCCGCTGGTCGAGGTCTGGAAAAGCCCGACCTGCGGCTGCTGCAAGGACTGGATGAACCACCTGGAGGCCAACGGTTTTCGCACCCAGGTGCACGACGTTGGCAACACCGCGATGCGGGCGCGGCTGGGCATCGCCCTGGAGTTGGGCAGTTGCCACACCGCGCGCGTTGACGGTTATGCGATCGAGGGCCATGTGCCGGCGGCCGACATCCGCCGGCTGCTCAAAGAGCGGCCCAAGGCCATTGGCCTGGCGGTGCCGGGTATGCCGATCGGATCCCCCGGCATGGACGGCCCCGAGTACGCCGGCCGCCACCAAGCCTATGACGTGCTGCTGGTTTCGCGCGGCGGCGCCCCGTCGGTCTACCAATCCCACCAACCCTGAGCACACGCCACATGACATCACCCAAGTCAGTTCTACAAGCCCTCATGTTGAGCGCGCTGAGCGCGCTGGCCGCGCCGCCGCTGTTGGCGCAGACCACAGCACCGGCGCCGGCAGTGGCGCCCGCAGCGGTCGACTTCACCGACGCCGAGGTGCGCAAGGTCGACAAGGACAAGGGCCGGTTGACCCTCAAGCATGGCGAGATCAAGAACCTCGACATGCCGCCCATGACGATGGTGTTTGGCGTCAAGGACAAGGCCATGCTTGACCCACTCAAGGCCGGCGACAAGATCCGCTTCCGGGCCGAGAACCAAAGCGGCAAGTACACCGTGGTGGAAATCGCGCCGGCGCCCTGACGGTGCCCTGTCGGCAAGCCCGCAGTCAGCGCCGCGCCGCCTTGCGGTGCTCGGCATTGATCAGGTCTTGCCGCTCGCGCACCGACGGCGGCCAGCGCGATTTGATCCACGACAGCACGGCGACGATCTGCTCGTCGCTGAGTGTGCCCTGGTAGGCCGGCATCGCCGACTGGTAATCCGGCATCTTGGCCACCACGGCCACGCCCAGCTTGGTGATGTCGAACAGCACCTCGTCGGCGTGGTGCCAGGTGTGGCCGCTGGCATCGTGCGGCGGCGCGGGCAGGCGGCCATCGGCGCCGCGCGTGCGCCATTCGGGCTGGCCCTCGAGTTGCGCGCCATGGCAGGCCGCGCAGTGGCTGACATACACCTTCTCGCCGATGGCCAGCAGGCGGGCATCGTCGGGCCGCAGCAGCGGCGCTGCGGCGCCGTTGAAGCGTTGCGGCTGCCACAGCCACAGCGCGGCGGCCGCCAGCGCCAGCACGACGGCCAGTGACAGGGTGATCTTGCGGGTAGGCATGACGGTGGGTTTCCTCAGTCATCAGGGCTGGGTGACGGTCGAATCTGCCATTGAGGCCGCTGGCACTACATCGACAACGAGCCCTCGCGAAATTCGGTCTTGTCCAGCCAGACATTGATCAGCACCGCCTTGCCCTGCGCGGCCAGCTCACGGGCGCGGGCCAGCGCCGGGCGCAGCTCGTCGGCCTGTTTCACCAGCAGGCCCTCGGCGCCAAAGCCTTGCACCACGCGGTGGTAGTCGCTGCGCGTCAGCACCGTGGCCACATCGTCGTGCAGCATCTTCACCTGTTCGCGGGCGATCTGGGTCCAGCCGGCGTCATTGCCCACCACGGCGATCACCGGGATGCGCTGGCGCACAAAGGCTTCGAACTCGCTCAGGCTCCAGCCGCAGGCGCCGTCGCCGAAGATGATCCATACCTGCCGATCGGGCCTTGCCATCGCCGCGCCCAGCGCAAAGCCGGCACCCACGCCCAGCGTGCCAAAGGCGCCGGGGTCCAGCCAGCCCAGCGGGCCACGCGGGCGCAGCACATAACTGGCGGTGGCCACCACATCGCCGCCATCGGCGACAAAGGTGGCCTGCTCGCCGGCTTCGGCGTCGAGTGTGCGGAACAAGGCCAGCGGGTTGATGTGCTCGCCGACGTGGCCGGCCTGCAGGTCAATCTCGGCCTCGCGTTGCTGGTCGCGCCCTCGCAGCGTTTCAATCCAGCCGCTCCAGCGCTGGCCGGCCGGGGCTTGCTCGGCCAGCGCCTGGATGAACTGCCCGGCGTCGCCAATGGCGGCCACATCGGGACGACGGTTCAGCCGCGCGTCGCGCGGGCTGCGGTTGGCGGCAATCAGCGTGGCGCTTCGGCGCACATGTTTGCCGTAGTCGAGCCTGAAGTCGCAGGGCACGCCGGCCAGCAGCACGCAGTCGGACTCGCGCAGCGCAACGCGGCGCTGGTGGCGCAGCTGCAGCCGGTGATAAGGACCCAGCAGACCACGCGCCATGCCCGACAGGTAGACCGGAATGCCCAGCCGCGCCACAGCGTCGGCCAGCTTGTCGGCCTGACCGGACTGCACCAGCGCCTGGCTGCCGATCACCGCCAGCGGCCGTTCTGCCTTGCTTAGCGCGGCCAGCGCGGCGCGCAGTGCGCTGGCGCTGGCCTGCGGCGCGTGGACAGGGCGCGGCGACGTTGGTGCGGCCTCGTCGCTGCCGGCAAACATGCGGTTGGCATGGCGCCCCAGGTACCAACGCAAGGCGCGGTCGGCCAGTGACGTGCCCTTGCCCGCGGCCTCGGCATACCACTGGCGGATGCTGGCCTCGTCGTAGAGCAGGTCAACCGGGCATTCGATGAAGACCGGCCCCGGCACGCCCGAGGCGGCCAGCGAAAAGGCCTCGGCAACTGCCGGGCCCAGCTCACGCACGCGCCTGAGCTTGATGAAGCGCTTGACATGCGGCTGCACCAGCGGGCGTTGATCGATGTCTTGCAACGCGCCGCGGCCCTGCAGCGCGGTGGGCGCGGCGCCGCCGATCAGCACCACTGGCGATTGCGCCAGCTGCGCATTCTTCAGCGCGGTGATGGTATTGCTGATGCCCGGCCCGGCGGTGACCGCGGCCACCCCCGGCCGGCCCGACAGGCGCGCCATGGCGTCGGCGGCAAATACCGCGGTGGCTTCGTCGCGCACGTCGACGATGCGCAGGCCGCGCGCCTTGGCCGCACTGAGGATCGGCGAGATATGGCCACCGCAGAGCGTGAAGATGCAGGGCACGCCATGCGCCTGCAGCGCCTCGGCGATGCGGTCGCCGCCGTGGCGGATCGCCGGGGCCGCGCCTGGCGCCGAACCGGCGCTCATGCCCAGACCACGGCGGCGGCGCCGGCATACCAGCCGGCCAGGTGTTTCTCCACGCCGGCCTCGATGCGGCTGCGCTTGATCTTCATGGTCGGTGTCAGGCAGCCGTTCTCGATGCTCCAGGGCTCGCTGGCCACCACCAGCATCTGCAAGCGCTCGTGGTCGGCCAGTTCGGCGTTGACGGACTTCAGCAAGGCCTCGAGCTGATGCGCCAGCTCAGCGCGCAGCGCGGCATCGGCCTGACGCGGGCGCAGCGACTCGGCCAGCACCACCACCGCAAACGCTGCCGGCTGGCCGACGCCCGAGACCATCGCCAGCTCGATCAGCGCATTGGCCAGCAGCCGGTTTTCGATGGGTGCCGGCGCCACATATTTGCCCTTGGCGGTCTTGAACAACTCCTTGACCCGCCCGGTGATGCGCAGCAGGCCATCGGGCCGCTGCTCGCCGAGGTCGCCGGTGTGAAAGAAGCCATCCTCGGTGAACGAGGCCGCAGTCAGCTCGGGCTGCTTGTAATAGCCGCTGAACTGACCCGGCGACTTGACCAGCACCTCGCCGTCGGGCGCCAGCCGTGCCAGCACGCCAGGCAGCGGCACGCCGACCCAGCCGGGCTCGCTGTGCTGGCGGTTGGAGCTGTGCGAATAGGCGCAGTCCTCGGTCATCGCATAGCCTTCGTACAGTTCCAGGCCCAGCCGCCGGTACCAAGCGATCAGGTCGGGCGGGATCGGCGCCGAGCCGCTGCCGGCCTGCACCACGGCATCGAGCCCCAGGCTCTTGAGCACCTTGCGCGCAACGATGCGGCCAAGGATCGGGATGCCGAGCAGCCGGTCGAGCTTCTTCGGCGCCATCTTGGCGAACACGCCCTGTTGAAACTTCAGCCACAAGCGCGGCACCGAGATGAACAGCGTTGGCCGAGCGCGCTGCAAATCCTGCAGGAAGGTGTCAAGCGACTCGGCGAAGAAGATGCGGCTGCTGCCGTCAACCAGCGACGCGGCCAGCACCCAGCTGCGCTCGAAACTGTGCGCCAGCGGCAAGTAGGACAGCATGCGGCTCTCGACGCCGTCGCCCACCCGCGCCCGGGTGTCATTCATGATGCCGGTGGCGGCACGCGTGATGGCGCCAAAGTTCATCATCGCGCCCTTGGGCTGGCCGGTTGAGCCCGAGGTGTAGATCAGCATCGCCAGCTCGTCGGCGGCGCGCTCGGGTCGGCCCTCCAGCGGCGCGCTGCGCAAGATGATGTCGTCCCAGCACTCACCGCTGTCGGCCGGTGCCAGCGGCAAGGCGACGCGCGGCAGATTGGCCGGTACGCCGGGCTGCTGCTGCGGCCAGTTGTCGAGCTTGCCGACAAACAGCAGGCTGGCTTCGCTGTGTTGCAGCACATAGCGCACGGTGTCGGCGGTCTCGGTGGGGAAGATCGCCACTGTGGTGTAGCCGCCCAGCCAGATCGCCAGTTCGGCCATGAAGAAATGGGCGCAGTTCTTCGACACGATGGCGATGCGCGCGCCACGCGGCAAGCCCAGGTTCTGCAGGTGCGCGGCCATGCGCCGCGACTGGTTAAGCACCTCGCCCCAGCGGTAATCGATGACCCGGCCGTGGCCAATCGGCTGGCTCAGGTAGATGCGGTCAGGCTGGCTTTGCTCATGGTCGTAAACATGGTCGAGGATCAGCTTGTCGGTGGGCAAGGTGGGTCTCCTGAACGGGCCGGGATACAGGGCAGGGTAGCGGCCCAGGCGATCATCGGGCACCGGGGGATACCAGCGTTTGCGCAAGGGAGCAGTGTCAAACTCAATTCGGGATGCCGCCATTGCAGGATGTGAGGTTGGTCTCGGCTCTTTGCTGACCGTCGCTCGCGTTAAAAAAAGCCGCCACCCATGGGGTTGGGCGCGTGGCTGACGAGGTCGCCAGCTGACCGGATTCCTCCGTGTCCCCCGATGGTTGGCGGCAGGCCTGCCGCCAACCATCTCCTCCTTTACCTGCGGGACCCAGTCACCCGACGCCCTCGTCCGCCGGCAACTGCGGTGCACTGTCGCCGCAAAACAGCCGGAAAGGCATGTCGTCCGGCTTGAGGCCTGGCGCCTGGGAGTCAGACCGTCAGGCCGCCACCGAGCCGATGGTGACCGAGGGTGCCGGGTTTGCGGGTCACGGTGGTAAGAGGAGGAAGACCGGGCGGAGCCCGGTCTGGGGGACACGGAGTGACCCGCAAACCCGGCGGCCTCGGACACGCGCACCAAAGTTGCATTGCGCGTCAGTAGCAGCAGACGATCCCAACGACAGGAACGAGCCGTAAACGACCACTCGCTGTAAGAGATGCGCTCCCTGCATCACGGTCTCGGGTCTTGACTTGCGCAGTCGAGCGCATTAGCGCTGGGGTAAACTGACCGCCTGCAGGAGAGTGCCACGACCGCCAACTCAGCGCGCCGCGCTACGAGGCCATCGTGCGTCGGGTTGAGGCGCTGTTTCCGGGTGCTGGAGACAGCAGCCGGGCGCAGTTCTGGGCCGGCTTGCGGCCTGCCACGCCTTCCAATGTGCCGATCATCGGCCGCAGCCGGCTGCCCAACCTCTACCTCAACACTGGCCATGGCACGCTGGGCTGGACCCATGCCTGCGGCTCGGGCGCGAGTATCGCCCGCATCGTCAGCGGCCTGGCGCCGGAGCTGGACTTCGACTTTGTCGGCCTGGCCGATGGCCGGTTGAGCCTGAGATCGGCGTTGGCCCGTCAGCCGACGGCTTGACCAGGTCAGCAGCTGCGCCGGCAGGCTTTGGCCGGGCCCATCACTGGCTGAAGGGGCATGGGCGCCGGTGCGCGCGTGGCCGCGGCTGCCCGGGTCACGCTGGCTGTCAAGGCGCCGCTGCAGGCCGCAGCGTCAATCGTCCAACTGCTTCAGCAGGACGCGTGTTTCATCGATCAGGCCGACCCTGGCCTCGGGCACCAAGGCGCGCCGCGCCAACAAGGACTGCAACTCGGCCAGCGCTGCGGTCAGGCTGTCCCGAGCTTGTGCCTTCAGGGGCGCTGCAGTCGTCTGCGGCGCGGCACGCGCGAGGGCCGCTTGTTGCTTGCCGCGATTGAACGTCACCACCGCGGCATTGGTTTGCAGCAGTGCCACGTTGGGGAATTTCGTATTCAGGGCTTGCGCCAGGTTGGCGGCGTCCTGCAAGCGGGCCAGCGCCGGCTGGGGTTTGCCCAGGCTTTGCTTGAGCTGGCTCTCGAACACCTGCAGCAGGATTTCGCGCGATTGCGCCCCGGCGTCGTCCGGCCAACGTGTGAAGGCGGCTTGCAGCGGCGCCCGCACGGTGTCCAGGCGCGCCTGCGCCTGCGCAGGCGCGCCGGCCAGCAAGAACTGTGACGCCGAGCTGAGCATCGCGTCCAGCTGGTTGCCGCGCGTGATGCGGTCTTCCGGGTCGCGGCGTACCAGGTCGGCGTAGCGGTCGCAGGCTTCCTGGCCCCAACGGCGTATGCCGTCAACGTCGCCTTGCCCGCCTGCCGCAGCCAGCAGCCAGCGCGCTGCGCCCGCCATGTCTTCAAAATAGCGCGCGTTGTCGGGGTCTTGTGCCTGCAGCTTCAGCAGGATGTCGCGCGACTGCAGCTTCAAGCGCATGACCGTGGCCCAGTCACCGCGCCGCCGTGCGATGACCGAGCCCACGTCCTGCACCCACACCCACACATGCGGCAGATCGGCGTGGCCGGGCTGCAAAGCCGCCATCTTCTGCAGCACAGCGGTCGATTCGTCCAGCGCTGCTTGGGCGGCAGGCGCGTCTTGCCCCTGTAGCAGGACAGTGGCCTGCCGCAAATGCGTGCGCGCCAACTCCAGGTGGTTTAGCAGCGTGGGCGTGTCGTGCGGCAACTGCGCGGCAAACAAGGCGGCTGCGCGATTCAGGCCCTGCACGGCCTGTGCGGTGTTGCCGTCTTCGCCCAGCACGGCAGCCTGGGCCGACAAGGCCAGCGCCAGCTCGTAAGCAGTGTCGCCGTCGCCCGGGTCGCTGCGGTTCAGGGGCGCCAGCCAGGCGATGGCTTGTTCGTAGCTGCGCATCGCCCCTTCGGTGTCGCCCAGATGCGGGCGCCGGTAGCCGTTGCGCTGCACCAGGCCGATGACGCGGTAAGCCACCCCCATTTCGCGGCGCAACTCGCGGTCGGCTGGCGCATGGCGCGACAAGCGGTCGAGGTAGATCAAGGCGTCGCTGACCAGGCGCTTGCGCACCGGCGTGGCGCCCACCAGCGGCTCGATGAGGTCGTGGTAGTCAAACAGCACGGCGTGCGCCAGCTCGCGCAAGTCGTCGAAGCGGGCCGCAGCCCGCTGCGCCTGGTAAGCGGCGTAGGCGCCCGAGGCCAGCACCGTGGCCAAGCCCAGCGCGGCCAGGCTGGTAACCAATCGGTGGCGGCCGATGAACTTGGCCAACACATAACTGGCGCTGGTGGGGCGCGCGCTGACCGGTCGACCGCTCAGCACGTTTTGAACATCCGCTGCCAAGGCATCCACGCTGGCATAGCGCCGCTCGACCTGCTTTTCCAGCGCCTTCAGCAGGATGTTGTCCAGGTCGCCTTCGAGCTTCTTGCGTGTGGCC
>JBBQJN010000003.1:0-30352 GCA_038325945.1 Burkholderiales bacterium | reverse complement strand
ACACCGCAGCTGACGCTGAGCTTCCGGCCCCACGCGCTGCGTGTCGAGGTGGCCGACGCCCAGCGCGATGCACGTTATGTCTGGCTGCCGGGCAGCATCGAAGCCAGCGAGTTTCTGGGCGAGTTCACCCGCTACCGCGTGCGCGTGGGCGGCCATGCGCTGGCGGTTGACCAGCCGCATTGCGCCGGGCTGTCGAAGTTCCCGGTCGGCGCCGTGGTCAGGCTTGGCCTGGAGCCGTCGCAGGTCAGGCTGTTTTCAGCCTGAGGGCATGCCAATCTCGGTAGGTTGGAGTGAACAGAGTGAACTCCAACGGCAACCCACCTTCACGGCGGCGCGTTTGTGCATGACCAGACCCCTGCACGGAAGTGTTGGAGTTGCCACTCCAACCTACCGCGCTGCGCTTACTTACTTGGCAAGCAACCCCAGGCGCTCGATCAGCACACGCTCCTTGACCAGCGTGTCACGCGCCCATGCCGCGTAGTCGGCGCTGTTTTTGTACCAGACCGGCTGGTTCAACTGATCCAGCACTTCCAGGTGCTTGGGGTCGTCCATCGCCTTCTTGAAGGCGTCGTGCAGGGTCTTGATGATCGCCGGATCCATGCCCTTGGGGCCGACCAGGCCGTAGGGCGAATTGGCCACCACGTTGTAGCCCAGCTCCTTGGCGGTGGGCACATCGGGCCAGCGCTTGATGCGCTGGTCGCCAAAGGTCACCAGCAGGCGCATCTGACCGGAATCGACAAACTTGTCCCAGCCGGTGGCGTCGCTGGCCGACATCAGGTGGCCGCCCAGCAGGGCCTGCATCAGGTCGGCGTTGCCCTTGAACGGCACATGGTTGAGCTCGATCTTGGCGACGTTGGAGACCTCGTCGATCAGCAGGTGCGGGCTGGTGCCGGTGCCGGTGGAGCCGTAGTCGATCTTGCCGGGCTGCTTGCGCGCGGCCTCGACGAAGTCCTTGAAGGTCTTGTAGGGCGAGTCGCTGCGCACCACAAAGCCAAAGGTATAGCCGGTGACGCCGATGATGTGGCTGAAATCGTTGATCGGATGCCAGGCGGTCTTTTGCATGTGCGGAATGCGCAACATGCCCATCGGGAACTGGGCAATGGTGTAACCGTCGGGCTTGGCGTTCAGGCCCATGCTGCCGGGGCCGTTGGTGCCGCCGCCGCCGGGCTGGTTGACGACGATGATGTTCTGGCCCAGGTGCTTGCTGGCGGCCTCGGCCAGTGTGCGCAGGTGGCGGTCAGTGGAGCCGCCGGCCGGCCAGGGCACGATCAGCGAGACGGCGCGGCTGGGATAGGTCTGGGCGGCGGCAGAGCCGATCAGCGCGGGGCTGGCCACAGCCAGTGCCGCCAGCGCGATCAGCGAACGACGCAGGGTCTTGAAAGTCATCGGAGAATCTCCACAGGGGCAGGAATACCGGGCCAGCGCGGTGCTGCCCGGGGCCGGCGCAGTTTAGCCAGCGCCGGTTGCTGCGGCCGTCGCTTCAAGGACAGGTCGCGCGCAGCGAGGCCATCACCGATGGTAGTTAACGAGGCCGATCGCGAGGCCGCGACCGAGGCAAAAGCTCGGCGTGCGGTTGGACTGCGGCAGCATCGATGAACCCTGCGCCGGACGCGCTGTTGGCGGGCTGCAGGCCGCTGTCACCGTTGCCCGTCAGTGGCGCAGCGTATCATCGCAAGGTGCTTTTCTCGGCCCGCAGACACTGTCCACGGCTGGTGCGGGCGGGCTTTCGCGGCCTGGCCCACCAGCGTTTCGGGGCCCGGGCAGTTTTCGGCACGCAACTTTTACAAGGGAAAAAACCATGAACTCACGCACTCTGTTTGCTACCGGCCTGGCCGCACTGGCGATTCTCAGCACCACTGGCTGCGCGGTCATGCGCGACCAGCAGACCGTCGGCGCCTTCGTTGACGACGCAACCATCACGACCCAGGTCAAGTCGCGCATGTTGGCCGATAAGGACGTGGCGGGCACCGCCATCAGCGTCGAGACGCTCAACGGCACCGTGGTGCTGTCGGGCTTCGCCAAGAGCTCGCTCGAGCGCACCACCGCCGACCGCATCGCGCGTGGTGTGAACGGCGTCAAGGTCGTCAAGAACGACGTCGTCGTGCGCCCCTGATCGACCGACGCCTCGACCCGCCTGCTAACGGGTCGGGGCTGCGGCTGCGGTATTCGCCGCAGCCTGCCAAGGCCGCCGCCGTGCCGGCGCGCCCAACTCCCAGGTTTTTTGCCGAGCTTGCGTCTCACCAGGCGGGCCGCTGCATGGCCGCTTCGTGCCATTGACCAATAACATTTGTGGCTATACGATTGTCCATCGAGTATACGGAGACAACATGTACAAGCGCATCCTGATCGTGGTTGATCCGCGTCCGGTGGCCCGTGCAGCCGTGGCCGAAGGCGTGCTGGCAGCGCAAGCCCATGGTGCCGAGCTGGTGTTCTTCACCGTGATGCCGCGTTACTCGGTGCCGGTGACCGACGCGCCGCCGTTTGTGCTGGAGTCGCCGCAAGACTTTCAACTCGCTGCCAAGGCCAACGCTGATCGGCTGCTGGCCGCCGCCGCCGTTGCCGCTGACCGCGCTGGCCTGAGGTGGCGCTGCGAGATAGGCAGCGGCGAGGACGATGCGCAGTGCATCGTCGATGCCACCCGCAAGCTTCGTTGCGACTTGATCGTGGTGGCCAGCGAAGGCCGCAACGCGCTGATGCGCATGTTGCTGGGCAGCGTGATTCCGGGGCTGATCACCAGCTCACCGGTGCCCGTGCTGGTCTGCAAGCTGCGCCCGCGTGCCACCGTTGGTGCCAAGGCCGCCGCGGTGCCGCCGAAGGCTGGCCGCGCCGTCATGCCGGCAGCGACCAAGCCGTCAGCCACCAAGCTGGCGCCCGCAGCCGTGCCGGCCAAACGTCGCGTGGCTCGGGTGGCGGCCGCAGGTCGGTGAGCGGTCTGCCCGGCGGCGACAGCGCTGCACGTGCACTGGCCGGTCTGATCGATCCACCCCAGGCGCGGGTGCTCAAGCAGATCCGTGCGCTGTGGCGCACCGATGCCCGGCAGCGTCACGGGGCGCGCAAGGCGGCCAGTGTCAGCGGGGCGCAACTGGCGGCGTTGCAGGCCATCCACGGCCGACCTGGCCTGGGTGTCAATGCGCTGGCGGCGCAACTGGGCGTGCGCCAGCCGACGGCAAGCAATCGGGTGCATGGACTGCGCGAGCGTGGCTTGGTGTTGCGGCTGAGCGATGGCAGTGACCGCCGCGCGGTGAAGCTGCAGGCCTCGGCTGCGGGTCAGGAGGTGCTGGCGCGCGAGCCAGCCCCTGCACCGGCGGCACGGGAATCGGCGCTACAGCGGCTGGGTGGTCGCTTGCTGCGAGAACTTGAGCAGGATCTGGCGCGCCTGCTGTCCCGCTTGCCGCACGAAGGGCCCGGCCAGCCGCCCGGTCACTGAGTGCCGCGATACCGCCTGCTGCTCGCCTGCGGCGCTGCACTGGCCTGGCTTGGCGTGCGCCGGCCCGGACTGTCACCCTTATGCTGATTGCTCTGACCGTGCCCCCGCGCGGTGATCGCTGACTTCATGACGTCTTTGAGCCCGCTTGCCGTGCTGCCCCAAGGGCTGCCGCCGATGAACCTGATGCTGGTGTTCGGCGTGCTGCTGGCGTTTGGCACCCTGGGTGGGCTGCTGGCCGCGCGGCTGCGCTGGCTGCCCACCATCACCGGCTTCATGGCGCTGGGCTTGATCGTCGGCCCCAGTGGCATCGGACTGCTGTCCAAAGAGGCGTTGGCGGGTGCGCGGCCCTTGGTCGACATTGCGCTCGGCCTGATCCTGTTCCAGCTGGGCACCAAACTGCATCCCTGGCTGGCACTGCGCAACCGCGTGCTGATGGTTACCAGCCTGGTTGAAAGCGCCGCCACCTTTGCTGTCATTCTGGGGCTGATGCTGTTGATCGGTTCGCCGCCCATGGTGGCGGTGCTGGCGGCCGCGATTGCGGTCTCGTCGTCGCCAGCGGTGTTGTTGCATGTGGCGCAAGAACTGCATGCCAGAGGGCCAACGGTGGACGCCGCCGTGTCGCTGGTGGCCTTGAACAACGTGCTGGCCTTTGTGCTGTTCTCGCTGGCGCTGCCGTTTGCGCTGCGCGACTCCAAAGTTGACCTGCTCACCGCCGCGTTGCTGCCCGCATACCAGATGCTGGGCGCCATCGTGGTGGCGATGTTGGTGGCCTGGCTGGTCACGCGCATTGCGCTGCTCACCCGCAAGGACGAGCTGCACCTGCGTTTTGCGCTGGTGGTGGGCGCGGTGATGCTCTCGCTGGGACTGGCCCAGGCCTTCAAGGTGTCGAGCTTGTTCGCAGCGTTGGCGCTGGGCATCGCCTGCCGCTGGATGCAGGGGCGCTCCAGGCTGACGCGGGTGCAGTTTGGTGGCGGTGCCGATGTCTTCTTCATCATTCTTTTTGTCTTCGCGGGGGCCGATCTGCACATCGGCGACGCCATCACCTACGCGCCGGTGGCGCTGGTCTTTGTACTGGCCCGCACGCTGGCCAAGACGGCCACGGTGTATGGCTGCAGCCTGGCATTTGGACGGCCGCACAAACAGGCGCTGTCGACTGGCCTGCTGCTGGTGCCCATGGCTGGTCTGGCGATTGGCCTGGTGCAGACCACGGCCGGGCTGATGCCTGAACTGGGCGCGCAGATGTCGGCGTTGGTGCTGGCTGCGGTGGCGGTGTTCGAGACCATCGGCCCGCCGATCGCGGCCTTTGCGCTGCGCTTGTCGGGCGATGCCGGCAAGACGCTGCCGCCGCTGGGCCCGGCGGTCGATACTTCGGCCACCACCCAGCCGCCGCCGGCCGCAGCGCCGGCGCCGCCAGCGAAGGGCCAAGCCGCAAGCCCGGCCGTCACACCTGAATCCCATTGAGGCCTCGCTGATGATCGACTTGAACCTGTCCTGGCTGAATCATCATTTGTTCACCATCGGCGAGAGCCGCATCAGCGTGGCCGGTCTGCTGGCGGCGCTGGCCTTCATCATTGGTATCTGGTGGTTTGCCAGCCTGCTCGAGAGCAGCGTGCACCGGCTGACCCGGCGCTACGCCGACGAGCCCTGGAAGGCGGCGCGCATCCACATGCTGAGTCGGCTGCTGCGCTATGTGGTCTGGGTGATTGGCACCTTGGTAGGGCTGAACTACCTCGGCATCGACCTCACCAGCATCGCCCTGCTGGGCAGCGCCTTTGCGGTCGGCCTGGGCTTTGGCTTGCAGAACGTCTTCAGCAACTTTGCCTCGGGCATCATCATTTTGCTGGAGCGCAGCCTGAAGGTGGGTGACTTTGTCGACCTGCAGTCCGGCGTACGCGGCCATGTGCGCGAGATCGCCATGCGCTACACGCGGGTGACAACCAATGATTCGCTCGATGTGCTGGTGCCCAACTCCGAGTTCATCAACGGCCGCGTCAGTAACTGGACGCTGGACGATTCACACCGCCGCATGCACATCCCCTTCGGTGTGGCCTACGGCACGGCCAAGGAGCTGGTGCGCGAGGCCGGCATGGCGGCCTCGCGCACGGTGGAGGGCATCCTGGACGTTGGCCGCATGCGCAGCCAGGTCTGGCTGGTGCAGTACGGCGACAATTCCATTAACTACGAGTTGATCGTCTGGGCCAACCGCCAACTGACCACCCATCCGGCGTCGACCCATGCCAAGCTGATGTGGGCGCTGGACGACGAGCTAGCACGGCGCGGCATCGAGATCCCGTTTCCGCAGCGTGACCTGCATGTACGCAGCGGCGTGCTCGACGTGCGGCTTCAACCCGAGCCCAAGGCGGCAGAAGCTGCGCTCACACGCTGAGAGTCATCTGCCCGGAAGCGCACGGCCTGCCCTTCGCTAAGATCGGGACAAGCCAATAGGCTGCACGGGGCGTCGTCGGATCTGCGCGCCGGCGCGGCGGCTGCTGTGTTCAATGGGTGCCTGGAGCCTGGCTGATTCTGAAGGAGTGGTTGCATGTACCAACACATCATGATCGTGGTCGAGGACGGGCAGGTGTCGAGCCCGGCCGTTGAAGAAGGGCTGGCGTTGGCGGCGGTGCATGCCTCGGAGGTGCTGTTTTTCCATGTGCTGCCCACCTATGTGGTGCCGACCATGGACATGCCGCCGATGCTGGGCAGCGAATCCGAGCAATTTCAGCTAGCGGCAGAGCTGGCCGCAGAGCGCATCCTGGCGGCCGCCGCACAGCTTGCCGCCGATGCCGGCATTTCCGCCAGCGGCGCCAGCGCGGTGGCGGCCGACGCCGCCGAGTGCATTGCCGGCGCCGCCAGCAGCCGAGGCAGCCAGCTGATCGTGATCGGTTCGCATGGCCGCAGCGCGTTGCAGCGCCTGGTTTTCGGCAGTGTGGTCACCCGCTTGATCACGCTGGCACCGGTGCCGGTGTTGGTCTGCAAGCAGCATGAGCCCAAGGGCCTGCACGCCGACCTGCCCAGTCGGCGGTCGCAGCAGCCGCGGCCACCGGCGGCCGCGCCCGGAGCACCGGCCTGAGCCAGCCTAAGCTTGGGCGTGAGCGGGTTTACAGCCCATAGCGCATCACCAGGCCATAGGACAAGCCGGCCCACATGATCAAGAATAACGGCGTGCCGACGCGAACAAAGTCTTTGAAGCGGTAGCCGCCGGCATTCATCACCAGCAGGTTGGTCTGGTAGCCCATCGGCGTGAGATAGCACAGGTTGCAGCCGAACAGCACGGCCAGCACAAACGGCTCGGGCGGTACACCCAGTGAGCGCGCCAGCTCAACGCCCAGGGGTGTGCCGATGGCCGCCGCCGCGTTGTTGGAGACAAAGTTGGTCAGCAGCCCCATCAAGCCCATCAACAGCGCCAGCACCCAGCCCGGACTCAGGCTGCCCGAGGCCTGGGCCAGTTGCTGCGCCATCCAGGCGGTGGCGCCGGTGATTTCCAGTGAATCGCCCAGCGCCAGGCTGGCCGCCACCAACAGCACCACTTTGACCGACAACGCCTGCGTCACGTCCTGCCACGACAAGCAGCGCACAGCCAGCAGGAAGATCACGCCGCACAGTGCGGCCAGCGAGATCGGCAGTGTCTGGGTGGCGGCCAGCAGCACCACCGCAGCCATCGCCAGCAAGGCTACGCCGGCCTTGTGCTGGCGCGGCAGCGCGTAGCGGTCGTCGAGCAACAGGCCGACACCGTCGCGCTGCACCTGGCGCATGGCATCGGGCTCGCCTTGCAACAGCAGGATGTCGCCGACGCCGATCAAGCGGTCAGCCAGGTCCTCGCGCTGCCAGCCGGCATGCTCCGTGCGCGGCCGCAAGCCGACGACGATGGTGCCGTAACGTTCGGCAAAGCGCTCCTGGCGCACGCTGCGCCCGACCAGAGGCGAGCCCGGCGTGACGATCATCTGCGCCACCACCGCCGATGTCGGCGCTTTGGCGCCGCCTTTGTCGTCCTTGGCTTCGGTGTCCGACGCTTCCTCGTCGACGCCGTGCAGTGCCGCGTGCAGGCTGGTCTCGAAGTCCTTCAGGTTGGCCGCAGTGTCCTGCACCAGCAGGCGGTCCCCGGCGCGCAGCGTGACCGAGGGCAGGCGGGTCAGCGAGCGTTCATTGCGCCGCAGTTCAAGCAGGTGCAGCCGGTTGCCGGTGGCCTTGAAGGCCTCGCGCAGATGGCGTCCCTCCAGCCAGCTGTCGGGTTCAACCAGCAGTTCGGCGTGGAACACCTGCTCGGACAACTCCTCGACCGGCGGCTTGACATGGGCCAGCAGTCGCGGCGCCACCAGCCACAGGTAGAGCAACGCCGGCACGGCGACCATCGCCACCAGGCTGTAGAAGCTGAACATGCTGAACGGCGCCACGCCCAGGCTGGTGGCCAGCGCCACGACGATCAGGTTGGTCGAGGTACCGATGGTGGTGGCCATGCCGCCAATCAGCACCGCATAGTTCATCGGCAGCAGCAGGGTGCCGCCCGAGCGGCTGGCGCGCGCCGCTGCGGCCAGGATCAGCGGGATCAGCAACACCACCACCGGGGTATCGTTGACCAGACCGCTCAAGGCCGCCGCGCCGACCAGCACCGCCAGCAACGCGAACATCGGCCGAATGGCGATGAGGCCGGACAAGCGCCGCGCCGCAGGCTCAAGCGCGCCCGTCAGAACCAGGGCGTGGCCGAGGATCATCAGCGCGCAGATGGCCACCAACGCCGGGTGGCCGAAGCCGGCGAAGAAGCGCATCGGGTCGACCGGCCCGGCGGCAGTGTCAAGCGGCATCAAGGCGAAACCCAGCGGCAGCGCCACCAAGATGCCCAGGCAGATGGTGGTGATCGGCAGGCGATCGCGCACGAACAGCGCGAAGACGATGGCTGCGAACAGCAGCAAGGCCAAGCCGTGGCTGCTCAGCGGCGCGGCGGCTTGCACCAGGGACGGCGATGTGATCAATGGGCCTCCAAGGCGGTGCTGGTTTCAGGAGCATCCAGCTGAGGTAGCGTCTGCGATGCGACGAGGAAACGCATGTACGAGCGGGTCTGCGCACGGCCGCAGAACAGCAGGTGGTCGCCGTCCAAAAGCACCGTGTTTTCGCTCGGCAGCAGCCAGCGTTGCTGCTCACGACGCAGCAGCAGCGGCACGGCATGCGCGGCCTCGCCTTGCGCCTGGGTCAGCGCCAGCAGCCGGCCCAGCGTCACCCGCTCGCCAGCCGCCCAGGCGCGGTGTACTGCGGGGGTAGCCTGGGCGCTGAACTCGATCGACCAGCTCTCGACCACCTCGGCGCCGATGTGTCGGCGCATGCGCTCGAGCAGGGCTGCGGCCCAGACTTCGTCTTGATCGCGCGCCTGGCGTAGAAAGCTGGCCAGTTGCGGCGCGCGGATCACACGCAGCACCTCGGCCGCCACCACATAGCCGCTCAGCATCACCAGGTCGGCCGGTGCGGCGCGGAACACCACCGCGTTGCGGCGCTGGGTCTGGCGCGCGACGATGAAGGCCTTCTTGTTGAGCCTGCGCGCCGCCAGCGTGATCGCCAGGTTGTCGATGTCCACCGGGGTGCCAGCCACCACCGCGCTGGCGCTCTCGACGCCGGCACGGCGCAGCACCTCGGGGTCGGTGGGGTCGCCCTGCACGCAGTTGTGCTCGTTGCAACTGTCGGCGAGCACGTTGTCGACGATCACGGTTTCGATCTCCAACTGGGTGAGTTGGTGGCGCAGCGCGCGCGTGAACAGCCCAACACCGCACAGCACCCAGAGCCCGCGCGGCAGCTGCGGCACGTCGCCCATCGCCGTGCCACGCTGGGTGGTCAGGGCTTCGTAGATGACATGCAGGCTGGGCGTGCGCAGTGACAGCGCGACGCGCGCGGCAAAGGTGTCATAGGGGTTGATCAGCGGGTCGGCGCCTGCGGCGGCCATGCGGGCATGGGCCGCGTGGTCGCGCACCGCGCTGAGCACCGGCAAGTCGGGCGCGAGCAAGCGGGCGGTGAGCGCGATCTTGATATTGACCTGGTCGTCGCCGGTGAGCGCCAGCACGCTGGCACACAGCGGGTGTTGCAAGCCGGCCAGCAGCAGGGTCTCGGGGTCGCTGGCATCGCCCACCAGTGCCGGCACGGTGATCGACAGATCCTCTACATCCACTGTGTCGGCGCGCATGGGCTCGATGTCGATCACCACGATGCGCGTTCCGTCCTCCGACAACTCGCGCGCGATACGGCTGCCGGCGTCGTCGTAGCCGCAAATCAAGTGAAAGGGCTCGCGCAGCCGGCGCACCGCGCGCGCGACATGGTTTTCATGGGCGATGCGCCGAAATAGGGGATCTTGCATGACATTGAACAGTGCGCCAATGGCGTACAGCCAAGACACAACGGTGCCATAAATGGCGGCTGTAGTCCACAGCCGTTGGGCAGCGGAGAAGGGGTAGGGGATTTCGCCCAGGCCGATGGTGGTGCCCAGGAAGCTGACGAAATAAAAGGCATGCAAAAAGCCCATGCGCCAGGGCTGGCCCTGGGGGTCGACACCCGGCACCAGGGTGAAGCCCAGCACCGTCACCGCATACACCAGCACCAGCACCGCCAGCGGCACACGCAGCCGGCGCAGCAGGATGAAGATGCCGTGGCGCGTGCGCCCGGGGCTGGTGATCATCGCCGCAGGTTCGCCATTTCAATGATCAGCAGCACCACCGACACCACATTGGCCACCAGCGCGCCGATGGCCAATGAGATGACCGTGGCACTCTGGTGCGCGTTGAGGGCTTCGCCCGAGGCCTGGCTGTACAAGCCCCAGGCGGCGGCGGCGGCGATCAGTTGCAGGTCGGCCACCAGGCTGGTGGCCAGCATGGTTGAGCCCAGCGCCGAGCGGTCACCGAACTTCATGATGGTGGCGATCAGGCTGACCACCATCGCCGCGTACAGCTCGTAGACGTTGTGGTGGCTGACATCGGCGATGTCGCCGGCGACGAAACCGACGTTCAGCGTCAGCGCCAGCACGATCACAAAGGCGAACAGCACACGTTCTGAACTCATGCGGCGAACCTCTGGCGTTGTGGATGAGCCGCAGTCTACTTGCGGCGGACACCGCACCCGACGCAGTGCCCGACTCGTCCAGGCGCCGGCCCTGGCGCAGGCGGCAAGACCGCGACTGGACGGTATTGATTGAGGCAAATATAATCAGCCGTTCCACCCCAGGAGCCTGTCGGACTTGGGGCGTCGAAAAGCGAGAATCGGCCCCAGCGAGAACAGTTCTTGCCGGATTTGCAGCGCCATAGCCCAGCTATGGGGCAAAAAAACGGTGAGAAATGGACCGCTGCGGTCGATTCGCAGCCGACGCTCCCCAAGCCCGACAGGCTCCTAGAGTGCGCGTCTAGTTCGTGCCTGGCCTGGCGGATCGGCGATGCCCCAGATGAATCCCCCCAAGACTGCCCGCCAAGCCCAAGCCCAAGCCCAAGCCCCAGCCGCGCCGCCCACGCCGCTGCGACGCACGGCGCTGGCCTTGCCCGGCGGCCCACCCGCTGCGATGCTCGCACCCCTGACGGCCGAACCCGCGCAACGCGTGCTGCGTCAGTTCAGGCTGGTCTTTAACAGCGTCAAGACGCACTTCCAGCAGATGGAGCGACATGCCGGCATTGGCGGCGCCCAGGTCTGGGCGATGTCGATCATCCGCGACCAACCGGGTGTGGGCGTCAACAGCCTGGCCAAGGCCATGGACGTGCGCCAGCCCACCGCCAGCAACCTGGTGAAGGCGCTGGCGGATCAGGGCTTGATTGAGGTTCGCAAAGAGGGTGTGGATCGACGTGCGGTGCAGCTCTACCTGCGGCCCGGCGGTGCCGAAGTGCTGTTGCGCGCCCCCGGGCCGTTCAGTGGCGTGCTGCCGCAGGCGCTGGCCGGCCTGGAATCATCAACGCTGCTGCGCCTGGAGCAGGATCTCGGCACCTTGATTCGTGCGCTAGGCGCCTGTCGGGCTTGGGGCGTCGATAGCGAGAATCGGCCCCAGCGAGGGCAGTTCTTGCCGGATTTGCAGCCCCGTAGCCCAGCTAGGGGGCAAAAAGACGGTGAGAAATGGACCGCTGCGGTCGATTCGCAGCCGACGCTCCCCAAGCCCGACAGGCTCCCAGACCCCGACGAGCGCGCCGCCAGCATCCCGCTGCGCCGGTTGTAGCGCGTGGGCCAGCGCAGCCGGCTGTTGTTGGGTGGTTGGTTTGGTAAATATTGATAGCAATATATAATTTTCGCCATTGCGCCGCAACAGCGGTTGTGGCGGGCAGTTGGCGCGGGCACTGGTGCCTGAGCACATCCGGCTGCTGCTCTTGCGCCGCACCCCATGACTACAGGAGAACCCCACATGACCCGAAATCAATCCACCCTGATCTTGAGCTCGCTGCTGGTCTTGCTCACCGCCTGCAGCAGCACGCCGATGGCCACCAGCTCCCAGACCACGGGCCAGGCGCCGGACGCCACATCGGCTGCGTTGCCGGCCGCCGCAAGCACCGACATGCAGGCCAGCGCCAACGCCAACGCCAACGCCACCGCTGCGACATCGACCGTGGCCAAGGTCACGTTGCCGGCCTACCTCGATCCCAAGAGCCGCCTGTCCCGTGAGCGCAGCGTCTATTTCGCCTACGACGAGTTCAGCATCGACGCAGACTATGCTGGCTTGATCGAACGGCACGGCCGCTTCCTGGCCGCCCATCCCGAGCTGGCCATCCGCATCGAGGGCAACAGTGACGAGCGTGGCGGCAGCGAATACAACCTGGCGCTGGGCCAGAAACGTGCCGATGCCGTGCTGCGCGCGCTGAAGATCTACGGCGTGCGTGACCAGCAGCTCGAAGCGATCAGCTGGGGTGAGGCCAAGCCCGTGTCCAGTGCCGCCACCGAGGCCGCCTGGGCGCAGGATCGGCGGGCCGATCTGCAATACCCCCGCAAGTAAGTAGCCCATCGGCAGTGCGTACGCAGCCAGCGCGGCCAATACACCGTGCAGCTCCCCTATGATGCGCGGATGCCGACCCAGAAGAACGCTGCCCCGGCCGCCAAGCCACTGGCGGCCAAACGCCCCGCTAAACGCCCCGCCAAGCGCCCCGCCAAGCGCCCCGCCCTGGGCCGCGCCGCCTTGCCCAATCCGGTAGCGGCAACGGCGACTGCGACGGCGACGGCGCTGCCCGCGCTGAGCGAGGACGACCGTGACCCTGCTGTGCGTGTGCTGCGCCGTTTTCGCATGGTCTTCAATGCGGTCAAGACCCATTTTCAGCAGGTGGAAAAGCGCGCCGGTGTTGGCGGCGCTCAGGTCTGGGCCATCAGCATCATCCAGGCCCAGCCCGGCATCGGCGTGGGCGGGCTCTCACGCGCGATGGACATTCACCAAACCACCGCCAGCAACCTGGTGCGTGCGCTGGTCACTGGCGAGCTGATCCGAGTTGAGCGCAATGGTCCGGACAAGCGTGCGGTGCAACTGCACCTGCTGCCGCCGGGCGCACAGATCTTGAAGAAGGCGCCAGGCCCGTTCAACGGCGTGTTGCCCGAGGCCTTGGCCGCACTCAACGCCAGCACGCTGGAGCGCCTTGATCACGACCTGGCCGAGTTGCTCGGCCTGCTCAAGGCCGACGCGCGTGCGGCCGGTATTCCAATGGCGCAGATGTAGCCAGCTCGGCCGGCGTGATTGGCCCTGGCTCAGAATCGGCGGCCCTGCGCCCTTCGCCCGGCCCTGGAGCCTGTCATGTTGCTCACCGCCAACGCCCGAGGCGTCTACCCGATCGCCCCCACGCCGTTTCTGATGGATGGCCGCGTCGACACGGCATCGATCAACCGCCTGGTCGACTTCTACCTGGAGATCGGCGCCACCGGTCTGACCGTGCTGGGCCAGTTGGGCGAGGCGCCCAAGCTCAGCCAGGCCGAAGGCGTGGCGGTGGCGCGGCAGATGATTCGGCGCGCCTCGGCGCTGCCGGTGATTGTTGGCGTTTCGGCGCCGGGCTTTGCCGCGATGCGCGAGCTGACGTTGGAGGTGATGGACAGCGGCGCAGCTGGTGTGATGATCGCGCCGCCCAACACGCTGCGCACCGACGACCAGATCACCGCCTACTACCGCCAGGCCTCACAGGCGTTGGGCGCCGATGTGCCTTTCGTGATCCAGGACTATCCGCTGACTTTCAGCGTGCAGATGACGCCGGCGGTGATCCGCAAAATCATCGTCGACAACCCGGCCTGCGTGATGCTCAAGCACGAGGACTGGCCGGGCCTGGAGAAGATCAGCACGCTGCGCGGCTACGAGCGTGATGCCAGCATGCGCCACATCGCCATCCTGACCGGCAACAACGGCCTGTTTCTCGACTACGAGATGGCACGTGGCGCCGACGGCGCCAACACCGGCTACGCCTTTCCCGACATGCTGTGCGACGTGGTGCGATTGGCGAGCACCGGCCAGCGCGAGCAGGCACATGACCTGTTCGACGCCCACCTGCCGCTGCTGCGCTACGAACAGCAGCCTGGCGTGGGTCTGGCGGTGCGCAAATACCTGTTGCAGCGGCGCGGTCTGCTGGCCACTGCCACGATGCGCCAGCCGGCGCCGGCGCTGTCAGCCACCGCGCGGGCCGAGGTCGAACACCTGCTCGGTCGGCTGGCACGCCACGACCCGAGGGCGCAGTTGCCAGCGGTTTGAATGCCGGCGAGCCCGCCAGATCAGGCCAGATCAGGCCAGATCAGGCCAGCTCGCCGGGCACCCCAAAACCGATCAGGCAGAGGCGAGCAGATCCGCCGGAATCTGGTGGTTCTGGCCACCGCGCTGGGCAATCTTGATCGCGCCAACCTGGTTGCCCAGGGCCACGCAACGCGCCAGCGGCCAGTCCAGCGACAGGCCATGCAGCAGCGCGCCGCGGAAGGCGTCGCCGCAGCCGGTCGGGTCGAGCACCGCTTCGGCGGTGACGCCGGGCACATGGGTGCGCTCGCCAGCGATCCACAGATCGCAGCCTTGCGCGCCCAGGGTGACGATGACGCCGTGCAGATTGGGCTGGCGCGACAGTTCTTCCAGCGTGACGCCCATGCGCTCGCACAGCATCGCTGCCTCGTAGTCGTTGACGGCCACCCAGCGCGCCTGCGCCACGAAACCCTGCAGTTCTTCGCCGCTGAACATCGGCAGGCCTTGGCCGGGGTCAAAGACAAAGGGGATGCCGACCGCAGCCAGCTGTGAGGCATGGCCGAGCATGGCGTCGCGGCCGTCGGGCGCGATGATCGCCAGGCTGATGTCGCCACGGTTGATCGGTACCGCCGTGTTGTGCGCCAGCTGCATCGCACCGGGGTGGAAGGCGGTGATCTGGTTGTTGTCCTGGTCGGTGATGATCATGCACTGCGCGGTATAGCTGTCGCCGGCCATCAGCACCTGCGAGGTGTCCAGGCCCCAGTTCTGCAGCCGCAGCAGGTAGTCGCCGCCGTCGTTGCCCAGCGCGGCCATCACCAGCGCTTGGCCGCCCAGCAGGTGCAGCGTGTAGGCGATGTTGCCGGCGCAGCCGCCAAACTCACGCCGCATCGTCGGCACCAGAAATGACACATTCAGGATGTGCACCTTGTCCGGCATGATCTGCTGCGAGAAGCGACCCGGAAAGTTGGTGATGGTGTCAAAAGCGAGTGAACCGCAGATCAGAACTGGCATGTTGGCGTGGCCGGCAGCGCGGCGGGCGTTGAGATAAAGGGCTTGTTGGCGCAGCACCTGGCCGCGCGCTCAAGGGTAGAAGAGTTCCAGCGTATAGCCATCCACCCGTCGCTCACCGGTGGACAGCAAGGCCAGCACCGGCAGGCTCTGGCCGGGGGCCAAAGCGGTTTGCGGCAGGCCCAGTTCGGCGATGGCCATTACCCGGCGCGCCACCAGTTGGCCCTGGCCGTCGTTGAGCGTCAGTTCCAGCGACGGCATCATCACCACCGTGGCGCCCTGGTTGTGCAGCACCAGCTGTAGCCGGTACAGCGCCGAGCCGTCGAGCCGATTGAGGCTTGAGCTCTCGACCGACAGCGATTCCAGTCGGCGCAGCGGCAGCACGCTGCAGCCTGCGACACGGCACAGGGCCTGCAGCGCGGGTTTGGCCGATGGCCAGGCTGCGGCCAGGGCGTCGCGCCACAGCACAGCGCCTTGCAGCAGAGCCGCCAGCGCCAGCGCCAGCATGGCCAGCCACAGGCTGGCGCGTCGCAGCGGGCCGCGCCAGCCGCTGCTGTCTGCTGTGCTGCGCAAGAAGGCCGGTGCGGCCTGCGCCGACGTGGCGGTCGACAAGCTCGGGTCAATGCGTTGCGGCGCGGCAGTGACCACGGCAGCGGCGGCGGTGGGCTCCGCGCCGGGCGCATCGGCCAGCAGATTGGGCTCGTTGGGCACATGGTCGGTGATGACAATGCGTTGGTGGTCATCGTCGTGGCCGCGTGAGGGTGCGCGCAGCAAGGGCTCTTCATGAGGCGGCAGCTGCCAGGCCTGGCCGCCGCCATGCGCGGCGGGCTGCGGCTCGGCAAACAGCGGGTCGGCCGGCCCATGTGACAAATCGCTGCCGCCGCTGGCGAGTGCCGGCTCGGCGGGCGCGGTGTCCGCTGAGGCGCGGGCCGACCAGGCGGGCATCTCGCTTTCGGCCGCCGCTGGCGCGGCAAGGGTTGCCTCGTCGAGCCCGGCGGCCGTTGGCGGCAGCTTCACTGTCGCACCGCTGTCTATATCGAACAGCACCTCGGTGGCATCGAAGACACCGTTGCAGCGGCCGCAGCGCACCCAGCCTTCGGAGACCCGCAATTGATCCTGCACGACACGGAATACCGTGCCGCAGGCCGTGCAGCGGGTGGCCAGGCTCATGCCGGGAGGCGGGGCAACGCGCGAAGTGGGCTTGGGTTCATGCGGTCACCATGATGCCATGCGAGCAGAGCGTCGCATTCAGCCGGGTCGCTGCGCCGTCATCAAGATCCAGCCGTCCTCGCTGTCGCTGACTTCGAGCGTCAGCCAGGGCGCATAGGCGGCCTTCAGCTCGTCGGCCTGGCGCGCCAGGATGCCAGCCAACACCAGGTGGCCGCCGGATGCCACGTGGCCGGCCAGCAGCGGCGCCAGCAATTTCAATGGCGTGGCCAGGATGTTGGCCAGCACCAGCGGATAGGAGCCGTTGGCGATCTCGGGCAAGCCGGCCTGCAGTGTGACGCCGTTGTCGCGGGCGTTGGCTGCGGTGGCGGTGACGGCGGCGGGGTCGATGTCGACGGCGTCGATGCCCAGCGCGCCATGCAGCGCCGCGCCGATCGCCAGGATGCCCGAGCCGCAGCCGTAATCCAGCACGCGCTGCCAGCCCGCCGATAAAGCATGCGCTTGCTGCGCCGTCCAGCGCAGGCACATGCGGGTGGTCGGATGGGTGCCGGTGCCAAAGGCCAGTCCTGGATCAAGCCGGATCACCTGCTTGGCCTCGGGCGGCGCTTGATGCCAGCTCGGCACGATCCAGAAACTGGGCGTGATCTGCACCGGCGCAAACTGCGATTGCGTCAGCCGCACCCAGTCTTGGTCGGCCACTTCACGCAGCGCCAGCACCGCCATGTTGGCGGCCCAGTCCTGCGCCCGCAGCAAGGTGGCGGCTTCGGTGGCTGCGGCCTCGGTCTCGAACAGCGCGGTCAGGTCCGAGCGCTGCCAGCCCTCGCGCGGCACCGGCATGCCCGGCTCGCCGAACAGCGCCTGCTCGGCCTCGGTGCCGGCGTCGGCGTCGGCCACCGAGACGCTGAGCGCGTCAAGCTCGTCGACCAGCGCCTCGGACACCGCCTCGACCAGCGATTCAGGCAATCTCAGTACAAGTTCATGCATGTGTGTGTTCCGTCCCGGCAAGACGCCGAAGCGCTGCGACGCTGCCAGCCAAGCAAGCGCCGCGGAACCGGCTCCGCCGGGCCGCTGGCGATGCCCCCCTGGTGGGGCTGAGGCCGAACACAAACGGCATGCCGTTTGTGCCTGCCGAAGGGCTGGGCCTCTGGCCCGGCGCAGCCTGCAAGGACGCCGCATGCGCTACGGGGGGGGTTACCTTTTCCGGCGTTCGAGCCAGCCTTCCAGGTAGTGGATGTTGGTGCCGCCTTCGATGAACTTGGCGTCGACCATCAGTTCACGGTGCAGCGCGATGTTGGTGCTGATGCCCTCGATCACCGTCTCCGACAGCGCGGTGCGCATGCGCGCCAGCGCCTGCTCGCGGGTATCACCGTGCACGATGATCTTGCCGATCATCGAGTCGTAGTTGGGCGGCACCACGTAGTTGGTGTAAGCATGCGAATCAACCCGCACGCCGGGGCCGCCGGGCGGGTGCCACATGGTGATGCGGCCAGGTGAGGGCGTGAACTTGTACGGGTCCTCGGCGTTCACCCGCACCTCGATGGCATGGCCGCGGCGCTCGATCTGGCGCTGGGTGAAGGGCAGCTTCTCGTTGGCCGCGATGCGGATCTGCATCTGCACGATGTCGATGCCGGTGACCATCTCGGTCACCGTGTGTTCGACCTGCACGCGGGTATTCATCTCGATGAAATAGAACTCGCCGTTCTCGAACAGAAACTCGAAGGTGCCGGCGCCGCGGTAGCCGATCTTCTTGCAGGCGGCGGCGCAGCGGTCGCCGATGCGCTCAATGATGCGGCGCGGGATGCCCGGCGACGGCGCTTCTTCGATGATCTTTTGGTGGCGGCGCTGCATCGAGCAATCGCGCTCACCCAGCCAGACCGCGTTCTTGTGTTCATCGGCCAGGATCTGGATCTCGATGTGGCGCGGGTTCTGCAGGAACTTCTCCATGTAAACCGATGGATTGCCGAAGGCCGCACCCGCCTCGGCGCGCGTGGTCTGCACCGCGTGCAACAGCGCCGCCTCGGTGTGCACCACGCGCATGCCGCGCCCACCACCGCCACCCGAGGCCTTGATGATCACTGGGTAGCCGATCGCCCGCGCCGCCTGCACGATGGCCTTGTTGTCTTCTGGCAGCGCGCCCTCGGAGCCCGGCACGCAGGGCACACCCGAGCGGATCATGGCCTGCTTGGCCGACACCTTGTCGCCCATCAGGCGGATCGACTCAGGCGTCGGGCCGATGAAGGTGAAGCCGCTTTTCTCCACCCGCTCGGCGAAGTTGGCGTTCTCGGCCAGAAAGCCGTAGCCGGGGTGGATGGCCTCGGCGTCGGTGACCTCGGCGCTGGCGATGATGGCCGGCATATTCAGGTAGCTCAACGCCGAGGGCGCCGGGCCGATGCACACCGACTCGTCGGCCAGCTTGACGTATTTGGCGTCGCGGTCGGCCTCGGAATAGACCACCACCGACTTGATGCCCATCTCGCGGCAGGCGCGCTGGATGCGCAGGGCGATCTCGCCTCGGTTGGCAATGAGAATTTTCTTGAACATCTTGCTTCCCGCAGCCGTCGTCACTCGATCACGAACAGCGGCTGACCGAACTCGACCGCCTGGCCGTTGTCGACCATCACCCGAACGATGGTGCCGGACTTGTCCGCCTCGATCTCGTTCATGATCTTCATCGCCTCGATGATGCAGATCGACTCGCCTTCCTTCACCGCCTGGCCAACCTCGGCCAGTTGCTTGGCGCCTGGGCTGCTGGCGCGGTAGAAGGTGCCAACCATCGGCGACTTGACGATGTGGCCGGTCTCGACAGGTTCGACCACCACCGCCGGTGTGACGGCCACTGGCGCCACGGGCACCGATCCGGTCGCCATCGATTGGCCGGGCACCATCATCATCATCGGTGCTGCGGTCTGCGCGCCGGCTTTGACGATGCGCACCTTGCCCTCGGCCTCGGTGATCTCTAACTCGGAAATATTGGATTCAGACACCAAGTCAATCAGTGTCTTCAGTTTGCGCAAGTCCATGCGGTCACTCCTGTTCGATGGGCCGATCTGGCGGCTTGGCGGCACAGTCACAGGGGCTGGGCGCGGCGGGCAGCGGGCGGTCGGCCTTGTGATTTGTTATTGCGGCGATCTGGCCTCAAGTGGCCGGTCATAAGTCGGCAATTGCAGCGTTCAGGCTGCAAGCGGAATTGATTGTGTCACACGCATGACGCCGCAGATCGCAAAAATCTCGGCTGGTTTCACTTTTCTCACTTCTAAAATGACTGCCAATCGATGATAGAAGGCGGCCAATAGACTTGATTTGGCGCGAGAAGACTGGAAATAGAAAGTCAACGGGCTCTTGCCCAGGCTGCGAGCTCGTCAAAATGGGTTTCACCCAGCTTGCGCTGCAGGATGCGGCCGTCGGCGCCGATCAGCACGGTGAACGGCAGGCCGCCCTGTGCATTGCCCAGCTCGCGAACCAACTCAGTGCCCGCCAGCCCGGCCAGGCCGATGGCAAAGCCGACCGGCACACGCTGCAGGAATTCGCGCACCGGCGTTGGCCCGTCGATCGCCAACCCCACCACCTGCCAGCCCAGTGCACCAAACTCACGGTGAAAGCGGTCGATCTGCGGCATCTCGCGGATGCACGGCGCGCACCAGGTGGCCCAGAAGTTGATCAACAAGGGCTTGCCACGCAGTTCGGCAAAAACCAGTTCACCCCCCTCGGGGCGGTCAAAGCGCAGCTGCCACAGCGCGTCCAGCCCCTGCTCGGCCTGCTCGGCCTGGCCGGCCGGCGCCGCGCTCTGCCGCCGCCACCAGGACAGCGCGCCGCCGGCCAGCACCGCTGCCAGCGCCACGCCGGTGAGCAAGCGGCGGCGCCGAGACGCTGCCGGCGGCAGGCCAGCGCCGGGTTGGCTTGGTTCGGTTGTCATGCCGGATCGTCCTGCGCCAGCAGGCGTTGCAGCGCCGTCGCGTCGCCGCGCCAGCTGCGACCACGGCCGTCGGGCTTGAGCGCGCCGCGCAGGTCGTCGTGGTCCAGGATGGTGAGAAAGAGCGTTACCGTTTCGCCCAGTTCGGCGCAGCGCGTGCCGATGCTCAGCATCTGCAGCTCGCCGCTGCCGCCGCGGCCATCGGGCCGGCTGCCAACGTCATAGTTCACGCCCTGGTTGATCAGTGCAATCTCGGCCGACTTGCTGTCGTCGCAGTAGAGGTCGAGGTGGATCGCCGACAGCCGGGTGGCCGTGCCGCGCCACACGCCGCCGCCCAGGTGCGGGCGGAACTCGGCCAGCCGCGCCATCCAGCGCAGGGCCAGCTGGCGCAACGCCAGCAATTCGGCGGGCTGGGTGTCGGCGCAGAACAGCGCCAGGTACTCGCGCACCTGGTCTTCCACTTGATCGTTGCCGGGCAATTCGGCGTGGCGCAGGCCCTGGCGCCCGAAGGCACGCAAGGCCTTGCGCTTGGCGCCGCCATATTCCATGCCCTCTTCCACCACCAGGCGCGCTGCGGCGGCGGCAATCTGGTCGGCTAGGGGGGCGCTCATGGCGGCCATTGTAGAAAGCGGGTGCTGTCCACGCTGCTGTATGCGGTTCTGCCCGAACTGCTGTCCGCGCTTTTGCCCGCGCTTCTGCCCGCGCATTTGCCCGCGCTTCTGCCCGCGCTGCTTTGCCTCGCTTCTGCCTGCGCTCCTGAGCGCAGGCTGCGGCTGCGCTCACGGCACCGCCACCGCGCCCATGCGCGCGGCCACCGAGGCAGCCCGCGAGGCCAGGTAGCCCGATTGCGGGTTCTTCTCGTAACGCTTGGGCGCTGGCAGCATCACCGCCAGCCGGGCTGCGCTGTTGGCATCGAGCCGGGCGGCGTCGGTGCGAAAGTAGTGGCGCGCCGCCGCCTGCGCGCCGAACAGGCCTTCGCCCCACTCCACGTTGTTCAGGTAGATCTCCAGGATGCGCTCTTTGGACAGCAGTGCTTCAAGCATCAGCGTCAGCACAAACTCCTGCGCCTTGCGCAGCACCGTGCGCTCGCCCGACAAGAACAGGTTCTTGGCCAGTTGCTGGCTGATGGTGGAGCCGCCCACCAGCTTGGCTTCGGTGCGCGGGCGCTGCGGCGCGGCGCCGTTGGCCGGGGTCGGGTGGGGGCGGGGCCGGGCCTGGGCCAGGCGGCGCTCGGCGGAGGCCTCGGCGCGCTGGTTCTTCTCCCAGGCCTGCTCCAGCGCGTCCCACTCGATGCCGCCGTGGCCGATGAAGCCGGCATCCTCGCTGGCGATCACCGCGCGCTTGAGGTTGACCGAGATTTGTTCGGCGTCCACCCATTGCTGTGACCAACTGATCTGCCGCTTGTCCACCAGTTGGCGCCAGACCTCGCTGCGCTGGAAGCTGGTGGACTGCGGTGCCAGCACCAGCATCAGCGCGATGCGGGCGGCGAAGAAAATCTGCAGCGACAGGCCGCAAACAAGTATCAGCAGCAACAGCCGCCACCCAGCGGCCGCCGCAGAGCCGGCTTTGCCGGGCCGCTGGCGGCGTCCCGCTGGGGGGCAGGCGCCGGAGGCACTTCGGGGCGGGGTCATGCCTTGAGCCGCGCACGCAGCGCGGCCAGCACCGGTGGGGTTTGCGGCATCACGCCGCGCCACAGTGCAAAAGCACCCGCCGCCTGCTCGACCAGCATGCCCAGGCCGTCGCGGCCGACCGCGCCGTGGGCCTTGGCCCAATCCAGAAAGGGTTGGGCGGCGGCGCCGTACATCAGGTCGATCGCCAGCGCGCCGGGGCGCAGCACCGAGGCCGGCACCGGCACCGCCGCGCCGGCCAGACTGCTGGCGCTGCTGTTGATCACCAGATCAAAGCCGGTGCCGGCATCGGCCAAGCCGCTGGCGGCCAGCGTCACGCCGTGCTGTGCCGCCCAATCGGCATGGCGCTGCACCAGGGCCAGTGCCTTGGCGGGTGTGCGGTTGGCCACGGTGATGGCGCCGCAGCCGGCCTCGATCAGCGGCCCCAGCACGCCGGCGGCGGCGCCACCGGCGCCGATCAGCAAGGTGCGGCAGCCTGCCAATTGCAGGCCGGCGTGCTGCTGCAGGTCACGCACCAGGCCGCTGCCGTCGGTGTTGTCGGCAAACCAGCCATTGGCGTCGAAGCGCAGCACATTGGCGGCCTGCGCCAGCAGCGCATGATCACTGGCCCGCGCCGCCAAAGGCAGCACCTGTAACTTGAAGGGCACGGTGATGTTGCAGCCGCCGGCCCGGCCCTGGCCAGCCCGCGTATCGCCGCCGGCGATGAAAGCTCGCACGGCGGCCTCGAAGCCGTCCACCGGGCATTCGACGCGGCCGTAGACCATGGCTTCGCCGGTCTGGCGGGCAAACTCGGCATGGATGAACGGCGACTGGCTGTGCGCCACCGGGTGGCCCAGCACGGCATAGCGGTCTGGCAGGGCGGGGCTGGAGGCGTCGGCAGGAGCGGTCATGTCAGGTCAACATTGTGCCGGCCGGTGCCGGTGCCGATCACCCGCTGAGTGCTGCGCACCAAGCGCCACCCAGTGGACGCCCTGGAACCGGCTTCGCCGGGCCAGTGGCGTCGCCCGCGGGTGCATCCGATTGCCTCTCAGTCTCTGAGGCCGGACACGGGCGACTTGACGCTTGTGCCTGCCGAAGGGCTGGGCCTCTGGCCCAGCGCGGCCTGCAAGGACGCCAAAGGCGCTACGGGGGGGGGACAATTCCTGCGGCGATGCTGGTAGCCAGCCCTTCGTCGCGGGTGAAGCGAAAGCGCGAGGTGACGACGATCTGGTCGGCTTCGCTGCGCATCGCGGGGTTGAAATGGCCAAACGGCGCGGCCGCCCGCACGATGGCCACCGCGCGCCGGTCGAGCAGTGCGTGCTCTGAGCCGCGCAGCACCTCGGCATCCACCAGGCGGCCCAGCGCATCGACGGTGATGTTCATGGTCAGCTCGCCATACAGCTTCTTGCCCTGGTGCTGCGGAAAGTCGCGCGTGCCGCGCTCTTCGATGCGTCGGCGCAGGCGGTCGTAGTACAGCGCATAGCTGACCTCGCGGGTGGCCGGGCTGATGTAGCGCTTGCGCGGCGCGGCGCTGTCGTCATTGATGCGCTTTTCGATCTCGGCCAGCAGCTTGAGCAGCTGGCGCCGCCGATCTTCCTGCTCGCGCTCTTGTGGCGTGCCGGTGTCGCGCTGGGCCTCGGGCGGCGGCAGCAAGGCCATTTCGCGGCGGATCTGCGCCAGCAACTGCTGCTGCTCGTCCTGCAATCGATCAACCCGCTTGCGCGCGTCGTCGCTGGCGTTGCCGCTTTCGGACAACTGGGTGGCGGGCAGCGGCGAGCCGCTGCGGCCCTGTTCCAGATCACCGCCGCCAGCCAGCGAGGCCTGGGCCACCGCCAGCGCCTGGGTCGGCACCTCGGACGAGCGCGCGTTGACCAGGATCACCTCCAGCGGCGTGTCGCGAAAGGCGCGATCAAAGCCTGTCGGATCGACCCATTTGAAGGTCAGCAGCGCGCCGTGCACCGATAGCGAGATGCCCAATGCCCAGTGCAACGTGCTGATGCGCGCCAAGCGGCCCCAGCGGTGCGGCGGTAATGCTGGCCGGCCCGGCCGGCCCGGCGGGCTGGAGTTGCGGCCGGCGGGACGCTGGGCCATTGATCGCTGGGCGATGCCGGTGCGGCCGTTGTCAGCCGACGCTGGCGCCCGGCGTTGCCGCTGGGCTGCCAGCGTCGACGGCATCGCTGGCCTGCGCAGCGCCATCGGCCGCACCATCGCCCAGATCAATGGCCAGCGCCAGCGGCGCGCCGGACGCGGCCTCGTCGTCGTCACCCGCGCCGTCGGCATCAGCGGACTCTGCGGCATCCGATGTCGCCAGCACGTCGTCAAGCCGGCTCAGCAGGTTGGCATGCAGGTCCAGCGTCAGCAGATCCAGCCCGTTGATGCGCAGCCGCACGTGGCAACCGCGCGGCAAGGCCTCGCAACCCAGGGCCTTGAAGACCAGCGGCAGCGTATCGGCGCGCACCAGCCCGTCCTTGAGTACCACCGCGTCGAGTTCGCTCACCTGCTGCTGCTGCAGCCAGCGCAGCGACCAGAAGCGCTCGATGTCGCGCTGGAAGCCGTTGTAGGCGGTGTAGGCGGCATCAAACGACGAGATCACCGAGAACAGCATCGCGTCCTTGGGCTTGAACGGCGCCACCAGCGCGGCGGTGCGGCCGTGGCGGGCGGCGGCGATGATCTGCCACTGGTTGACCAGGTCAACATAGCGGCGCAGCGGCGAGGTGGCCCAGGTGTACTGCGCCACGCCCATGCCGGCATGCGGCGCCGGCCGCACGCCCATGCGCACCTTGATGCCCGGCGCCATGCTGGCCTGGCTGCGGTAGATGCCCGGCACGCCGCACTCGGCGATGAAACCGCCCCAATGGCAGTTGGCCAGGATCATCGCCTCACTGACGATCAGGTCCAGCGGCGCGCCTCGCTTGCGCTCGCTGATGCGCACGGTCTCATGGCCGAGCGGCTCGCCGTCATTGCCTTCCAGCCGGAAGTTGTAGTCGGGGCGGTTGAATTTCTCGGGCTTGCCGCGCACCACCTCGCGCTGCGCCTTCAGGTGCCTGGCCAGCCGGAAGGCAAAGGCCAGCTCATGGGCAAACGGGTACTCGGCCAGCGCCTCGCCGGTGAGCGCGGCCTCGGTGACCACCTCGTCCAACTGGTCGTGGCGCAGGTTGGCGACGATCGGCACCTGCTCGATGCGGGTCTGGGTGGCCTGCACCGCCAGCGTGGCCTCGTCGAAGGTGAAGTACACACTCACAGCCGGGCAGGCGCGGCCTTCAACCAGGGTGTAGGCCTGCACCACCTCGTCGGGCAGCATGGTCAGCTTCCAGCCCGGCATGTAGACGGTGGACAAGCGCTCGCGGGCCACCTTGTCGATAGCCGAGTCGGGCGCGATGGCCAGCGCCGGCGCGGCGATGTGCACGCCAAAAATCACCGTGCCGCTGCCCAGGCCGGTAACCGACAGCGCGTCGTCGATCTCGGTGGTCTGCGAGTCGTCGATCGAGAAAGCCTGCACCGGCGCCAGCGGCAGCTCGTCCTTGATCGTCGGCGGCGCCAGCGGCGGGAAGCCGTGGCCATGCTTCAAACCCCCGAACTGGTCGAACAAAAAGCGCCGCCAGTGGAACTGGTAAGGGCTGTCGATCGCGCCGGCGGCCTGCAGCAGATCCAGCGGCGCGCGGTGGGCGCGTCTGCTGGCCTCGACCACCGCCTTGTACTCGGGGCCGTTCTTGTCGGGCTTGAACAGGATCTTGTAGAGCTGCTCGCGCACCGGCTCGGGGCAGCGGCCGGCAGCCAGCTCGTCGGCCCACTGCTCGATCATCAAGGCCTGCTGGGCCTTGCGCTCGATCGCCTGCAGCGCGGCTTTCACCGTCTCCTCGGGCGCCTTCTTGAACTGGCCCTTGCCGGCGCGGCGAAAGTAATGTGGCGCCTCGAACAGCTTGAACAGCATCGCCGCCTGGGTTTCAGGGCCGGCCTTGTCCGAGAAATAGTCGCGCGCCAAGTCGGCAAAGCTGAATTCACCCTCGGGGGCAAATTCCCAGGCCATCTCCAGATCGATCTCGCCGGCCTGCGCCTGGGCGGCGGCGATCAGCGCTGCGGGTTCGGGTTTGGCAAAGCGCAGCAGCACGTTGGCCGATTTCACCTTCACGCGCTTGCCCGAGTCGAGCTCGACTTGCATCGAGGAATCGGCTTCCGACATCACGCGGCCGGCGAGGAATTTGCCGGCGTCATCAAACAGGGCGTAGTTCACCGGGCTGATTGTCCCATCCCGGTTGGCGCCGCCTCAGCCGGTGGCGCTGTCCTGCACCGCGGCCGTGCTGTCCAGCCCCTGCGCGTCTATCCAGCCGGGTGCAAACAAGGTGTCGTGGTAACGCTCGCCGGCGTCGCAGATCAACGTGACGATGCTGCCGGGCTGGCCGGCTTCGGCCATTTCGCGCGCAAGGAGCAGCGCGACGGCGAAGTTGCTGCCGGTGGACGGCCCGACACGCCGGCCCAGCCGCGCCGACAGGTCGATCGCGGCGGCAAAGCTCATCGCGTCAGGCACCCGCAGCATGCGGTCGATCACCGTGGGCACAAAGCTCGGTTCCACCCGCGGCCGGCCGATGCCTTCGATGCGGCCGCGTTGGCTGCTGGTGAGGTCGCGCCGGCCGCTGACAAAGGCGTCGAAAAACACCGAGTGTTCCGGGTCGACCACCGCCAGCCGGGTGGTGGCCAGCGCGTCGCGCCGGTAGCGGATGTAGCGGCCGATGGTGGCCGAGGTGCCGCCGGTGCCGGCGCCGACGACGATCCAGCGCGGCAGCGGATGCGGCTCCTGCTGCATCTGATGGAACAGGCTCTCGGCGATGTTGTTGTTGCCACGCCAGTCGGTGGCCCGCTCGGCCTGGGTGAACTGGTCCATGTAGTGGCCACCACAGTTGGCGGCCAGCGCCTCGGCCTGGGCATACACCTGCGGCGCCGGCACTTCCACGCACTGGCCGCCCTGGAAGGCGATCTCCTCCAGCTTGCGCGCGGCCGTGCCCTCGGGCACCACGGCGCTGAAGGGCAGGCCCAGCAGCTTGGCAAAGTAGGCCTCGCTGATGGCGGTGCTGCCCGACGAGGCTTCGACGATGGTCGTGCCCTGCTGGATCAAGCCATTGCACAAGCCGTAGAGAAACAGCGAGCGCGCCAGGCGGTGCTTCAGGCTGCCCGAAGGATGGGTGGACTCGTCCTTCAGGTAGAGCGTGACGCCGGGCGCTTCGGCCAGCGCGAGCGGGATTAAATGGGTATCTGCCGAGCGCCGGGTGTCGGCCTCGATGCGTTGCAGGGCCTGGGCCACCCAGTTGCGGCGGCGGGCGTCTTCATGGCGTAGGCTCATGGCGCGGTCAGACAGTCATGCCACCCGAGACCTCGATCACCGCGCCGTTGACATAACTGGCCTCGTCGCTGGCCAGGAAGGCATAGACGTTGGCGATTTCCTCGGGCTTGCCCAGGCGGTGCAGCGGCACTTGTGCACGCATCTGCTGCAGCACCTTGTCGGGGATGCTGGCCAGGATCGGCGTCTCGACAAAACCCGGCGCCACCGCGTTGACGCGGATGCCCTTGGGCCCGAGCTCGCGGCTCCAGGTCTTGGTGAAGCCGATGACGCCAAACTTGCTGGCGGCGTAGTTGGTTTGGCCGAAGTTGCCGTAGATGCCGACCACGCTGCTGGCATTGAGGATCACGCCCGAACCCTGCGTCAGCATCACCGGCAGCACCGCCTGGGTGGCATGGAAGACGCCGCGCAGGTTGACGTCGATCACCGCGTCAAACTGCGCCAGCGTCATCTTCTGCAGCCGCGCGTCCTTGGTGATGCCGGCGTTGTTGACCAGCACGTCGATGTGGCCGTAGTGCTCTTTTACCGCCGCCACCATGGCATCGAGCCCGGCACGGTCGGTGACATCGACCGCAAAGCCCTGGGCCTGGGCGCCGCGTGCGCGCACCATCGCCAGTGCGGCGTCCACGCCATCGGGGCGCAGGTCGCACAACACCACGGTGGCGCCTTCCTCGGCAAACTTCAGCGCGGTGGCCAGGCCGATGCCCTGAGCGGCGCCGGTGATGATGGAAACCTTGTTTTTCAGTCGCATAGCTGCAAGCACTCCAGAACAAAAGGCAGGTGGTCGTTGAAATCTGTCAGGCCGTGGTCGCTGCCTTCAAGCAGGCGGATGCGCGCGCCGGGGTAGCGGGCCACCATCTCGCGCCAGTCCAGCAACTCGTCGCCCTTGGCGATGACGGCGGCATAACGTTCGGGCCGAGTGATGGCCGGTACCGTCAAGGCGCGCAACTCGGCGGTGTACTCGGGGCGGAAGAAGAAGCGCTCGTCCGGTGTGTGGAACTGGGTCTGCTCGCCGATGTGGGCGGCCAGGTCGCGCGCCGGGTCCACCGCCGGGTTCAGCAGCAGCGCGCGGCAGCCGGTGGCCTCGGCCACCGCGGTGGCATAAAAGCCGCCAAGCGAGCTGCCGGTCACCGCCATGTCATCCCGCGGCCAGCCGGCGATGCCTTGCGCAATCAGCGCCCAGGCCGCTGCCGGCGAGGGCGGCAGCTGCGGACACCACCAGTGCACATCGGGCCGATGCGCGGCCAGCCAGTCGGCCATCACACGGGCCTTGAACGAGGCCGGCGACGAGCGGAAGCCGTGCAGGTAGAGCAGGTACATGGCCGCATTGTCGGCCAGCGAGCACGGCGCAAGGCAGGGCACAAGGCGAGCAGGAGCCAGCCTGGGTGCCGTCTGGCCATCGACGTCCGACCCTCAGGCCTACCAGGTGGGATCGGTGCGAAGCTCGGTAGGTTGGAGTGAACAGAGTGAACTCCAACGGCATTTCCACAGTCACGTCGGGACGTCTTCTTGAATCCGTGACCCATGTACCCCGCCGCAAGTTCACAGACCAGTTTCGAGCCGAATTTGTCCACCCCGCCATCGAATCGCTGCCAAATCCGTCCCGCCGGGGCGGATTTCGGCTGGTCGGCGGATGTTGATGGGTCTTGCGCGGTGAATTTCTCCCGGACGCCCACGCCGCAACCCGCGCTTGGCGCATCGAAATCCGGAATCCGTGAGTCGAGCGATGGCCGCTCGGATGGATTGCTAGGTGCTTGCTGCGAACAGCTCGCCATGCAGCCGTGCGAAGGCCTTGGCCGAGCGATCATTCGCCCCAAGACCCAGGATCAGCTTGCGCCCCGTGCTGATGAGTCGGCCCGCCCGGTAGGGGCGTGCCGTAGCGCAGCTCAATCGGATGTGTAGCGCGCTCACCCGAAGGGTGAACGTGGTCGTGAGTACAAAATTGAGCGTTCATGCGGAGTGGCCAGCGGTTTCAAGCGGTCAACTGCGGAATCTAGTAGTCCGTTCCGCCAAACCAGCGACATGAAATCGCGCCTTCATCCGCCATGCGTCGTTGCAAATCCGCGCCATAGCTACGGCTATGGCTGTGGTTTGCGCCTAGCCTGACGAACGAATGCGTCGATTTCATTTGTAACCTCATTGGCGAAACGAACTACTAGGTTCAATGCTCACTCAGTTCATCGCTGCGGTCCCAAGCTCCGAACTGACCATCCTCGTGGCAAATCTAGACGGCGAACGCGACGCGATATCCTCCACAATCGATTTCCTGCATCACGGCTGGTAGTCGATCCGATTTTTCGATCTATCCCTTGCCGAGGGTGATGACCGCAGTCGGGCAGCCAGAGCTGGCGCATGGGTGACTCGTTTCGGCCCATTTCTGATATCCAACTCCCGAATTTCATGGCCTCAAAGCAGTCGCCCGGAAGCGCAGGCCGGCTGCAGACGCTGGAATGCGACGCCGTGGTCAAGGCCAGAGCCTGATCAGGCGCGCGCTTCGATCAGCTCACGCAAGGCGGATGGCAGCCGACTGCACAGACGCTGGGCCCAGACCTGCTCAAGGCGCTGCCAGGCGATGCCGACGCCTGCGGTGCCCTGAGCGTGCGGGCATCGTCCGAGTCGGCATCACTTCTGGCCAGGTAGCTCGACCCCTGCCATTCGACGAGCACACCGCGCCGCGTCAGCAGCTTCATCAGGCTGCGACGATCTTGTGCGGCAGCGCCTGCAGCGCCGTGGTCGCAGTCGCTGCAGCGCGGGCGAAGAAAGCCGTCAAACGCGTTCTTGACGAACTGCGGCAGGCTGGCGCCAGTGGCCGCCTTGGTCTGGGTGTATTGCCGCACCAGGCGACACAACTTGGTCTGTTGTCGGCCCAGCTGGCGCTCCTGGGGTGGCTGACATGCCAGCGAGTTCAGGCGAAGCAGACCGATGGCACGGTCGCTCATCCAGCAAAGCGCGTCATGCGTATGCCATTCCTGCCACCACAATCGCACCATCATGCTGTTTGACTGCCCGCCGCAGGGCCGCACCCTGGCCCGCCATGCCCTGCTCTGCCTGCTGTTGCTGGGCGTGCTGTTGCATGGCCAGGCCGGAGTGCTGCGCAAGCTGCTGGGGGCGGCGCACTGGCACGCCCAGCCCAGCGTGGCGGCCGCAACAGCCCCGGGCGGCGCCAGCTGGCTGGCGCGGGTCCAGGCCTGGCGCCAAGCTGTGCAGGCCAGCTATCCGCTGGCCGGCGGGCATGCCGCGCCGGGCCACCACCATGGCGGCAGTGAGCGCC
>JBBQJN010000002.1:0-34993 GCA_038325945.1 Burkholderiales bacterium | reverse complement strand
GGGCATGTTCACGTCCGAGATCATGAGGTGGATCTTCTTGCCCGCCAGCTTGTCGAGCTTGTTGAGGGCGTCCTGGCCGTCGCAGGCTTCTATCACTTCGTAGCCCGCGCCGGTCAACGCGATGTTCACAACGGCACGCAGGCTGGCGGAATCATCGACTATCAATATCGTCTTTGCCATGGTCGGCTCACTGGTTCAGATCAAAAGAACTCGACTTCTTCGACCGCCTGGGTCGTGGCGCCGGCTGTGCCAGTCGCCGGGCCACCGCCGCCGCGCTGATCGTTCATGGTGTACTGCTGCTCCAGGTCGGCCAGCCACTGTTGCGGCGCCGGCAGGGTCTCTTCGCCGGCTTGCAAGGTGCGCTGCAGGCGCAGCAGGTCACCATCGATGACCGAGATGATCTGGCTCACCCGGTCCTGGAACTGCAGGTTGATCAGCAGGTTGTCGGTGTCGTCGCGAATGATATTGCCCTGCGCGAGCATGGCCTCGGCGTTTTCGCCTAGCGCGCGCACATGGGTGAGCACGTTCTGAACCACGCTGCCCGAGAGATCGATCGTCGCCTGGTCTTCTTCGGCTGCGTGCTCGGCCGCTGCGACCGTGTCCTTCATCATCGCCTCGACCTGCAGCATGCGCTCGGCGATGCGCTTGCCGCTGTCGGCCGAGGTCTGCGACAGGCTGCGGATTTCCTTGGCGATGACCGCGAAGCCGCGCCCGCGGTCGCCGGCATGCGCCGCCTCGATCGCCGCGTTGATGGCCAGGATGTTGGTGTGGGCCGCAATCAGGCCGACATCGGTGGCCATTTCTCGCAGATCGCGGGTGGCCAGCGCCAGGCTGTTGACGCTGTTCACCAGCGTGGCCTTGCCTTCGAGGATGCGTGACATCGATGACACCACCGGGCTCAACTGCCGCTCGCACAGCGTCAGCAGGCTGATCGTGGCGCCCCTGGCTGACCCACCATGGCTGCCGACGAAACCCGCCGCCTCGAACTGCTTGTTGATCGACGAGAAGCTGATCACCAACTGCGTCACCGCCTCTTCGGTCTGGCTCTTGACCGACGCGACATGGCGCAGCCACACCGGCAGCACGCTCTCAAGCAGCGGTTTGAGCTCGCTGCTTGCGGCATCGACGCGCGCGCAGTCGCCGCCCACGTCAGGTGGCTCAGCCACCCGCGGCGGCCGCAACACGGCCAAGCTGCTGCACAGCGCCACACCGGCCAGCGCGGCAATCTCGAGCACACCGATGTGGCTGAACAACGGCAGCGCGGCGCAGGCGATGGCCAGCATTGGCACGGCACGCTTCAGCGAGGGTGCTGCGAGGGCCGCAGCGAGCCGCTGGCCAGCCCTGACAACGGCCGGCGAGACAGTTTTTTCGATGAATGATTCAAGCATGTCAGCTCAGCTCTATGAACGGGATATGGCAGCGCAAGCGCCAGGGCTTGACAAGTCCGCGGGCGTTGATGCCGGCGCGCGGTCGAAAACGCCGTTGACATGCAGCACGATGCGTGCCAACAGCGGGGCCATCTTCATCACAATGCATCGCGCCTGCCCCACATCGCCTCCCTCCTTGAATTGCTGCAGCGCCTGGCACAGCCGGGCCATGCCCATTGCGCCCACGGTTGCGGCCGAAGACTTGGCGCGGTGGCCCAGCGTACCCAGTGCCGCCAGGTCTTCGCGCGCCAAGGCATCGTCGATCTCTGTCATGGTTTTCGGCATGGCATCGACGAACATGAAGGCGAATTTGCGCACTTTGTCGAGCTTGCCGCCCAGGCTGGTGTAAAGAATCGACAGATCGATCACCTCGGGGTCACCGGCCAGTTGGGCCGGCGTGATCACCGGCGCAACGTCGGGCCGGCTTGCCGGCACCGCCGCACTCGGCGCGGCCGTTGCGGGCACCTGAACCCCTGCCGGCACATCCTGCGGCTCCAGCCAGCGGGCCACCGTCGCATAGAACCTGTCGGGCAGCAGCGGTTTGGTGATGAAGTCGTCCATCCCCGCCTCGAAGCATTTCCAGCGGTCCTCGTCACGGGCGTTGGCGGTCATCGCGATCACCCGGGTTGCCGCCAACGCTGCAGTGGCACGAATCTGCCGCGTTGCCTGCAGGCCATCCATCACCGGCATCTGCAAATCCATCAGCACGCAGTCGAAGCGCTGCTGGCGCAGCAAATCGAGCGCCTCCTGGCCGTGGTTGGCCACGCTCACCCGTGCGCCGCGGGCCGCCAGCAACTCCTGGGCAACCTGCTGGTTGAAGGGGTTGTCGTCGACCACCAGGATCGCGCTGTTGCGGATGCGCTCCAGCTCGGCCGGCGACAAGCCCGCGGGCGCCAGGCCTGTCGCCGCCGCTGCCGTGTTCCAGCCCACCTGGGCGGTAAACCAGAACAGGCTGCCCTGCCCGGTCTGGCTCTGCATGCCTACTTCGCCGCCCATCAGCTCGGCCAGCTGCTTGCAGATCGCCAGGCCCAGCCCGGTACCGCCGTACTTGCGCGTGGTGGAAGAATCGGCCTGCTGAAACGACTGGAACAGCCGCGCCATCTCGGCCTCGCTCATGCCGATGCCGGCGTCCTGCACCTCGAAGCGCAGCAGCAAGCCCTCGTCGCTGCGCCGCAAGCCGATTACGCGGACGGTGATGTCGCCAGCTGCGGAGAACTTGATGGCGTTGCCCACGTAGTTGAGCAGCACCTGGCGCAGCCGCAGGGCGTCGCCGCGCATCGGGCGCGACAGGGCGGGGTCGATCTCGAAGCGCAGCCGCAGGCCCTTCTTGCGGGCGTCGCTGCCCTGCTGGCTGGCAACGCCGTCGAACAACCCGTCAAGCGTGAAACTGGCCGGGGCCAGCTCAAGTTTGCCGGCCTCGATCTTCGAGAAATCGAGGATGTTGTTGATGATGCCCATCAGGTGCTGCCCCGACTGGCTGATCTTTTGCAGGTAGTCGCGCTGCTTCGGATTCGGGTCGGTCTCCAGCGCGAGGTAAGTCATGCCCAGCACGCCGTTCATGGGCGTGCGGATCTCGTGGCTCATGTTGGACAGGAAGTCGCTCTTGGCCTGGCTGGCCGCTTCGGCGTGCTGCCGGGCCTCCACCAGCTCACGGGTGCGCGTCAGGATGCGCGTCTCGAGGCTGGCGTTCAGTTCGGCCAGCGCCTGTTCGGCGCGCCGGCGTTCGGTCACGTCGCGAAAGCTGAGCAAGCGCCCGTTCGGTTTGCCGTTGGTGTGCAGCAAAGTGGCGTAGCGCTCGAAGAAGCGCCCGCCCCTGAGTGCGATGGAGCCGTACTCGCCGCCGCCCGGCAACGCCTCGGTCGAGGCCGGGCCGGGCTGGGCCTCGGGAGCAAGGGGCTGATCTTCCGACAGCTGGGCCTGCATGAAGGCAAACAGCCGGGCTTCATCGGTCTCGATGCGCATGGCGGGCGGCAGCTGCCACATGCGGGCAAAGCGCTGGTTGATGGTGCTGATGCGGCCATTCATGTCGGTCACCAGCAGGCCTTCGGCAGTGGCCTCGAAAGAGGCTGCCAGCAGCGCGCTCGAGCGCGCAAACTCGAGGTGGGTCTTGACCCGTGCCCGCACGACGGCCGGACTGATGGGCTTGGCGATGAAATCAACCGCGCCCAATTCCAGCCCCCGGGCCTCTTCCGAGGGGTTGTTATACGCGGTGACAAAGATCACCGGTATGGCGCTGGTAGCCGGGTCGGCCTTGAGCCGCCGGCAGACTTCGTGGCCGTCGATCTCGGGCATCACCACGTCGAGCAGCACCAGGTCGGGTGGGTCGTCGCGGCACAGCGCCAGCGCCTGCTCGCCACTGGTGGCCATCAGCACGCGGTGGTGCCCGGCCAGGGCCCGGTACAAGACCTCGATGTTGACGGCTTGATCGTCCACCAGCAGCAGCGTGGACTGCGCCAACTGGGGTGGCGGCGCGGCCGCAGCAGGGCTGTTGGGCTGCACCGTGATGGCGTCGGGGCTCACGTCGGCGGCAGCGCAGGCACAGGCATGACGGTGGGTTCCTGGTAGCGCCCGACGTGGCCGCTAGCGCAGCTTCGACAGCGCATCGGACAGGGCACGCTTCGCAACCGGCTTGGCGATCGTTGCCAGGATCTGCAGGCGGTGGAACCTGGCCATCAGCGACGCCGAATTGAGGGTGCGCTCGTCCATGCCCGAGACCAGGATCACGCCGCCCTCGTATCTGCGCTCGGCCAGCGCCTCCATGAACTCGAAGCCATCCAAGCCTGGCATGTGGAGATCGCACAGCACCACTTCGGGCTTGCTCGTCGCCTGGTCAAACACCTTGGCGCCGTCGCTGCCGTTGCTGGCGGTAGCGACGTTGGAGACGCCCAGCTCACGCAACATGTCGCCGACAAAGTCGAGCATGAACGCGTCATCATCGACCAGCAAGGCGCGGACAGGGCGTTTGCCCACAGGCGCATGTGAAGAAGCAGAAGTTGTCATATGAGTTTCGCAATCCCTGAGTTGTGCTGTCGGTCAGTCGGTGCCCACCAGGCCTACGCGCACGGCAAAGCGCGTCAGCCCGGCCACGTCGTGGATGTCAAGTCTTTGCATGACTTGGGCGCGGTGGATGTCCACGGTCTTCGGGCTCAAATCGAGTAGGCGTGCAATCTCTTTTGTGCTGTTGCCCTCGGCCACCATGCGCAGCACTTCAACCTGGCGCGGTGACAGCATGTGCAAGGGGTCGCTGCCTTTCATGCCGGGCAGGGCCTGCTTGATCAGCAGCGAGGCCGCCGCCGGGCTCAGGTAATTGCCGCCGGCCATCACGGCTTGCAGTGCCACCGTCAGTTCGGACGGTGCCGAGTCTTTCACCATGTAGCCGTCGGCACCGGCACTCAGGGCGCGGCGTATGTACTCTTCATTGAGGTGCATCGACAGCACGATGATGCGTGTGGCGGGTCGTGCGGCCTTGATCTTCTCGGTAGCGGCCAGCCCATTGAGGCGCGGCATGGCAATGTCGAGAATGGCCAGATCAGGTTCGGTGCTGGCCGCCAGCTCCACCGCCTCGGCACCGTCGCGCGCTTCGGCGACGATCTGCACCCCGTCGATATCGGACAGCAAGGCACGCAGCCCGGCACGGAACAGCGTGTGGTCGTCGGCGAGCAGGATTTTCATGATTCGCCTGCTTCGGGCATGGCCGCCACGCGCAAGACCACGCGCACCGTGGTGCCGAGGCCGGGCTGCGAGTCGATCTCGAGCTCGCTGCCCAGGGACCGTGCGCGCTCGGCCATGCCCGCCAGACCCAGACGGCGCGGCCGACTCTCGCTGGCTGTGCCTGCGCCTGTGGCCATGTCGCTGTTGACGGCGAAGGTCTGGGTGGCAAAGGCATTGGCAGCCGAGGTGTTGACAGCAAAACCGCAGCCGTCGTCCGTGATGCTCAGCGCCAGCAGGCCCGGTTCGGTGTGCACGCGAATCGCCAATGCCGCGCAGTCGCTGTGGCGCAGCGCGTTGTTGAGCGCTTCCTGGGCGATGCGAAAGGCGGCTGTCTCGAGCCGTGCCGGATAACGCAGCTCGGGCCCGTCGCAAATGAGTTGCAGCGCCAGCGCGGGGCGGTTGCCGAGCGACTTCAACATGCTGCGCAGCGCCGCCATGAGGCCGAAGTCGTCAAGTTCGAGCGGCCGCAGGCCGAGGCAGATCTGGCGCAGCCGGTCATTGAGTTGCTCGGACGATGAAAGTGCCGCCGCCGCCAGTTCGCTGGCCGACGGATCGCGGGCTTGCTCGACGATGCGCGCCAGTTGAAATCGCATCGCAGCGATGCCTTGGCCGATGTCGTCATGCAGCTCCTGGGCGATCCAGCGCCGCTCGGCTTCCTGCACCTCCAGCAGGCGCTGCGAAAGCGCGCGCAGCGTGCTTTCGGTGCGTCGCAGCCGCCGCTCGGTGTGGTGCAACTCGGTGATGTCCTGGCTCACGACAAAGCAACCCTGTGGCCGACCCAGATCATCGTGCAGCGGCACCGCTGAATTGAGGATGATCTTGCGTGCGCCGGTGAGGGTGTCGATTTCGATGCGCTCCTCGAGTGAGGTGGTGCCATGGCGCAGGGCCTGAGACGCGCCCCAATCCTGCGGCGCAATCGGCTGGCCGGTATCGGCACGCCAGCCCACGTATTGGCGACAGCCATCGACATCGCTGTGGCGAACATGTTCCCAGAGGGCCTGGTCGGCCCGGTTGGCGTGGCGCACGACACCCTTGACGTCAAGCAGGCACACGCCCACGGGCAGGTGCTCGAGCACGCGCTCGAAGAGGCCGGCCTGGCGACGCAGCTGGTCTTGCAACTCGAGCTTCTCTGCGCGCTCGCGCGCATCGTGCAACTCGCGCTCGACCACCACAGCCAGGCGACTGAGGCCCGACTTGGCGACAAAGTCGCTGGCCCCGGCCCTGATCAGGCGCGCGGCCACTTCTTCGCCCACCAGGCCCGACACCACGACGACGGGCAACGCTGGCCACTCGGTGCGCAGGCGTTGCAGCGCCTCGAAGATGTCGAAGCGCGGCATGTGAACATCGGTCAGCACGATGTGCGGCTGCCACTGGGCAATGGCCTGGTACATCTGCTCGCCGCTTTCAGCCCACCTTGTCTCCAGGTGCTTGAGGCTGAGGCCGAGCTCGAGAGACAGCGCGGCGGCATCGTTTTGCGAGTCATCGACCACCAGCACACGGGTTGGCCCCGGACCGGCGAGGTTTGGCGCACCGGTTGGCGCATCGATCGACACCGGGTTTGGCGCATGCGCGAGGCCCTGGCCTGGTTGCGTCATGGCGCGCTCAACGAGGTTCGGGCCACCGGCAACGCCAGCAGAAAGTGCGTCCAGCCCGGCGTGCCCACGTCGGCCCAGGCCCAGCCGCCATGACGCAGCGCGACGCGGCGCACCAGGGCCAGGCCGGCGCCTTCGCCGCGAAACTCCGATTGCAAGTGGATGCGCTCGAAAGGCTGGAACAGGGCTTGCGCATGCGCCGCGCTGAAGCCCACGCCGTTGTCCGAAACGGCGATGACGTCAAAGCCCGGCGCCGCATGCCATGTCACGCGGATCTCGGCTGCGGCAACGGGCTGGCTGAACTTGCAGGCGTTGTCGAGCAGATGGCGCAGCGCCAAGGTCACGAGCTGCAAGTCGCCAGCCACCGCCATGCCCGGCGTGATCTGGCCCGCGCCACGCGCGTGAGGGTGGGCATCGGCCAACTCGATCATCAACTGGCTGCACAGCGCAGACACGTCAATCGGCGCGGTGTTCGGTTTGGTGCGCGCGATGCGCAGCAACTGCGCCAGGCCGTCCGCACGGTTGGCGCACCGGCGGGCGGCGTCGCGCGCGTGCGCCAGCATGTTTCGCGCGGCATCATCGAGCGTGGCCGTCTCGAGCACCGCGTCCACCATGCGCGCGCTGTTGCGCATCGGCGCGTAAAGATCGTGAGACAGGCAGTGCCCCAACATCAACAGATCATCTTCAGCAGACTGGGCCGCTGGCTGCGGCTGCGGCTGCGGTTGCGGTTGCGGCTGCGGTTGCGGCTGCGTTTGCGGCTGGTTCTGCTGACGGGATGAGGCCACCGCCAGCGCGGCCCACGTGCTGGCGTCCGCCTGGCTACCGGGCAAGGGGATGGTTGAGCCGGCGCCGCCACTTTGGCTCGCGATGGCCAGACAAGGCACCACGCTGATGCCCAGTTGGCGCAGCCCGGCGGGGTCTTGCAGAGCGTCCAGCCGCTGCACACTGGCGCCCAAGGCGGCGTCGAGCTCGACCCCGCGCAGCGGCGCGCTGGCGGGCCAACCACTGGCGACCACGTGGCAGCAGCGCCCAGCAACTGCGGCGGCGGGCGCGGCGACGGGCTGGGAGGGGTCGATATCAGCGGTCATGGGCGATGAAGCAAGATCGGTAAAAAAAGGGCTCAGCCAGCGCTTGGGCAGGGTTGATGACGATGATGAACTGTACGGCGAGCCGGGGTGTGGTTTTGGCGTGCCGTCGGTTGTTCAGCCGCGGCTGCCGGCAAAGGCATCGACCTCGTCGACGATCTGGCGTCGCATGGCGGCGCTGAGGCCGGCCTCTTTCATCCAGCTCGTGGTGCTGCCGTTGTCGGCTTCGTCGGCCAGCCGATGGGCCAGCCGGCTAGCGTGCCAAACACTTGCCGCCACGGTGTCTTCAGGCGCGGCCACATCGGCATGCGCCAAAGCGGCCAGGGCGATGGCTTCGGGCACGCTCCACAGGCGCAGCAGCGCACCACCGGCCACCGCGTGACCGAAGCCGAAGTGCTGGTGTTCCTCGGCTATCAACCAAGCATCATCGGTGCTCGGCCGCTGCAACAGGGCGCCGTAAGCCTGCGGCCAGCGCACGAACATGGCCAGTCTGCCGACGTCGTGCAACAGCCCGGCCATGTAGGCCACCTCTTCGCCGTCGGCGCCGCTGCGCTGTTGCACAAAACGCGCCAGCGCGGCGCACAGCAACTGGTGTCGCCAGAACGCACGTGTGGCCTTCGTATCGGGTAGATAAGCCAGTACGGGCCGCTGCATCACCATCGAGGTGACGATGCGGCGAACCATGTTGAAGCCAAGCACGGCCAGTGCGTCTGTCACCGTGCCGATACGCCGGCTGAGGCCATAAAAGGACGAATTGGCGAGACGCAGAAGGTGGCTGGACAGGGCTGCATCGCCAGTGATCTGGCGCGCCAGTGCGGGGCCGGTGATGTCTTCTTGCTCGACGCTGCGCACAAGCTGCGCCGCCATGGCGGGATACAGGGGCAAGTGCCTGATCGAAGCGACGAACTCGGCCACCGCGGGTGCGGCTGGTTCCAGCAGCGCTGGCGCGTAGGCAAGACCTGAGCTCATTCGGTGATCCTGGGAACAAGCGAGAGCAGATGGCCGCAGGCGGTGCTGCCTTGGCCCAGCACGCGTGGATGCAAACGAAAGGGCTGCCCGGCAAGCACCAGATCGAGCGGTGCGGGGCTGTCAAGCGCCTGCTCGACCGCGGCGGGAAATATCGACGACAGAAACTCGCCCATCAGCGAAGCGCCGCCGCCAAAGATGCGGTCAGCTTCCAGGTTGCTCATCACGATCATGTGCGACAGGTCAATACCCAGCACCGCAATGGGCAACATCGAGAGCGTGTCGCGCGCTGACTCCAGGGCCAGCACTTCGATCGCCAGCCGTTCGCCGCGCCGCGCCACTTCGCTCTCGAGCCGAGCCCTCGTGTTCGCCGCTTCGCGCAGCGCATCATGTTTGAGAAAACCGAGCCGGATCTGCTCGCGCAGCGGCTCGTCATCCCAGGGCTTGGAGAGGTACTTCCAGACCGCGCCCTCGTTCACGGCATCTTGCACTGCGTGCATGTCGTTGCCCGCCGACAAGACCATGCGCACGGTGTTCGGGTAGAGCCCTTTGACCTGGCGCAAAAAGTCGATGCCATTCATGCGCGGCATGCGGCGGTCCGAGACCACCACACCCACCGGATGGGTGGCCAGAATTTCAAAGGCCTGCTCGGGCGAGAGGGTGGCATGCACGCGATAGCCGTCGTGGCGAAACAAGTGCCGCAATGACACCAGAACGCTCTCTTCGTCGTCAAGCAGCAGCAGCTGCGGTGCTGAGCCCTGTGGCGCAGCGTCAAACAGTGGCTTGCCCGAACGCAGCAACTCGCAGGCCGCATCAGCCGCCAGGGGTTTGCTGAACAGGTAACCCTGGCCGTAAGGGCATGCCAAGGCACGAAAGTGATTGAGCTGGCCTTCGGTCTCGATGCCCTCGACGACCACGGCGAGGTTGAGCGTGCGCCCGAGTTCGGCGATCAAGCGGCTCACTGAAGCGGCGGCGCTGCTGTGCGTCACCGCCTGCGTGAAAGACATGTCGATCTTCAAGGTGTCAACCTGCAACAGGGTCAGGCTGTGCAGGTTGGAGTAGCCGGTGCCGAAATCGTCGATCGCGACCGAGACGCCCAGCTCGCGCACCGCGTGCAAGATCTTCAGCGTCGCCGGTGAGCAGTCGGTGACGGTGCGCTCTGTGATCTCAAGCTCCACCCGGCCGGCCTTGATGCCGTGGCGCAGGATCTGCTGGCCCAGCGAGGCGACAAACCCGGGTTGTTGGAGCTGGATGGCCGATATGTTGATGAACATGCGCATCGGCGCATGGCTGATGCGGTCGAACGCGACCAACTGCGTCAGCGCGCGCTCGATCACCCAGTCGCTGATCGGCACGACCATGCCGCTGGCCTCTGCCAGGGGTATGAACTCACTCGGCGCGATCGATCCGCGAACCGGATGAAACCAGCGGATCAAGGCCTCGAAGCCCACGATCTGCGCGTTGTCGAGTTGCACGATCGGCTGGTAGACCAGGGCGAACTGCTCGCGGGCCAGCGCCTCGGCCAACTCGGCCATCGCATCGATCTCGGCGACCTTGGCGATCTCGGCGATCTCGGCGATCTCGGCGATCTCGAGCGCACTCATCTGGCGATCATCTGTGTCATGGCCCATGCTAGAACCCGACCGCATCGGCGTCCATACAAGCCCTTCCCTAGCCAGCGCGGGAAGTTCACCTAGTCGGCGACCAGCTGCGCGCTACAGACCCTGCCGCGGCCGCTGTGCTTGGCGCGGTACAGCTGCTCATCGGCCAGCGCCAGCAGGGCCGCCGGGTGTGTCTCGGGCTTGGGTCGAGCCAGGGCCACGCCAACGCTCAGCGTGACAACGGGCGCGGTAGGTGAGTCGGCATGCTCGAGCTGCAGGCTGCGCACGCAGGCCTCGATGCGCGTGGCCACGCCCTGCGCGCCCTCGAAATCGGTCGCCGGCAGGATGCAGGCAAATTCTTCGCCACCATAACGCGCGGTCAGGTCACCTGGGCGCAGCAGGCAGGCCTTGACGGCGCTGGCCACCAGGCGCAAGGCGTCGTCGCCCTGCTGGTGGCCGCAGTGGTCGTTGTAGCGCTTGAAGTGGTCGATATCGAGCATCAGCAAGCCGAGCGATGAACCATTGCGTGATGCGCGGCGCCACTCGGTGGCCAGCTGCTCGTCGAAGCAGCGCCGGTTGAAGACGCCCGTCAGGCCGTCGATGAAGACCATCTTGCGCAACAGATCCGACTGGTGCTTGAGCGTGAGATGGGTTTTGACGCGTGCCCGCACTGTGGCCGGGTTGACAGGCTTGGCGATGAAGTCGACCGCGCCGGCTTCGAAGCCGTGGGTCTCTTCAGCGGCATCGTTGTGCGCGGTGACAAAGATCACCGGGATGTTGCGCGTGGCTTCCTCGCTCTTGAGCTGGCGGCAGACTGCGTGGCCGTCCATCTCGGGCATCACCACGTCGAGCAGCACCAGGTCGGGCGGGTCGTCGCGGCACAGCTCCAGCGCCTTGGCGCCGCTGGTGGCCATCAGCACCCGGTAGTCGGGCGAGAAGATGCGGTAGAGCACCTGGATGTTGATCGGCTGATCGTCCACCAGCAGCAGGCAGGGGCGGGCCTGGGGCGGGTAGCGCTCGCTGCCCAAGGCCAGCGCAATCGGGTCGGTGTGCACGGGCATCTTTCAAGCTACTCGGTCAAGGCCTGGCATTGCGCCGGCTCGGTAGGTTGGAGTGAACAGCGTGAACTCCAACGGCACCCCCGCACTCACGGCGGCAGGTTTTGGCATGACCAGAACCCTGCACACAGATGTTGGAGTTGCCACTCCAACCTACCGGGCTGGCATGACCAGAACCCTGCCCACGAAGCTCCGTAGGTTGGAGTGAACAGCGTGAACTCCAACGGCATTCCCACATTCACGGCGGCGCGTTTTGGCATGATCAGCTCCCTTCACACAGATGTTGGAGTTGCCACTCCAACCTACCGGGCTGGCCAAGGCAGGCGCCGTGGGGTCTGTCGGCACGGTCATCTCTCTAGCTCCTCGGTCAAGGCCTGGCATTGCGCCAGCGCACGCTCGAAGTCGAGTGCGGCCATCGCGTCGTCCAGCGGTTGCAGGGCGGTTTGCAGGACAGTATGCGTTTGCGCGGCATGGGTTTGCTGTAGCTGCTCGAAGACGTCGACGGCGCGCATGTCGGCGCTGCGCAGCAGGCCCATCAGCTCGCGCAGTGCATCGCTCAGGCGTTGGGCGCTGGCTTGATCGTTGGCCTTGCCGTGGCCGGCCTCGGCTGCAATCGCGGGCGCTTCGGTCGCCTGCTGCAAGGCGGCGGCAAGTTGCGCAATGGCTTGCAGCGCGGCCGGCGCCGCAGCGTGCAGGGCGGCGGCCAGCGCCGCATGCTGGCCCGGCGTCTCGCTGCCGAGCAATGCACCCTCTACATCGTTGGCCACCTCGGCCAGCGGCTTCAGGCCGAGTGTGGCGGCCAGGCCCTTGAGGGTATGCATCAGCCGGCTGGCATCAACGCGCTGGCCGCGCTGCAGCAGCGCGTCAAGTTGCCCGGGCATGGCCGCCAGGTCTTTGGCGAACGACCCCAGCAAGCGTTGGTACACGCCGCTGTTGCCAGCCATGCGCTCGAGCGCGCCGGCCAGGTCGATGCCGCTGCGTGCGGCCTGGGCCAGCAGTTCTTGCGGCAGACCCGCAGCGGCCGCCGCACCAACCGCCTTCGGCGAGTTCGGCAGGTTCGGCAGGTTCGGCAGGTTGGTGCGGCCGGTGCAACGCAGCAGCAGGCTCACCAGCTTGTCCAGATCGAAGGGCTTGCCAACGTGCTCGTTCATGCCGGCGGCCAGGCAGGCTTCGCGGTCCGACGCCATGGCGTTGGCCGTCATGGCGATGATCGGTAGCAGGGCCAGCCCAAGCTCTTGGCGGATCGTTGTTGCGGCCGTGTAGCCGTCCATCACCGGCATCTGCAAGTCCATCAGCACGGCGTCGAAGGCGGGCCGGGCGGCGGCCACCGCGGCCACGCCGAGCTCGCCGTTGTCGGCCAGCGTGACGCTGGCACCTTCGTCCTCCAGCAGCTCTTGCGCGACTTGCTGGTTGTTCAGGTTATCTTCGATCACCAGCAGGCGCATGCCTTCGAGCCGGCGCTGGCGGGCCGCCACCGGCCGGTTGAGGAGTGCGGGGTGGGCCAGCTCGATGCGTGCGTCGGCCACGGCGTCGAACAGCATCGAGGCCGTCACCGGCTTGACCAGGAAGCCATTCAACAGCGACTGCTCTTGCGCGCTGCGCTGGGCCAGCATCTCGCGGCCGTGGGCGGTGACCATCACGACCAGAGAGCTCTCGGCCAGGCCCGGAATCTGGCGCAGGCGCTGGCTCGTCTCCCAGCCGTCGAGGCCGGGCATCTGCCAGTCGACGAACACGACTTGGTAGCTGCCACCGGCGGCGGTGCGGGCCTTGGCCAGCGCCATGGCCTCGGCGCCGCTGGCCGCCACGTCGGCCTGCCAGCCGAGCGAGACCACCATGTTGGCCAGCAGCTCGCGCGCGCTGGCGTTGTCGTCGACGATCAGGGCCTGCAGCGCGCCCATGTCAGGCCGCAGCAGCGCCGGTTCATCGGCTGGCACTTCGGCCAACGGCAGGCGCAACTGGAAGTGGAAGGTGCTGCCCTCACCGAGCACGCTGTCGAGCCGCAGCTCGCCGCCCATCAGGCCCACCAGGCGCTGGCAGATGGCCAGGCCCAGGCCGGTGCCGCCGAAGCGGCGCGTGGTTGAGGCCTCGGCCTGCGAGAAGCCGCTGAAGATGTGGCCCTGGTGCTCGGGCGCGATGCCGATGCCGCTGTCGCGCACCGCCACTTCAAGCAGCACGTCGTGCGCGGTGAGTTCTAGCGCGCGCAGGCGCAGCACCACCTGGCCGACGCTGGTGAACTTGATGGCGTTGCCGCCCAGGTTGATGAGCACCTGCTGCAAGCGCATGTCGTCGCCCAGCAGGCCGCGCGGCAGTGCCGGGTCGATGTCGTAGAGCACCTCGATGTCCTTGGTGCCCGTATTGGCCGACAGGATCACCGACAGGTCGCGCAGCAGCCGGTCCAGGCGGAACGGCCGCAGATCGAGCGTCATCTTGCCGGCGTCGACCTTGGAGAAGTCCAGGATGTCGTTGAGCAGCCCCAGCAGCGAGCGCGCCGCGCCTTCGGTCTTGCTGGCGTAATCGAGCTGGCGCGCGTTGAGCGCGGTGTTCTGCAGCAGCTTGAGCATGCCCAGGATGGCATTCATCGGCGTACGGATCTCGTGGCTCATGTTGGCCAGGAATTGGCTCTTCGAGCGCGAGGCGGCTTCGGCCGCTTCGGTGGCCTTGATGAACTCGGTGATGTCGATGCAGAAGCTGACCGTGTGGCCGTCGGGCATGCGGCGCTCGACGATGCGCAGCGTGCGGCCATCGGCAAGCCGCTGCTGCAGTTGCGAGTGCGGCTGGCGGTGGATGGCCAGGCGCTCGGCCACCCAGTCATCGACCCGGCCGATGGCCGCCGGCTGCTGGCCGCGCTCGGCGCCGAAGCGGATGATCTGCTCGAAGCTGTTGCCGATCACCATCATGTCGGCCGAGAGCGGGTACAGATCGCGGTAGCGCTGGTTGCACAGCAGCAACCGGTCGTCCGGGTCGAACAGTGCGTAGGCATCGTCGAGCGCATCGATCGAGCCATTCAGCACGGCCTGCGCGCGCGTGGCCTCGGCTTGGGCCCGCTTGCGCGCCGAAATGTCGGTGTAGGTGGTAACGAAGCCGCCGCCGGGCATCGCCGCGCCGCGCACTTCCATCGCGGCGCCGTTGGGCCGCGTGCGCTCGAACTGGTGCTGCGTCGGGGCGCGCGCGCGTTCGATGATCGGCGCCACGATGGCATCGACATCGCCCGCGCCGTATTCACCGCGTTCGGCGTTGAAGCGGGCGAGCTGCTCGAATCGCGGCTCGGTGCCGGCAAACAGGCTCTCAGGCAGGTCGAGCAGGCGGCGCATCTCCGTGTTGTGCACCACCAGTCGCAACTCGGCATCGAACACGCTCAGGCCACAGGGCAGGTTCTCGATCACACCCGTCAGGATCTCGTTGCTGCGCCGCACCTGCGCCTCCTGGTGCTTGCGCTCGGTGATGTCGGCATGCATGACCACCGCGCCGCCGGAGGTTGCCCGCAGCGGCGTGACGGTCATGTGGAACCAGCGCTGGCGGTCCGGCGCGTGGCACGGGTACTCAAGCGAGAAGCTGTCCCGCCGCCCGGCCAGCACGTCGGTGATGCCGGTGGCCACGTCGTTTGCCTCTTCGCTGTGCTCGCCACGCGCAGCACGGCAGATGTCGGCGTAGCCGGTGCCAACCCCGGTGCCCGCCGCGGCGCGGCCCGACCCGGCGCCGTTGGCCGCCGCGAAGTGCTGCCAGGCCTTGTTGACGCTGACGATCACGCCGTCGCGGTCGAGCACCGCGATGTGGTTGAGCAACGAGTCGCCGACCGCCTGCACGAGCGCCAACGCATCGCGCAGCGCCCGTTCGGCCAGCTTGCGTTCGGTGATGTCCTGGATGGCGCCCATCAGGCGCACCGGTCGGCCGGCCTCGAACTCCACATCGCCCACGGCGCGCACCCAGATCGAGCGGCCGCTGGCGGTGTTGAGCGGCAGCTCCAGGTCCCAGGCCCTGGCTTCATCGATCCCCGCTTGCACCGCGGCCCGTATCACGGGGCGCGCCGCCGGCGCATAGAAGTTGAGGGCTTCCTCCAGGCTCGGTTGATGGCCGGGCGCGAGCTCATGGATGCGGCAGGTTTCATCGCTCCAGCTGATGGCGTCCGTCGCCAGATCGACCTGCCAGCCGCCGACGCCGGCAATGCGCCCCACTCGATCCAGAAAGGCCTGGCTGGCGCGCAGCACCTCTTCGTCGCGCTTGCGCTGGCTGATGTCGATACGGATCGAGACGTACTTTTCAACTTGACCGTCGGCGCCCAGAAAGGGCGCGATCATGCTGTCCACCCAGTACAGCGAGCCGTCCTTGGCGCGGTTGCAGACATCGCCGCGCCAGGGCGTGCCGCTGGAGATGGTGTGCCACATCTCGAGCCAGAAAGCCGGCGCCTGCACACCCGAGTTGACGATGCGGTGGTTTCGCCCGAGCAACTCGTCGCGAGCGTAGCCACTGATGGCGCAGAAGGCGTCGTTGATGGCAATGATGTTGCCGGCGCGGTCCGCGACCGAGACGATGGCGTGGCGGTTCACGGTGCCCAGCAAGGCCGCGGTCTCGCGCTGCGCGGCCAGCAGTTGCAGGTGGGCGGTCTTCTGTGCGGTGATGTCGGTGCCTACCTCCATGAAGCCCACCAGCACGCCGTTGGCGTCACGCGTGGGCTGAACTTCGGTGTCGATCCAGTACTCACGCCCGTCCTTGGCGCGGTTGAGCACCTCAAGCCGGCAGGCGGTGCCGGCCGCCGCTGCGTCCAGCAAGGTCCTGAGGGTGGCCGGGTCAGCTTTGCCAGTGCCGAGCAGCTCGACCGGGGTGCGGCCCTGCGCTTCAGCCAGCGTGAAGCCAGTGATGCGTGTGAAGCCGTCGTTGACCCAGCTGATGTGCAGCGCCGCGTCGGTGATGACGACGGCGTTGGAGGTATGCCGCACCACGCGCGCCAGCAGGTCCAGCTCGGCCGTCATGCGTTGTGCCCGGTTTTGCGCGCGCACCCGGCCGACGGCAAGCAACCAAACCGCCAGCGCCATCAGGCCGCTGGCCAGCACGCCGCTCACGGCGATGAAGGCGAGGCTGGAGCGATCGATCGAGGCGCCGAAGGCCGGCGTCGTGCGCACGCGCAAGGCGAGCATGCGCCCGCCCACGCTGATCTTGCGTGATGACTCGAACCGGCCGCCATTGAAGTGGGCGGCTGTCAAGGTGCCGGTCGCGGTGTCGAGGTGGTGGTTGGAGTCGAAAATCAGCGCGCTGGCCTGCGTCGGGTCTTGGTCGAAGAGCGCGAAGGCGAGTGTCTCGTCAGCGGCCTTGACCACACCTTGCATCAGCTCGGCAGCCACGATGGGCACGTAGACCAGGCCCGTCAGCATGCTCAGGCGCTGCTGCGGTGTGATCGGGTTGGTGCCGCGCCTGGAGATGGGTACGAGGTACAGAAACCCAGGGCCCTGCTTGCCGTCTTGCACCAGCGTGATCTTGCCGCTGAGCGCTTCCTGGCCCGTGCTGATGGCACGCTCCACGGCTTCGCGGCGCACGGCTTCCTGGCCCACGTCGAAGCCCCAGGCGGCGCGGTTGTTGGCCATCGGCTCAATGTGTTTGACGACGTACAGGTCGGGCGCTGTGCCGCTGCTGCGCACGGCGAAGTCTGGCGCGCCGAGTGTGCGGGTCTGCGCCGTGAAGCTGTCGAGCTCGCTGCGCAACACGCGCTGGATGAAGCCGAAACCTCGGATGCCGGGGAATTCGGTTGGCAGGTCGCGTGCCTCAACATAGTTGCGAATCGACGCGGCATCGAGGGCTGCGCCGCCGGCGTACATGGCGCGCTCACCGTTCAGGCCATACAAGGGCTGCGCAAAGCTGCGTCTGATCTCGTTTTCAATGCGCTCGGCGCCGCGCTCAAACCGGGTGCGCGCCTCGTGATCCAACGCGCGCTGCTGCCAGGCGACCGCGCCGGCGGTGGCCGCCAGGCCCAGCAACTGCGCGGCGGCCGTCATCGCCACCGCAGATCGCACACTGGCGCCGGCGCTGCGGGTGGCCGGGCGCGCCAAAGCGGACGGCGCTCGCCGGGCGGCGGCCATGCAGCGCCAATAGACCAGGGGGCCGCTCAGCAGTGCCAGCAGCACGGCACTCAGCAGCATGCTGCGCGAGCCGGCAGCCCCCACATTCTCCAGGCCTAGCAGGGGCAGGGCCAGCATGACGCCCGCCTGGGCCAGCGCCACGATGGCGATGAGCTCGGCGAACAGGCGGATCGGATTGAAGTTGGGTTTCATGTCGCGTGTTGATGTGAACCCGATGCCCGATCACGCCAACGGCGCTGCCCGGCCCCTGAGAGCAACCGCACAGATGCGCTTCGGCAGGGTTTGCAGCCACCCCGAGTGTGGAGGCCGGTCGCAGGGCATGAAGCGCCGAACAGGGCCGGGTTTGCCTACGATCTTGGTGCGCGGGCGGGGTTGATCACGGCAAGTCTGTTCAAGCCGCCGCCCTTGGCGTCAAAGCCTGGCCAGCACACGCAGCGCCTCGGCAGCCAGGTCTTCGAAGGTGCGCTCCTTGTTGACGAGGCTGCGCACCCCGGCCTGGCCGGCGCCCTCCACAAGCTCGTCGGTGATCTCCCCAGAGGTGATGATCACAGGCAGGTCGGGCCGCATCAACGCGATGGCCTTCGCCACGTCGAGCCCCGATTGGCGCGGCATGTTGAAGTCAGTGATCACCAGCTCAAAGCGGTAGGGCGCCGCCCGCAGGGCCGCCAGCGCCTGCTCGGCGGTCTCGAAACACGTTACGCGCAAGCCCGCGCGCGGCAGCAGTTCGGCCACCAGCAGTGTCATGAATTCATCGTCGTCGATGTACATCACCTGCTGGCCGCAGGCAGTCGCCAGATCGGCCGCGCGGCTGTCGCCCGCGTCGTCGTCCTGCAGCGCTGGATCGGGCATCGGCGTCAGCGGCAGGTAGACGTGGAAACAGCTGCCCTGGCCAGGTGCGGAGTCGACGCCGATCGTGCCGCCATGGGCCTGCACGATGCGTTGCACCATGGCCAGGCCCAGGCCGGTGCCGCGACCGGCCGGCTTGGTGGTGAAGAAGGGCTCGAAGATGCGCGCCCGGGTAGTTGGGTCCATGCCGCAGCCGTCGTCGCGCACCCACAGGTGGGCGCAGGCGGTGGTGGGCTGGCCGTCACGCACGGCGCCGCCTGCGCTACCGCCTTCAGCGCGGGCCGGCAACGCTTCGAGGCCGATTTCGACGCGCCCCGGCGCACCCTGCAGCGCGTGCCAGGCGTTGGTGCCCAGGTTCAACAGCACCTGGTTCAGTTGGGTGGCGTCGACCTTTGCGCTCAGCGCGGCAGCGCAAACACGCGCCTCGAGCGCCACGCCGCGCGGCAGGGTGGCGCGCAGCAGTTCGATGTCTTCTTCCACGATGGGCTGCAGCCACTGGGTCTGCATCGCCGCGTGCTGGCGGCGGTTGATCGACAGGATCTTTTGCACCAGGTTGCGCGCACGCAGACCAGCCTTCTGCAACTGATCCAGGTAGCCGGCAGCCGGGTGGCGCGGGTCGAGCTCTTCGCGCGCAAGCGCCACGTTGCCGAGCACTGCGGCCATGATGTTGTTGAAGTCGTGGGCGATGCTGCTGGCCAGCGTGCCCACCACCTCCATCTTCTGCGCTTCGCGCAATTGCGCTTCCAGCTCGGCACGCAAGGCTTCGGCCTGCTTGCGTTCGCTGATGTCGCTGTGCGTGCCGATCATGCGCAGCGGCATGCCGTCGGCGGCACGGGCGGCCACCGTACCGCGATCAAGAATCCACTTCCAGCTGCCGTCCTTGCAGCGCATGCGGAACTCGCAACTGAAGCTCGACTCGTGGCCCCGTTGGCAGGCCTGGCTCAAGGCCAGCACCTGCTCGCGCTCATCCGGGTGCACCCGCGACGCCCATTCGTCGGGGCTGTCGCCGATCTCGTGCTCGGCGTAGCCGATCATCTCTTTCCAGCGCCGCGAATAGGTGGTGCGGTGGGTCGCCAGGTCGTGGTCCCAGACGCCGTCGCCTGCGCCTTCCACCGCAAATTGCCAGCGCCGTTCGCTGTCCTGCAGCGCCAGTTCGGCCAATTTTTGCTGGGTAATGTCGACGTGCGTTATCACCACATGCAGCGGACGGCTGCCAGCCAGCGGCGTGACGCGGACGGTAAACCAGCGCTGCTCTGTGGGCGAGTGACAGGGGTACTCGCTGTCGAAGCGTTCAAGCCGGCCGGCCAGCACATCGCGCAGCGCGGCGCCCAACGCCAACGCGCTCACCGCTGCGCCAGCCCCACCTTGGTCGCAGGCCCCGAGGTAGTCGGCACCCTCATTGATGCTCGCCGGCGCACCGCCATTGGCCCGCCCGAAGGCGCGCCAGGCGGCGTTGGTGCTGACGATCATGCCACGTTCGTCGAGCACGCAGATGCTGGCTGTCAGGCTGTCGAGCGTGGTGCGCGCGCTGACCTGCGCCTGCTCGCGCGCCGCCTCAGCCAGGCGCAGCGGCGTGATGTCGGCCAGCAGGTTGACGGCACCGGTCAGCGTGCCGGCAGCGTCGAACAGCGGTTGCGGATGCGTCAGCACGTGGCGCCGCGAGCCGTCGGGTCGCTCGATGATGACTTCAGAACCCCGGCTGGCCTGGCCACTGCGAAGGGCCAGCGCCATCGGGCCCTGGTCCATCGGCAAGGGTTGTCCGTCGGGTGTGAAGAGGCGCAAGGCGCCGCCCCAGCGCGCCTCGCCGATGATCGGCTCACAGCCCCACAGGTCGGCCGCCGCCGCGTTGTAGAAAGTGATGCGGCCTTGCGCGTCGCAGGTGTAGACGGCTGCCGCCACCGATTCCATCACATGGCGATAGTGCTGCTCGGGGTTATGCCACTCAACGCGCGGGCGCGGTGTGGCCGCGACAGCTGCGGCCGCCGCCGCAGCAGGGCGCAAGGCGTGGCCTGCCAGCAGCGCCGGCACGCGCTCGAAGTCGGTCGACTTTTCCAGAAAGTGGTCGGCCCCCCTCTGCAGGCAGCGTTGGTGCGACTCGGGCTCGGCAAAGTTCGTCATCACGATCACCCGGCAGGACGGCCGGCTGCGCTTGATGGCTTCGAGCACGGCATAGCCGGTGCCGTCGCTGAGTTGCAGGTCGAGCACCACGGCATCGGGCACCACGCGCTCAAACTCGGCCAACGCCAACTTCACGCTGCTGGCTTCGGCCACTACCTGGGCCAGCCCCGACTCGGTGATCAGGCTGTGCAAACGCTGGCGAATGGGCAGCGAGTCTTCGACCAGCAACACCCGGGGAAGGTCACTCAGTACAGCGGTAGTCATGCCCAAACTGTAGGTCGCCGCAGGCCGCGCGCCTAGGGCAACCAAGCTACCAGCGCTGTCGTCATTGCGGCCACCTGCTTGTCGGTAATTTCACCGACACGGCGGCTGCTTTGCCGTGCTGCGCCCAAGCCAGCCGAGACCTGCGCCGTTTTACTCGACCAAGCCGCGCTGCAGGGGCGTAACGCGCCAGTTCCACGTTGCTTGAGAGGCCCAGCTTTTCGGCCAGGGTTGCGCTGACGTACTTGCCGCCGGCCAACACGCGCTGCACCGCCAGCAGCAGCTCGTCGGCCAGGCTCGCCTTGGTCAGGTAGCCGGCGGTCCCCAGCTTGAGCGCGCGCACTGCGAATTCGGCCTCGGGGTAGGCGCTGAGCGCCAGCAGCGGCGTCTGCGGGCACAGCAGACGCGCCTGCGCCAGCAGCTCGAGGCCGCTGCCGTCGGGCAGGTTGATGTCGAGCAGCACCAGGCGCCAGGCCTCGTGCGTCAAGGCCTCGCGCGCGCTTGGCACGCGTGCGGCTTCACGCAGCTCGGCGTCGGGGCAGGCCTCGGCCAGCAATCGGCGCAGGCCGCGGCGCACGATCTCGCGGTCGTCAACGAGCAGGATGCGCATCAGCTTGCCGCTGCCAGCCCGGGCACCCACACCGTCACGCAGGTGCCGTGCGGCGCTGCGGCGGCCAGGCTCAGGCTGCCGCCGCAGGAGCGCGCACGCTCTTGCATGCCGATCAGCCCGAGCGAGCGTGGTGCGGCCGTCGCCGCCGGGTCGATGCCGACGCCGTCGTCTTCGATCTCGAGCTGCACGCCGCCGTCGGCTGCACGCAGCCGCACGGCCACCTGCGTGGCCTGGGCGTGACGCGTCACATTGGTCAGCGCCTCCTGGCAGATGTAGTACAGCTCGCTCGTCACGGCCGGCGCCAGCGTCTGCGGCAAATCGTCGGCGCGCAGGGTGCAGGCCACGCCCGTGCGCTGCTGGAACTGGCGCACACGCTGCGCCAGCGCCGCCGCCAGGCCAAGTTGATCGAGCGCCGCCGGGCGCAGCTCGACCGCCAGCTTCTGCACCGTCGCCATGGTCTGGTCGTTGAGCGCCGAGGCCGCCACCGTGCGGGCGAGCAGTGCGTTCAGGGCCGGTGGCAAACCCGGCTCTGACAGCTTGCGCTCCAACCAGCGCAGGTCCATTTTCAGGCCGGTCAGCAACTGGCCCAGTTCGTCGTGGATCTCGCGCGCCACGCGGGTGCGCTCTTCTTCCTGGGCCTGCTGCAGGCGCCGCAGCAGGGCGCGCAGCGATTCGCGCGAGTCGAGCATCTGCTGTGCGTCGCGGCGCGCCTGCGTCACGTCGCGCAAGATCACGGTGAAGAGCACCTGCCCGTCAACCATCACCTTCGAGATCGAGGCCTCGATCGGAAACGCTTCGCCGTTGGCGCGCAGGGCGCTCAGCTGCCCGAGCTGGCCCATCGCGCGCGCGGCAATGCCGGTGCTCGCAAAGGTGTTGATGTGGCCTTGATGTTGCGCCCTGAACTCGAGTGGCAGCAGGCGCTCCAGCCCCTGGCCCATCAGCGCGGCCGCCGGGTAGCCGAACATGCGCTCGGCCGCCGCGTTGAACAACACGATGCGCTGCCCGGCGTCGACGCTGATGATGGCGTCCATCGCCGAGTCGACCACGCCCGCCAGGCGCAGCTCGCTGGTGTGCAGCGCCAGCGCCGCGTGCGCGCGCTCGACGGCGTAGCGGATGGCGCGCACCAGCAGGCCTTCGGCCCCGCCCTTGACCAGGTAGTCCTGCGCGCCGGCCTGCACCGCCTGCAGCGCGAGGGCTTCATCGGCGCGGTGTGACAGCACCACCACGGGCAACTCGGGCGCGGCTGCGCGCAGCCGCAAGAAGGTGTCGAGCCCGTCGCAGTCGGGCAGGCTGAGGTCGAGCAGCGCAACGTCAAAGGCCGCCCCGGCCAGCAGCGCCAACGCGGTCTGCAGGCGTGCGGCCTGCTCGACGACGAAGGCCACATCGGTGGCGTGCGCCAACTCGTCGCAAGCCACCAGCGCGTCGGTGGCGTTGTTTTCGATCAGCAGCACCCGCAGATGGGCCCTGGGGGTGGGGATCGGCACGGTGCTCAGGCTCTCAGGACTTCGGCAGCGTGACGACGGTGAACCAGAAGTCTTCGATGCTCTTGACGACTTCGGTGAGGCGATCAAAGTCTACCGGCTTGCGGATGTAACAGTTGACATGCGCGCCATAGGCGCGTGCCACATCGTCTTCGGCCTGGCTGGTGGTCAGCACCACCACCGGTATGCGGCGCAGGGACTCATCCGCTTTGACTTCGGCCAGCACCTCGTGGCCATCTTTGCGGGGCATGTTCAGATCGAGCAGAATCAGGTCGGGCCGGGGCGCGTTGGCATGCGCCCCCATGCGGCGCAAGAATTCGAGGCCCGCCACCCCATCACAGGCCACATGCAGCTTGATGCGCACCTTGGCATGGGCCAGGGCCTCTCGCATGATCATCACGTCGCTTGGGTTGTCCTCCATGATCAGGATGGTGACAGCGCGCAAGGTCATGGTGGATTCCTGTCGGGCTTTGCCGAAGCGGGTTGGCCCCCTGTCGGCAGTGTAAAGAAGAATGTGCTGCCCTGGCCCATCACAGACGCCACCCAGATGCGCCCGCCGTGGCGCTCGACGATCTTCTTGCAGATCGCCAGCCCGATGCCGGTGCCGGCGTATTCGTCACGCGTGTGCAAGCGCTTGAACAACGCGAAGATGCGGCTGAAGTATTGCGGCTCGATGCCGATGCCCTGGTCGGCCACTGAAAACACCCACTCGGCGCCCTCGCGGCGCGCGCCCACGTGCACCACGGCGGGTTGGTTGCTGCGGAACTTGAGCGCGTTGCCGATCAGGTTTTGCAGCAATTGCGCCAGTTGCACGGGGTCGGCCTGAACTCGCGGCAGCGCGTCGTGGCTGATCTGCGCGCTGCTCTGGGCGATGGCCACCGCCAGGTTGGCGCAGGCCACCTCCAGCGCAGCGGCGCTGTCGATGACGCTGTGCATACGAGGCGCCAAGCTGACGCGAGACAGCAGCAGCAGGTCATCGATCAGCGCTTGCATGCGGACGCTGCCGCCCACGGCGTGGGCGATGAACTCGTCGGCCCGCCCATCCAACTGGCCGGCATAGCGCTTTTGCAGCAACTGCACGCAACTGCTCACCGTGCGCAGCGGCTCCTGCAGGTCGTGCGAGGCGACGTAGGCAAACTCTTGCAGCTCGGCATTGGAGCGCGTCAGCTCGCGGTTGACGGTCTCCAGCGCCTGCTGCGCCTGCCTGCGCTCGGTCACGTTCTGCAAGCTGTTCTGCACCGCGGGCGCGCCCTGAAAGGTCACAGCGGCGCCCTGAACCTCCACGTCGATGACGCTACCGTCGAGCTGGACAAACTTTTGCAGCCGCCGCGTCGCGCTTTCGCCTCGATCGATGATCGCCTGCACGCGCTCGCGCACGCTCTGGCGCGAATCGGGGTGGATGAAGTCCATGATCGGCCGGCCCAGCAACTCGCCGGCCGCAGTGGCACCGAGAATCGCAACGGCCGCCGGGTTGACGAAGACCAGGCAGCCTTGCTGGTGCACCGCTATGCCGAACGGTGCGGAATCGACCAGCGCCCGGTAGCGGGCCTCGCTTTCTATCAGCGCCGCGTTGGCGGCGACCTGGACCTCGAGCATCTGGTTGAACTGCGTGCCCAGGTCGCGCAGCTCGCGCGGGCCTGCGGCGACGGCGCGCGCCTGCAGATCGCCCCCCGCCATGCGCGCCGCGGTTTGCGCCAGCTGCTGCGTCGGCCGGGCGATGTTGGCGGCTAGGCGGCGCGCCAGCAGCAACGCCAGCGCCGCCATCACGCCGCTGAGCGCCAGTGTCAGGTTGCGCTGCGCGAAGTACGCGGCCAGCACCTCGGCCTCGGGCACGCCGGCAACGATGCGCCAGCCGGTGGCGGGCATCGTGGTGAAGGCGAACAGGCGCCTGACGCCATCCGAACCGGTGGTGGTGAGTTGGCCCGCGGCTTGCCCGCGCACCGCCTCGTTGGCAGCTGCTTGGCTGGCCTTGCCGATCCATTTCGCCGGATCGGCCGAGCGCAGCAGGAACTTGTCCTGCCGGTCGAGCACCGCGACGACATCGCTCTCGGGCACAGCGCCCAGCAGGCGCTGGTTGAGCTGGGCCAGGTCGAGAAACGTCATCACCGCGCCCGCGCGCTTGCCCTGGGCATCCTGCAACGGGAGCATGACGGCCGTGGCCCAGCGCCGCGACACGGGCCCCAGCGCGGCGTCGGTGACAAACAGCCCGCCGCTGCGCACACCTTCAAAAAACCACGGGTGCTGGTCGGGTTGGTACTGGCGCACCGGATTCGGCAGATGCGAGCAAATGACCTTGCCCGCCAGGTCACGGACCGCCAACTGGGTGTACGCCGGTTGCAAGGCCACCAGCTGCTTGATCAGCGGATCACAGTGCTCCGGGTCCATTGCCTGCACCTGCGGGAGCGCAGCCAGGCGCGTCAGCATCGACTCGGTGTCGGCCAGCACCAGCCCCAAGTTGGATGCCGTGATGTCGGCGATCACCTTGACTTTGGCGTACGCTGTGTAGCGCGCCTCGGCGGCGGCGGCCGCCAGGAACCAGCCGAGCATCGCCGCAGCGGGCACGAAGACGGCCAGCACCAGCGCCAGCAGCCGGGTGCGGATGCTTGCGTTGCCAACGTCGAACGTCATGCCGCGCCCCGACCGGTGCTGGTCGCGACTTGCGGCAGCGAGAAGCAGAACGTGGTCCCTGGCCTCAACGCTGGCTGTGACTCGACCCAGATGCGCCCGCCATGGCGCTCGACGATCTTCTTGCAGATCGCCAGGCCGATGCCGGTGCCGGCGTATTCGTCACGCGTGTGCAGGCGCTTGAAGAGTTCGAAGATGCGGCTGAAGTATTGCGGCTCGATGCCGATGCCCTGGTCGGCCACTGAAAACACCCAGTTGGCGCCCTCGCGGCGCGTGCCCACGTGCACCACGGCCGGCCTGTCGCCGCAGAACTTGAGCGCGTTGCCGATCAGGTTTTGCAGCAGTTGTGCCAGTTGCCCAGGGTCGGCCTGAACCCGCAGCAGCGCGTCGTGGCTGATCTGCGCGCTGCTTTGGGCGATGGCCACCGCCAGGTTGGCGCACGCCACCGCCAGCGCGGCGGCGCTGTCGATGACGCTGTGCACATGCGGCGCCGCGCTGACGCGCGACAGCAGCAGCAGATCATCGATCAGCGCTTGCATGCGGGCGCTGCCGCCCACGGCGTGGGCGATGAACTCGTCGGCCCGCGCATCGAGTTGCCCTTGGTAGCGCTTCTGCAGCAACTGCACCGAACTGCTGACCGAGCGCAGTGGCTCGATCAGATCATGTGAGGCGACATAGGCAAACTGCTCGAGCTCGGCGTTGGAGCGGGCCAGCTCCTGGTTGGCGGACGCCAGGGCATGCTCAGTGGCCTTGCGCTGTGTGATGTCGCGCTCGATCGCCACAAAGTGCGTGACCCTGCCGGCAGCCGAGAAAACGGGCGCCAGATTGATCTCGACCCAGTAGGCGGCGCCGTCCTTGCGGTAGTTGATCAGCTCTGCACGCACCGGCGCGCCCATCTGCAGCGCGCTGCGGATGCGGTCGAGTTCGGCGCGGTCGGTGCCGGGGCCCTGCAACAGACGCGGCGACGCGCCAATCAGCTCAGTGCGGCTGTAGCCGGCCAAGCGTTCGCAGGCGGCGTTGACAAACACAATGCGCGGCCCCGGCGCATCGAGCGGCGCGGCTTCGGTGATGAGGACGGCGTCGTTGAGTTGCGCCAAGCAGGCTTCGAGCAGGCGCAGCGTCTCGTCGGCGGCCAGCCGCTCGGTCAGGTCGATCAGCGTGGCGCGGCACAGGCTGCCGTCGGGCGTGCGCGCGGCGTCGACTTGCACCGTACGCAGCGTGCCCGCGGCGCTGCCGGGCGAGCCCAGGCGCAGCTCGCAGCGCTGCGGCGTGCCACTGTCGAACACGCGTTGCAGCCAGTGGCTGAAGTCGATGCGGTCGGGCTCGGCGACGAACTGCAGCAGCCTCTTGCCGTAGAGCAAGGCGCGCGGGCTGCTCAGCAGCTGCGCAGCGGCCAGGTTGGTCTGGCTGATGGTGCTGTCGGCGGCCAGCGTGGCGTAGGCGATCGACGCAAAGTCGTACAGATCGGTGTAGCGTGCCAGGCTGGCCTCGACCTCGGCCCGCCGCTCGATCAGCTCTTCGAGCTGCAATTCGAGCTCGATCTGGTGCACTTGCAGCTCGTGCAGCAAGCGCGTGCTGTCGGCCGCCGAGCTGGGGGCGGCGCTGGATCGGCGCTGCAGTGCGTCTTCGGCGCGGTGGCGCAAATTGGCGACGGCGTCTGCGCTTGCGTCTGCGTCTGCGCCTGAACCGGTGGGATCGCTTGGCGTCATGATGGCTCTGCAATCCCTGCGCGGGCCTGTGTCAGCAACGCAGCGTCGGCCTTGTCGAGCGCGGTGCCTTGCGTTGTCAGGCGGCCTTCAAGCGCCCACAGTGCCTTGCGCATCACGGCTTCGAGCAGGTGGGCGGCGTCTAGCGAGCGGCGCGGTGTTGAAGCGGCTTTGGGCATCTTGCGACGATACCGCTTGCAGCCCAGTTCATGAGGGCCTGTCGGTAGCCATCTTCGCCAACCCAGGCATGGCGCGGCCTCCAGCCCGATCTGTGGGGTAAAAATTGGGCTGCGCTGTCGATGCCGGGGTCAAACCTACTCGATGTTCTGCACCTGCTCGCGCATCTGCTCTATCGCCACCTTCATCTCCACCGAGATATTGGTCAGCTCCAGCGCCGACGATTTGCTGCCCAGGGTATTGGCTTCGCGTTGCAGTTCCTGGATCAGAAAGTCGAGCCGTTTGCCGAGCTCGCCGCCGGCGCTCAGCAGGCGGTCGATCTCGTCGAGGTGGGCCGACAGGCGCGACAACTCTTCGGCGACGTCGATGCGCAGCGCATAGGCTGCGGCCTCGTTGAGCGCACGGTCACGCAGCGCCTCGGCGCTGACGCTGCCGCCGGCGCCGGCCGCGTTGCCCACATTCGCCAGCGCCTCGTTCCAGCGGTCGAGAAAGCGTTGCTGCTGGCGCTGCACTACCGCAGGCAGCAGCGGCGCGGCCTGCGCCGCCAGTTCACGCAGCCGGTTGATGCGCTCTTGCAGGATGGCCACCAGTCGTGCGCCCTCGCGCTCGCGGGCCTCGCGCAGGCCGGCCAGCGCTGCTCGGGCCGCGGCCAGCGCCACTTCGTCCAGCCTCTCGGCGGCGCCGCCCTGGCGGCACCACAGCAAGGCCTCGTTGACCGAGAGCGGCTGCGCCTTGGGCAGCCAGCCGATCACGGTGGATTCCAGCCGCGACAGGCGGTTGAGTTGATCGGGCTGCGGTTGCGGCCAGGCGGTGTCGGTATCGCGCTGCGGCGCGATGCGCAGCTCGATCTTGCCGCGCTTGAACATCGTGCCAGCCAGCTCGCGCAGGGCAGGCTCAAGGCCACGCAGCTCATCGGGCAGCCGGAACGACAGGTCGAGGAAACGGCTGTTGACCGAGCGCGCCTCAACGCTGACCGCCGCGCCGGCCGGGCCCCGTGCGGGCTCGTCGCCGCCAGTGCCGGCGTTGCCGTGGGTGGCATGGGAAAACCCGGTCATGCTGTAAACTGACATCGACCCACCCAGACAAGGAAAACCACGGATTATGTCAAAGACCAAGCCCGCTCCATTGCCTGCGGGCACGGTGGTCGGGGGCTATTCCGTGGTCAAGAAGCTCGCCGCTGGCGGTTTTGGCGTGGTCTACCTGGCCGAGGACGCCGACGGCCACAACGTGGCGGTCAAAGAGTATCTGCCGGCCTCGCTGGCCGAGCGCTCGCCGGGCGAACTGACGCCGCGTGTCAAGCCCGACAAGCAGCCGCTCTACCGGCTCGGGCTCAAGAGCTTCTTCGAAGAAGGCCGCTCGCTGGCGCAAATCAGCCACCCCAGCGTGGTCAGCGTACTCAATTTTTTTCGCGAGAATGAAACCGTCTACATGGTGATGAACTACCTGCAGGGCGATACCCTGCAGGATTTCATCGTCACGGCGCGTGACCTCAAGCGCGACAAGGTGTTCCGCGAAAGCACCATCCGCAGCCTGTTCGATGAGATCCTGCGCGGTCTGCGCATCGTGCACCAGCACAAGATGCTGCACTTGGACATCAAGCCGGCCAACGTCTTCGTCACCAACGAGAACAAGGCGGTGATGCTTGATTTTGGCGCTGCCCGCGAGGTGCTCAGCAAAGAGGGCAACTTCATCCGACCAATGTACACGCCGGGCTTTGCTGCGCCCGAGATGTACCGCCGCGACGGCACGCTGGGGCCTTGGACCGACATCTACGCCATCGGCGCCTGCATCTATGCCTGCATGCAGGGCTACCCTCCTAACGACGCACCGCAGCGGCTTGAGAAAGACCGGCTGGCGCTCAGCCTCTCAAGGCTGCGCAATGTCTATTCCGACAACCTGATCGAGGTTACCGAGTGGTGCATGTCGCTCGATGCACTGTCGCGGCCGCAGAGCGTGTTTGCGTTGCAGAAGGAGCTCACTCGCGAGACCGAGCGCCGCTATACCAAGCTGAGTTTTTCCGAGCGCATGAAGCTGCAGTTCGAGAGCCTGAAGACCGGCGCCAAGACGTGAGCCACAGCGCCTTGTGAAGTTCAGCGTCTACCAGGTCAGCCGCAAGGGCGGCCGCCAAAAAAACGAAGACCGCATGGGCTATTGCTATACGCGCTCGTCGGGTCTGTTTGCGCTGGCTGACGGCATGGGGGGCCATCCCGAGGGCGAGGTGGCCTCGCAGTTGGCGCTGCAGACGCTGGCGGCCAGTTTTCAGCGTGATGCCAAGCCCTTGCTGAAGGATCCGGCGCGCTTTCTGCAAGAGGCGGTGCTGGCCAGCCACCAGCAACTGCTGCGCTATGCCACTGACCGCGGCCTGATGGATACGCCGCGCACCACCGTCGTGGCCTGTGTGTTGCAGGGCCAGTCGGCCTACTGGGCGCATTGCGGCGACTCGCGGCTCTACCTGGTGCGCGGCGACAAGCTGGTGGCGCGCACGCGCGATCACTCCTACTCCGAGCTGCATGAGGCGCTGCTGCAATCGGGCAAGCCGCTGCCGGCCGACGCGCATCGCTTCAACCGCAACGTGCTGTTCACCTGCCTGGGCAGCCCAGGCAAACCGGTGGTTGACAGCAGCGGGCCGCTGCAGCTGCAGGCCGGCGACCGGTTGATGCTGTGCAGCGATGGCCTGTGGGGCAGCCTTAGCGATGCCGCCATCATGCAACTGTTGAGCGAGCGGCCGATTTCCGATGCCGTGCCCGAGCTGGCCGAGCAGGCCTTGCGCCAGGGCGGGCCCAAGAGCGACAACGTCACCGTGCTGGCGGTGGAGTGGGAAAGCGCCGAGTCGCTCGGCAATGCGCAGGCGGTGTCCACGCGCTCTCTGGGTGAGGAGGTGTTTGCCTCCACCATCCAGGCCAGCCTGGCGGGCGACGAGCTGAACACCGACGAACTGGACGACGCCGAAATCGAGCGCTCGATCCGTGAGATCAATGAGGCGATCAAGCGATCGTCACAAAGAAGAACCTGAGGATGGTCATGACCGATGCCCTGCGCGACGCAACGCGCGCCAATTTTGAACGTGGTGACGGCCGCAGCGCCGATGCCATGCGTCCGGTGATCATCCAGCGCGGCTTCACCCGCCATGCCGAGGGTTCGGTGCTGGTGAGCTTCGGCCACACCCAGGTGCTGTGCACCGCCTCGGTGGAGGAAAAAGTACCGCCGCACAAGCGCGGCTCGGGCGAGGGCTGGGTCACCGCTGAGTACGGCATGCTGCCGCGTGCCACCCATACCCGTGGCGCCCGCGAGGCCGCGCGTGGCAAGCAGAGCGGCCGCACGCAGGAGATCCAGCGCCTGATCGGGCGCTCGTTGCGCTGCGTCTTTGATCTGGCGGCGTTGGGCGAGCGCAGCATCCTGATCGACTGCGACGTGCTGCAGGCCGACGGCGGCACCCGCACCGCGGCCATTACCGGCGCCTACGTAGCGGCGGCCGACGCCGTGGCCTGGCTGATGCGCGAAGGCAAGTTGCTGGCCAGCCCGATCAAGGACGCAGTGGCGGCGGTCTCGGTCGGCATCGTGGCCGGCGTGCCGCTGCTCGACCTCGAGTACACCGAGGATTCGTCCTGCGACACCGACATGAATGTGGTGATGACCGGCGCCGGCGGCTTTGTTGAACTGCAGGGCACGGCCGAGGGTGCAGCTTTCAGCCAGGCCGAGATGAACGCGCTGTTGGCGCTGGCCGGCAAGGGCATCCGTGAGCTGGTGCTGGCGCAGGCCGCCACGCTGGCCGCGCCGCTGCCTGGCTTAGTTCAAAAAGGCTGAACCCGCGGTGAAGCTGATCCTCGCCTCGCACAACGCCAAGAAGCTGGCCGAGTTGCGCAGCCTGTTGGCCGGGTTGCCGCTCGACATCGTGCCGCAAAGCGCACTCGGCATCGGCGAGGCCGACGAGCCGTTCCACAGCTTTGTCGAGAACGCGCTGGCCAAGGCCCGCCATGCCGCGCTGGCCAGCGGCTGTGCGGCGATCGCCGACGACTCAGGCCTGTGCTTGGGCGCACTGCGGGGCGCGCCGGGCGTGATCTCGGCGCACTTTGGCGGCGAGCTGCCAGTGCTGGCCGGCGAGGCCCGCGAGCCCCGCGAGGTGCGGCGCCGCCGCCAGGACGCCGTCAACAACGCCGCGCTGTTGGCACAAATGCAAGGCCAGGATGACCGGCGCGCGCATTTCATCAGCACGCTGGTGGCGGTGCGCCATGTCGACGACCCCGAGCCGCTGGTGGCGGTGGGCCGCTGGTCCGGTGTGCTGCTCGAAGCGCCGCGCGGCGAGCAGGGCTTCGGCTACGACCCGCTGATGTTCATTCCCGAGCTTGATGCCAGCGTGGCCGAGCTCGATGCCGAGGCCAAAAATCGGCACAGCCACCGTGCCCGCGCCGCTGCGGCGCTGCGCGTCATGCTGGCCGACGCATGGCACCTAGCGCCCTGACGTCGGCACGCACCGTGGACCTTGTCTCCCGCTACCTGCGGCCCGGCACGCTGCAACTGGGTGAATCGCCGCCGTTGTCGCTGTATGTGCATCTGCCGTGGTGCATCGCCAAATGCCCGTACTGCGATTTCAACTCGCATGCACTGGCCCCCAAGATGCCTTCGGCATCGGCGCCCCGGGGAGGCGTGCCCAGCTTTGGGCGGCCTGAAGCGGCAGACGGCGGCCTGCCCGAGGCGCGCTACCTCGACGCGCTGTTGGCCGATCTGGAGGCCGCGCTGCCGCAGGTCTGGGGCCGGCCGGTGATCAGCATCTTCATCGGCGGCGGCACGCCCAGCCTGTTTTCGCCCGATGGCATCAACCGGCTGCTGGCCGATATTCGCGCCCGCCTGCCGCTGCTGCCGGGCTGCGAGATCACGCTCGAAGCCAACCCCGGCAGTTTCGAGCGTGAGCGCTTCAAGGCCTTTCGCGCTGCCGGCGTCAACCGCTTGTCGGTGGGCGTGCAAAGCTTTGACGACGCCATGCTGGCCAAGCTTGGCCGCGTGCACGACGGCGCCCAAGCCCGTGCCGCGCTGACCGAGGCCGCCGCCTGTTTTGATACCTTCAACCTCGACCTGATGTACGCGCTGCCCGGCCAGAACCTGGCGCAACTGCAAGCCGACCTCGACACCGCGCTGGGCTTTGCGCCGCCGCATTTGTCGATCTACCACCTGACGATAGAGCCCAATACCCGTTTTGCGGTGGCGCCGCCCACCGGCCTGCCCGACGTTGATCTGGCCAGCGACATGCTCGACCTGATCTGCCAGCGCACGGCCGGCGCCGGGCTGCAGCGCTACGAGGTCTCGGCCTTCGCGCGCAGCGGCCACCGCTGCGCGCACAACCTGAATTACTGGAAGTTTGGCGATTACTTGGGCATCGGCGCCGGCGCCCATGGCAAGCTGAGCTATCCGCACCGGGTGGTGCGTCAGGTGCGCTGGCGAGAGCCCAACAGCTACATGAGCAAGGCGCTGGACGGCCAGGCCATGAGCAATGACGACGAGGTGCCACGCGCCCAGCTGCCGTTTGAGTTCATGCTCAATGCGCTGCGATTGCGCGATGGCTTTGCGCTGGCCGACTTCACGGCACGCACCGGCCTGCCTCTGACGGCGATCGCCAAGCCGCTGGCCGAGGCCGAGGCCAAGGGCCTGATCGAGCGCGACTTCCAGCGCGTTTGGCCGACGCCGCGCGGCTTCGATTTTTTGTCTGACCTGCAGGCCTTGTTCCTGTAGCCGCTGGCGCTGGCACGGTAGGTCGTGCTGTCACCGGCGGTCGCACAGGAGGGAGCGGTCAGCGGGCGTGCGGTAAGAGGCTTGAGAGACGCCCCAGACCTGCTGCTTCGCGTCAGACTGCCGAGGAGCATGAGGCAGCTTGCGTCGGCCCGGCGTTTGACGAGCCGCGTGTATCGGGCGAACAGCAGGGCGTCGATGCCCCTGTTTGGCCCCGAGCGCAGCAAAGGCACTGCTAGACTCGATTTTGCCGCTTATGCCCATGCCCCTGACCACCTTCCCATCGCGCGTGGATCAACCGACCAGCCCCATCGACCTGACCGAAGACCAGCCCTTGCAGCTGGCTGCGGCCTTGGCACTGTTGCAGCAGGCCGGACGCGACGAGCCGGCGCATGACGCAGGATCGGTCGCTTATTTGCAGCAAGTGATCGACCAACTGGTTGATTTGTCCAGCCGTGATGCACTCACCGGTCTGGCCAATCGGCGTAACTTTGAACTGGCACTGGCGCGTGAGGTGGACCGCGTTGCGCGGGCCGGTGAGTCGGCGCTGTTGCTGATGGTCGATATCGACCACTTCAAGTTGGTCAACGACAACCATGGTCATGCGGTGGGAGACCTGGTGATCAAGGCCGTCGGTCAGGCCTTGTCGGACAGCGTGCGGCCGATGGATCTGGTGGCGCGCATTGGTGGCGAGGAGTACGCGGTGCTGCTGCCCAACTGCCCCAGCGCCTGTGGGCCGCAGGTAGCGGCGCGCTTGCGCCATCAGGTGGCGCGCAGCGCCATCAGCCTGCCCGGCGGCGTGCGCCTGGCGGTGACCGTCAGCGTCGGCGGCGCTTATGCACCGCAATGGGTGCGCTCCACGCCCGGCATCTGGCTGCAGCGTGCCGATCTGCAGCTTTACCGTGCCAAATCGGAAGGGCGCGACCGCGTCTGCTTTGAGCACAACCTCACCCCGGCCGTCAGCGCGCAAGAGCGTGCGATGTTGCTGGGTGACGCCATGATCCAGGATTCCGCATGAGTGTTCCAGCCGCACCGGCCGCTGCCGGCCCGCAGCGCGCCCGCATCACCGCCATCACCAGTGGCAAGGGCGGCGTTGGCAAGACCTTTGTCGCGGCCAATGTGGCGGCGGCACTGGCCCGCGCCGGCCAGCGGGTGCTGGTGCTGGACGCCGACCTCGGCCTGGCCAACCTCGACGTGGTGCTCAACCTGTCGGCGCGGCTGACGCTGCACGATGTCTTTACCGGCCGCTGTGTGCTCGACGAGGCCCTGCAGCATGCGCCCTGTGGTTTCACGGTGCTGCTGGCGGGCTCGGGGCTGGTGGAGTACTCGCGCCTCACCGTCGACGTACGCGATAAGCTGCTCGATGTGATCAGCGCGGTGCAGCAGCGCTTCGACCATGTGCTGCTCGACACCGGCGCCGGCATCTCCGACGTGGTGCTGTTCACCATCTCGCTGGCCGATGAGGTGTTGATTGTGGCCACGCCCGAGCCGACCTCGGTGACCGATGCCTATGCCACCATCAAGGTGCTCGCCACCAGCCAGCCGGCGCGACCGATACGCCTGCTGGTCAACCAGGTACGCAAGCCCGCCACCGGGCTGGCTGTGCTGCATCAGTTGCAGCAGGTGGTTGACCGCTTTGTCAACCCCGCGTTGAGCGCGCCGCTGAAGCTGACGCTGCTGGGCGATGTGCCGATGGATGAGGCGGTGCGCGATGCGGTGCAGCGCCGCGAGTTGCTGATGGAGTCACTGCCGGGCAGCCCGGCAGCGGTGGCGCTGAGTGCCGCGGCTGCGCGGCTGTTGCCGCGCTAGGAGCCTGTCGGGCTTGGGGCGTCGAAAAGCGAGAATCGGCCCCAGCGAGGACAGTTCTTGCCGGATTTGCAGCCCCATAGCCCAGCTATGGGGCAAAAAGACGGTGAGAAATGGACCGCTGCGGTCGATTC
>JBBQJN010000001.1:0-48626 GCA_038325945.1 Burkholderiales bacterium | reverse complement strand
GCCCGCCACCTTGAGGTGCAGGTGCTGGGCGACGGCCGCCAGGTGATGAGCCTGGGCGAGCGTGAATGCACGCTGCAGCGGCGCTTTCAGAAGCTGGTGGAAATTGCGCCCAGCCCGCGGCTGGCGCCGGCCCTGCGCGAGCAGTTGATCAACGCCGCGCTGACGCTGGCGCGCTGCAGCGCTTACCAGGGTTTGGGCACTTTCGAGTTTCTGCTCGACGAATCGTCCACCGCCCTGCCGTTTGTCTTCATCGAGGCCAACCCGCGGCTGCAGGTAGAGCACACCATCACCGAGGCGGTGACCGGTGTCGATCTGGTGGCCGCGCAGATCGCTGTGGCCGCCGGCAGCACGCTGGCTGCGCTGGGGCTGGACCCGGCGCAGCCACCAGCCGCCCGCGGCTTTGCGCTGCAGTGGCGCATCAACGCTGAAACGCTGGATGAGCAAGGTCAGGCGCGGCCGGCGTCCGGCTTGATCACGCGCTGCGACTTTGCCCAGGGGCCGGGTGTGCGAATCGACAGCCAGGCCTTTGCCGGGCTGGCGCCGTCACCGCACTACGACAGCCTGCTGGCCAAGCTGATCGTGCACCACCCGGGCAACTTTGCGCAGGCGCTGCGCCGCTCGCAGCGTGCGCTGGCCGAGTGCCGGCTCGACGGCCTGGCCAGCAACCTGCCGCTGCTGCGCGCGCTGGCCGCGCATGACGATCTGGCACACCAGCGCATCCACACCCGTTGGCTGGAGGCTGAGTGGCCGGCGCTGCAGTCGCGGCTGGCCGATCACGACGATGCCCAGCCGCACCTCGCGGCCAGCCCAGCCAACCCGGCCGGCGCGGCAGCAGCGCGGCCGGCCGACGCGGCGCTGCCCGATAACCAGTTGGCGCTGCGCGCCAGCATGGCCGGCAAGCTGGTGCAGTTCAACGCCGCGCCCGGCGACACCCTGGCTGCCGGCGCCGAGGCCCTGGTGCTCGAGGCCATGAAGATGCAGCATGGCATCAACCTGCCGGCGGCCGGCCGGGTGGTGACGCTGGCGGTGGCAGCGGGCGACTACGTGGCCGAAGGCCAGTTGCTGATGGCGCTGCAGCCGGTCGAGCAAGCGCAGGCACTGGCCGCCGAAGCCCAGGCGCACGACCTCGGCCACATCCGCGCCGACCTGCAGCGTGTGCTTGAGCGTGACGCGCTGCTGCAGGACGCCGCCCGCCCCGAGGCGGTGGCCCGCCGCCATGCCGCCGGCGGCCGTAGCGCGCGCGAAAACATCGCCGATCTCTGCGACCCAGGCTCGTTCAGCGAGTACGGCGGCTACGCCATCGCCGCACAAACCCGCCGCCGCACGCTCGACGACCTGATCCGCAATACGCCGGCCGACGGCATGGTCACCGGCATCGGCACCATCAACGCCGCCGAGCATGGCCCCGAGCGCAGCCGCTGCGCGGTGATGGCCTACGACTACACCGTGCTGGCCGGCACGCAGGGCTGGCGCAACCACCAGAAGAAAGACCGGCTGCTGGGCCTGGCACAGCAGTGGCAGCTGCCGATGGTGCTGTTTGCCGAGGGCGGCGGCGGCCGGCCCGGCGATGTCGACATGCCGATCGTCGCCGGGCTGAACAACCACACCTTCAGCCAGTTTGCCGCGCTGTCGGGCCAGGTGCCGGTGGTCGGCGTGGTGCATGGCCGCTGCTTTGCCGGCAATGCCGCGCTGCTGGGCTGCGCCGACGTGATCATCGCCACCGCCGCCGCCAACATCGGCCTGGGTGGGCCGGCGATGATCGAGGGCGGCGGCCTGGGCCTCTACCGGCCCGAGGAGATCGGCCCCGCCGCCGACCTGCACCACAACGGCGTGATCGACATCCTGGTGGCCGACGAGGCCGCAGCGGTGGCCACCGCCAAGCAATACCTGGGCTACTTCCAGGGCCGCGTGCCAGGCTGGCAGGCCGGCGACGCCCGCGCGCTGCGCCACCTGGTGCCCGAGAACCGGCTGCGTGTCTACGACATGCGCGCCGTGCTGGCCGCGCTGGCCGATAGCGGCAGCGTGCTCGAGCTGCGCCGCGGCTGGGGCGCCGGCATGGTCACCGCGCTGGCGCGCATTGAGGGCCGGCCGATCGGCATCTTCGCCAACAACCCGCATCACCTGGGTGGTGCGATCGACCCCGATGGTGCCGACAAGGCCGCGCGTTTCATGCAGTTGTGCAACGCGCATGGCCTGCCGCTGCTCAGCCTGTGCGACACGCCGGGCTTCATGGTCGGCCCCGAGGTTGAGCGCCAAGCCCAGGTGCGCCATGCCAGCCGGCTGTTTGTTACCGCCGCGCATCTGCAGGTGCCTTGCTTCACGGTGGTGGTGCGCAAGGGCTACGGCCTGGGCGCGCAGGCGATGGCGGTGGGCGGCTTTGATGCACCGGTGTTCACCGTCGCCTGGCCGAGCGGTGAATTTGGCGGCATGGGGCTGGAGGGCGCGGTAAAGCTAGGCTACCGCAAGGAGTTGGAAGCCGCCGCAGCGGGGCCAGATGGCGAAAGAACCCGCGAGGCGCTGTACCAGCAGCTGGTGGCGCGCCAGTACGCCAACGGCTCGGCCATCAACATGGCCACGCATCTGGAGATCGACGCGGTGATCGACCCCGCCGAGACCCGCGCCTGGTTGATTCGCGGCCTCGACAGCTGCACCCGCCCTCGGCCACGCCATGGCAGCCGCTTTGTCGATCCCTGGTAAGCGGCCGCAGTGCCGGGCAGCCGCGCCGAAGCTGGCAGACTGAAGGCCATGCACATCGTCTCCCGCCTGCTGGCCTGGATCTTGGCGCTGGCCCTGCTGCTGCTGGCGGCGCTGGCGGCTGGCCTGTGGCTGGCGATCCAGGACCGGCCACTGCTGCCACCCACCACGGTGGTCTCCCATGAGGACATCGCCCGCGCCCGCGCGCTGATCCGGCACAACGATCCGCGCGGTGCGCTGCCGGGCATCACCCGCGCGCTGGTGTTGTCGCAGCGCGATCTGGAGCTGCTGCTGGGCCAGGCCGCGCTGCGGCTGGCCGATGTGCGCAGCCGCGTGCGCCTGCAGCCGGGCCTGGCGCTGGTACAGGCCAGCCTGCCGCTGCCGGCGCCGCTGGGTTCACATTGGCTGAATCTGCAGGCCGTGCTGCGTGAGACCCAAGGCCTGCCGTCGGTGCAGCGCCTGCGCATCGGCCGCCTGCCGGTGCCTGGCTGGCTGGCCGAGGCCGCGCTGCCGCGCTTGCTGACGGCGCTGGGCTGGCAGGCGCGCGGCGCATTGGCGCAGCAGGTGGTTAGCCGGATCGGATTCGGGCCGCAACAACTGGTGCTGGCCTATGCCTGGCCTGACAACCCAGGGCTGACCTTGAGCCAGTCGCTGCTGGGCGCCGAAGAGCGGGCACGGCTGCAGGTTTACGCTGATCGGCTGGACGCACTGGCGACCGAACTCGGCGCCGGCGCCGTGCCCTCAGCCAGCCGGCTGCTGGCGCCGATGTTCACACTGGCGGCGCAGCGCTCAACCGATGCGGCCAGTGCCGAACTCGAAAACCGCGCCGCACTGGTGGCGCTGGCCTTTGGCGCCTACGGCTCTGGCCTGGCGCCGGTGCTGGGCATGCCGCGCTCGGCCGGCCGGCCGCTGCGCAGCACGCTGGCCGGGCGGCCCGACACGGCGCAGCACTTTCTGATCTCGGCGGCGCTGGCGGCTGAGCGCGGCGGCCCGCTGGCCGATGCGATCGGCCTCTACAAAGAGGTCTCAGACTCGCGCGGCGGCAGCGGCTTCAGCTTCAATGACCTGGCCGCCGACCGCGCCGGCAGCCGGCTGGGCCTGCAAGCCGTGCGCCAGCCGCAGCAACTGCAGGCCCGGCTGGCCAAAGGTGTGAGCGAGGCCGACTTGCTGCCCGACATCCGCGATCTGCCTGAGTCACTGAGCGAGGCCGAATTCAATCGCCGCTACGGCGGCGTTGATGCGCCGGAGTACCGCCGACTGATGGCCAACATCGAGGGCCGGCTGGATCGCCTGCCCTTGTTGGCGCGATGATCTGGCAAGCTGATCTGGCGCGATGATCGGCCGCAGCCGCGGCGCTTCAGTGCAATACCAGCAAAGGCAGCTTGCTGCTCGACAGCACGGTCTTGGTATGCGAGCCAAACAAGAACTCGCCAAACCTGCCGCGGCCGTGGGTCAGCATCACGATCATGTCGCAGCCCGATGCTTCGGCCTGCTCGATGATGGCGCGATCAACCCCGTCGGTGCGTGCATGCAGGCCGGTGAAGGCCACGCCGGCGGTCTTGGCCTTGAGCTCGAAGGCCGTCAACAGCTGGCGTGCATGGCTGTCGGTCTGCTCGATATGGCGTTCGGTGGCGGCCTGGTAGGCCGGCAACGTGGTACCGATCTTGGGCGTGGGCGTGTCGGGCTCGACCACAAAGCCGGTGATGGCCGCGCCGAGCTGGCTGGCCAACGCGATGCTGGCGTCCATCGCACGGGCGCTGGACGCCGTGCCGTCAATCGGAACAAAGAGGTTGCGGAACATGACAAGCACCTGGCTGGGGGGATGAGCACCACTTTAGGCCGGACAGCCCCTGAACCCGTTTGACACGGGTCAAGCCGGCGGCAGGCTCGGCCGCCGCAACGTGGGCCTGTCAGCGCGGCCGTGGCCGTGGCAAGCCTGGCGCGTCAGCGTGGCCTGCGCTGCTGGCCGGGCGCTTGCTGGCCGGCCTCGTCCCAGGCGGGGCCGGCGAACCAGGGCTCAGCCTGCAGCGCAGCGCGCAGCATCGGCAAGCTGTCAAGGCCGAAGAAGCTGCGGCCCTCAAGCACCAGGCTGGGCACGCCGAACAGGCCGGCAACGGCCGCCGCCTCGGTGCGTTGGCGCAACTCGGCCTTGAGATCGTCAGTGGCCGGATCGCGCTGCGGCGCCACCGCCTTGGTTAACGCGGCCAGCGCGGCCGGCTGGTTGGGGTCGGCACCATCGCGGCACCAGACATGGCGGAACAGCAGCTCCACCGTGCGCCGGTTGGGCGTGCCACCGGCCGGCGCCGATGCCAACGCCAGCCGCTGCAAGGCCAGTGGATTGAAGGGATGCGGCTGTGGCAACTGCAGTGGGCAGCCCTGCTGCGCCGCCAGCCAGGCCACATGGCGATAGGTCCAATCACGCTTGGGCGCGGTCTCGGCCGGCCCTTTGGTGCCCCAGTGCGCCAGCAGGCCGGCCAGCAAGACCGGCTGGTAGCGAAGCTCGACGCTCAAGCCTTCAAGCACCTGCGGCACGCGCTCAAAGGCCAGCCAGGCATAGGGCGAAATGACGTCGAAATAGAAGTCGATGCGTTTCATTCGCGCTCTGGTGCCGCTGCCGGTGCCGGAGCCGGCGCCGGTGCCGGTGCTTCGCCGCCCTGCGCTGCCAGCATTGTCCGCCGCGTCAATCGGCGTGGCCGCAGTTGCTGCAGCACCGCGCGCCGGCCAACATCGTCCAGACCGCCCCAGCTGGCGATCTCATCGAGCGTGCGCAAGCAGCCCTCACACCAGCCGCTGCGTTCATCCATGCGGCAAATGTTGATGCAGGGGCTGGCCACACCGGCCGTGCGTGCTGCCGTGCTCATCCGACTTGCACCACATCCAGCGCGGGCGCGCCAGTTAACGCCAGCAGCTCTTGCGGGCTGAGGCAGAACACGCCGTTGGGATGGCCGGCAGCCGCCCAGATCTCGCCAAAGCGCAGCAGCGACTGGTCGATCAACACCACCGGCGCTTGCAGATGCGCCACCGGCGCGACGCCGCCAATCGAGAAGCCGGTTTGCTGTTTGACAAAATCGGCGTCGGCACGGCCGATCTCGCCAACCTGCGCAGCTACCTTGTTTTCGTCCACCCGTTGATCACCCGCAGCCACCACCAGCACCGCCACGCCGTCGTGGCGGCGGCGGAAGATCACACTCTTGGCGATTTGGCCGACCTGCACGTCCAGTGCCTCGGCAGCCTCGGCACAGGTGCGTGCCGAGACTTCCAGCCAGCGCGGCGCATGGCGATGGCCACACTCGGCCAGCAGCTGCGCAACACGACGAAAGCCCTCGGGCCGATCAGCACGCGCGGGTGCGGGTGCGGGTGCGGGTGCGGGTGCGGGTGCGGGCGCAACCGCCTGGCCAGCGCTCATGCCATCACCTGGCCGCGCTTGATCAGCAGCGCCTTGGCCACCCGAGATACCGGCGGCCGGCCCAGCACACCGCTGATGCGGGCGCCGGCATCGACCAGCTTGTCGAGATCGATGCCGGTATCGATACCCATGCCCTGCAGCATGAAGACCACGTCCTCGGTGGCCACGTTGCCGGTGGCGCCCTTGGCATAGGGGCAGCCGCCGAGGCCGGCGACGCTGGTATCGAAGGTATGGATGCCCATCTGCAGGCAGGCGTGGATGTTGGCCAGCGCCTGGCCGTAGGTGTCGTGGAAATGGCCGCTCACCTCAGACAGCGGGAAGTGCTTGAGCGCACGCGCCATCGCCGCCTGCACCTTCAGTGGTGTGCCCACGCCGATGGTGTCGGCCACGCCGCAATGCTGCACGCCGATCTGCTTGAACAGCTTGACCAGGTGCTCCACCTCGTCGGCCGAGACCTCGCCCTGGTAAGGGCAGCCCAGCGCGCAGCTGATGGCCGCGCGCACCTTGACGCCGGCCGCCAGCGCCGCCGCCACCACCGGCGCAAAGCGCTCGATGCTCTCTTCGATGCTGCAATTGATGTTGCGCTGGCTGAAGGCTTGGCTGGCTGCGCCAAACACCACCACCTCATCGGGCCGGGTGGCGTCACCGCCGGCCAGCGCCGCCTGCAGCCCCAGCATGTTGGGCACCAGCACGCTGTAACGCACACCAGGCTGGCGTGTGATGGCGGCCATCACCTTGGCATTGTCGGCCATCTGCGGCACCCACTTCGGGCTGACATAGCTGGTGACCTCGATCTCGCGCAGACCGGCGGCCTGCAGGTCATGCACCAGCGCAACCTTGTGCGCGGTATCCACTGCCTGTTTCTCGTTTTGCAAACCGTCGCGGGGGCCGACGTCCACCAGGGTGACGTGTTTTGGAATCATGGTCTACCTTTGCTGAGCACCCATTATCGTGAGCCTGCCCCAGCCGGGCCGGCAACGTGGGGATGGGGGTGTCGGGGCAGTGGCGCAGAATGAAGCACTGTGAGTGCCTTCGGTGCCGTCGGCGCCGACACCCCATCCAGGAGCCTGATCGTGGCGCTGAGCATGAGCCGGACGCAGCTGGCCACCCGCATCCACCGTTTGCTGCTGCGCGAGATTGGCCATGACATCGAGGTCGAGCGTCTGCTGTCTGATGCACGCTATGCACGCGACGTGCTGTTGGTCTGCGACGCCGTGCCGGGCGGCGAGTTGGTGCCGCTGGCAGCGCTGTTTCGCGTCGCCACGATGGCAGCGGCGGGCCAGCGCGGTGCGCCGGGCCATGCTGTGCTGGCCAACGAGTGGGGCCGTGATACTTCGGGCTTCGGACTCAGCCAGCCACCGCCGATCACGCCGGCACCCGGTTCGCAGCAGGGCCACACCACTCACACTCACGACGAGCCCGCGCCACGCGGCGCTGACAAAGAACGCCGCCGCGGCTGGCTGTCACGCTTGACCGGCCGCAACAAGTGAGCCCCCGCCGCAGTGCACGCTTGCCAACGCTGGCAAGATCTCAAGCCTCGGCCAGTCGCAGCAGTTCACCGCCTTCGACCACCTGATCGCCCACCGCATAAAGCAGTTCGGCCACCAGGCCATCGCGCGGCGCATGCAAGGTGTGCTCCATCTTCATCGCCTCCATCACCGCCAACGCCTGGCCCCGGCTGACCCGATCGCCCACCGCTGCCAAAAAGGCGATCACCTTGCCGGGCATCGGCGCGGTAAGGCGGCCGGGCTCGGCAGCGCTTTCGCCGGCATGGGCAATGGCGTCGATCTGGCGCAGCACCGCGCTGTGCTCGGGCGCAAACACCGCCATGCGCTCACCATGGGCATACACCGTCAGCTGCAGCCTTTGATCACCCAGCGTGACGTCATGGCGGTCGCTGCCCAGGGCGGTGGCGCTGATCGGCCAGCGCTGCTCGCCAATCTGCAGCTCGCAGCGGGCCTCAACCGACGTGCTGTGCGGCCGCGCCAGGGCGACGGCGTGCATTGCGCCGGCATGTTCAAGGTCAAAGTGGCGCCGCGCGCCGCCGTGCAGCCGATAACCGTCGCGCGTTGACCAGGGGTCGGCATCAGCCGCCGAGGCCTCCTCGGCCAGCGCATGCGCGACCACGCCGGCGGCGGCGATCTCGATCGGCATCGCCGGCTGGTCAAGCAGCACCGCGCGTTCACGCTCGATCAGCGCGGTGTCCAGGTCAGCGGTGGCAAACGAGTCGCTGTTGACCACTCGGCGCAAAAAGGCCACGTTGGTATGCAGGCCGACGATGTGGGTGGCGGCCAGCGCCGCCGCCAGCCGCGCCAGCGCCTGGGCGCGGTCATCGCCGTGCACGATCAGCTTGGCGATCATCGAGTCGTAATGCGGGCTGATGGCGTCGCCCTCGCGCACGCCGGCATCCACCCGCACCGAGGTGAAGGCGTTGGCGCGCTGGAAGCTGACATGCGGCGGCCAGCGCAGCACGTCCATCGTGCCGGTGGCCGGCAAAAAGCCGGCGTCGGGGTTCTCGGCGCAGATGCGGGCCTCGATGGCGTGGCCGGTGATTGAAAGATCCTGCTGGCGCAGCGGCAGCGGCTGGCCGGCGGCAACGCGCAACTGCCACTCCACCAAGTCGAGCCCGGTGATGGCCTCGGTGACCGGATGCTCCACCTGCAGCCGGGTGTTCATTTCCATGAAATAGAAGCGCAGGTCGCCGTCGTTCACCTCTTCGGCGATGAACTCCACCGTGCCGGCGCCGACATAACCCACAGCGCGCGCGGCAGCCACCGCCGCAGCGCCCATCTCGGCACGGCGGGCCTCGCTGATGCCAGGTGCCGGGGCTTCTTCAAGCACCTTTTGATGGCGGCGCTGCACCGAGCAGTCGCGCTCGAACAGGTGCACGCAGCCGCCGTGGCTGTCACCGAAGACCTGGATCTCGATGTGGCGCGGCCGCAGCACATAGCGCTCAACCAGCACATGGGCATTGCCGAAGCTGGACTGCGCCTCGCGCTGGCACGAGGCCAGCGCGGCGGCAAAGTCCTCGGCCTGGTCAACCCGCCGCATGCCCTTGCCACCGCCGCCCGCGCTGGCCTTGATCAGCACCGGGTAGCCGATGCGATTGGCCTCGCGCGCCAGCAGCGCCGGATCGTTGTCTTCGCCGTGGTAGCCGGGCACCAGCGGCACGCCGGCCTCGCCCATCAGCGTCTTGGCGGCCGACTTGCTGCCCATCGCCGCAATGGCTGACGGCGGCGGGCCGATGAAGGCGATGCCAGCGTCGGCGCAGGCCTGGGCAAACTCGGCGTTTTCCGACAGGAAGCCATAGCCTGGGTGCACCGCCTGCGCACCGGTGGCCTTGGCCACCTCGAGGATGCGGTCGGCGCGCAAGTAGCTGTCGCGCGGCGCAGCGCCGCCGATGGCCACCGCTTCGTCGCAGGCCAAGACATGGCGGGCCTGGGCGTCGGCCTCGGAGTACACCGCGACGGTGCGGATGCCCAGCCGGCGCGCGGTGGCGGCGACGCGGCAGGCGATCTCACCGCGGTTGGCAATCAGGATCTTCTTAAACATGCTGGGCTCCCGCGGTGCGATCGCCTGCACGCGCTGCGCGCGCCAGGCATTCTGGCTTCGCCGCCCCCGCGGCTGCGCCGCGGCGGTCACCGCAGTTGGCAATCAGGATCTTCTTAAACATGCTGGGCTCCCGCAGTGCGATCGCCCGCACGCGCTGCGCGCGCCAGGCATTCTGGCTTCGCCGCCCCCGCGGCTGCGCCGCGGCGGTCACCGCGGTTGGCAATCAGGATCTTCTTAAACATGCTGGGCTCCCGCAGTGCGATCGCCTGCACGCGCTGCGCGCGCCAGGCATTCTGGCTTCGCCGCCCCCGCGGCTGCGCCGCGGCGGTTACCGCGGTTGGCAATCAGGATCTTCTTGTACATGCTTGTCTCCATCAGGCGATCAGGCCGGCGGCGCCGGCGCAGCGTTGGCGCAGCGTTGGCGCAAAGGCGCTGCCGGCGCGGCGGTGTGCAGCGCGACAGCGCGGCGAGTGAATCGGTGGGCGCCAGCGGACGCAGTGCAAGGTTGCCGGCGCTCGACACGGTGGCCTCAATGCAGCCAGCTGCGCAGGCCGCGGTGGATGCTGTAGGCGTCGAAATCGCGGTCGTTGTGCAACAACAGGTAGTCGCGGTCGATGCAGTGGGCCGCAATCAGCGCATCGATCGGCCCACGCACCGTGCGCCCCACCGCCCGCAGCGCGCGGTAATGCTCGGCGGCGCTCACGGCCAGCGCCGCGCCGCCCGTCGCCTCGATGCCGAAGACTTCCAACAGGCCGCGCGCCCGGCGGTGCTCACTGTCGAGCCGAAAACCCCGCAATACCTCGAACAACACCAAGTCAGGCACGACGATGCGCACATCGCTGCCTTGCAACAAGTGGCCCAACTCATCCGTGCGCGCATCGACCGTGCCGCGAAAAAAGTCGATCCAGACGCTGGAATCAACGACGAGCACGGCGGCCCTCCGGCGCGCTGTCTTGCGCCTGCGGCGGGGTGCCACGCTGCGCCTGCGGCTCAGGTGGCCGGGTCCAGTCGATCGATTCGTCGCCTTCCCAATGCAGCTTGCCGCGCCACTTCAACACCTCGCGGTAGGCCGCCTGCCGGGCCAACAACGCCAAACCGGCCTCGACAGCGTCCTTCTTGGTCGTGTAGGGCCCGGCCTTCATGGCGGCTTCAAGCAGGGCTGGATCAATCACGATGTTGGTGCGCATGGTGTGTGTGTGATGCGTGTGATGCGTGTGATGCGTGTGATGTGTATGACTATACTATTTCATACACACTCTACCTCACATCCGGAAAACGCCAAAGCGGGTCTCAGGAATCGGCGCGTTCAGGCTGGCGCTCAAGCCCAGCGCCAGCACGCGCCGGGTATCGGCCGGGTCGATCACGCCGTCGTCCCACAGCCTGGCACTGGCGAAGTAAGGATGACCCTGGGCTTCGTACTGGGCCAGGATCGGCGCCTTGAAGGCCGCCTCCTCCTCAGCGCTCCAGTTGCCGCCACGGCCCTCGATGCCATCGCGCCGCACCGTGGCCAGCACGCTGGCGGCCTGCTCGCCGCCCATCACGCTGATGCGCGCGTTGGGCCACATCCACAGGAAGCGCGGCGAATAAGCCCGGCCGCACATGCCGTAATTGCCGGCGCCAAAACTGCCGCCGATGATCACCGTGAACTTGGGCACTGCGGCGCAGGCCACGGCGGTGACCATCTTGGCGCCGGCACGGGCGATGCCCTCGGCCTCGTACTTGCGGCCGACCATGAAGCCGGTGATGTTCTGCAAAAAAACCAGCGGGATCTTGCGCTGGCAGCACAGCTCAATGAAGTGCGCGCCCTTGTTGGCGCTCTCGGCGAACAGGATGCCGTTATTGGCGACGATGCCCACCGGCAGGCCCTCGATGTGGGCGAAGCCGCAGACCAGGGTGGCGCCGTAGCGCGACTTGAACTCGTCGAAGACGCTGTCGTCGACAACGCGGGCGATGACCTCGCGCACGTCAAAGGGCTTGCGCGTATCGGTGGGGATCACGCCGTGCAGTTCTGCCGGCGCAAAGCGCGGCGACATGCTCGGCTGCAGCGCCAGCGGCTGCGGTTTGATGCGGTTGAGCCGGCTCACCGCCTGTCGCGCCAGCGCCAACGCATGCAGGTCGTTTTCAGCCAGATGGTCGGCCACGCCCGACAAGCGCGTGTGCACATCGCCGCCGCCCAGGTCCTCGGCGCTGACCACCTCGCCGGTGGCCGCTTTCACCAGCGGCGGTCCGCCCAGAAAGATGGTGCCCTGCTCCTTGACGATGATGGTCTCGTCGCTCATCGCCGGCACATAGGCGCCGCCGGCGGTGCAGCTGCCCATCACCACCGCGATCTGTGGGATGCCGGCGCCCGACAGGTTGGCCTGGTTGTAGAAGATGCGGCCGAAATGGTCGCGGTCCGGAAACACCTCGTCCTGGTTGGGCAGATTGGCGCCGCCCGAATCGACCAGGTAGATGCAGGGCAGGTGGTTCTGCGCCGCGATCTCCTGCGCCCGCAAGTGCTTCTTGACCGTCAACGGGTAGTAGGTGCCGCCCTTGACGGTGGCGTCGTTGCAGACGATCAGGCACTCGATACCGGCAACGCGGCCGATGCCGGCGATCAGGCCAGCGCAGGGCGCTGCGTCACTGCCGTCTTTCTCGGGGTAGAGGCCGAGCGCGGCCAGCGGCGCGATCTCCAGAAACGGCGTATCCGGATCAAGCAGCCGCTCAACCCGCTCACGTGGCAGCAGCTTGCCACGGCCCAGGTGCTTGGCACGCGCCGCAGCGCCGCCGCCCTCGGCAATGCGTGCCAGCTTGGCATTGAGGTCGTCGACCAGCGCGCGCATCGCTGTCGCGTTGTCGCGAAATGTTTGCGCGCGGGGATTGAGCTTGCTCTGCAGGTGGGCCATGCCGTCTCCGGAATCGGATGTTCTGAAAGACCCCAGCTTAGCAAGCGGGCTCTGTCGCCTAAGCGGGCATTATCGATTGACGTTTACGTAAACGTCAATCAACCCTTGTCGTGCTGGGCTGAACTTCAGCTTGGGGGGGTCGGCGGCACAAGCAGGGCTGATCGCCCTCTTGCGCCATGACAATGATTCGACATCCACCTATGGACACAGCAGATGGCGGCAGATCGAGTGGTTCCGTTTGCGGCCGGTGACGGCCGGGCGCTGAACCTGATTCAGGTGCGGGGCAGGCGCGCGCCCGACAAGGGCCCGGTGCTGCTGGTCCATGGCGCCGGCGTGCGGGCCAACATCTTCCGCCCGCCGGTGCAGCACAGCTTTGTCGATGCCCTGCTCGATGCCGGGCACGACGTCTGGCTGGAGAACTGGCGCGCCAGCATCGACCTGCCGATGTGCCACTGGACGCTGGACCAGGCCGCGCTCTACGACCATCCTTCGGCGGTGGCCAAGGTGCTGGCGGAAACCGGCGCCAGCAGCCTGAAGGCAGTGATCCACTGCCAGGGCTCGACCAGCTTCACGATGTCGGCGGTCTGCGGGCTGCTGCCGCAGGTCGATGTGATCGTCAGCAATGCGGTATCGCTGCACCCGCAGGTCAGCACCCTCTCGCGCCTGAAGAGCCGCTACGCGGTGCCGCTGGTCGGCCTGATGACCGACCGCCTCAACCCGATGTGGGGCGAGGGCCGTGGCGACGGCGCCGACCGCTGGGCCGCACGCAGCCTGGCGGCCTTGGTGCGGCTCACCCACCACGAGTGCAGCAATGGCGTCTGCCGTTTCGCCAGTTTCACCTATGGCACCGGTTTTCCGGTGCTGTGGCGGCACGAGAACCTGAACCCGGCAACGCATGACTGGCTCAGCGATGAGTTTGCCGCTGTGCCGCTGAGCTTCTTCCGCCAGATCGGCCGCTGCATCGCCGCCGGCCGTCTGCTGCGCCAGGAGGCGCTGCCGGGGCTGCCAGCCGACTATGCAGCGGCGGCGCCACGCACCCAGGCCCGCTTCAGCTTTGTTGCCGGGCGCCGCAACGACTGCTTTCAGTGGCAAAGCCAACAAAGCAGCCATGCCTGGTTTGAGCAGCACCAACCCGGCCGCCACAGCTTCCATGTGTTTGACGACTATGGTCACCTCGATGTCTTTCTCGGCCAGCACGCCGCGCGCGACACCTTTCCGACGATGCTCGCGGCCTTGCAGTGAGGCCGCAGCAGCCACCAGCCCAGGAGACCCCCATGCCCGCATTCGTCAAAGACGACCACACCGGCATCACCTTCCGCGAGACCATGGCCGGCGGCTTCGCGCTCGGCACCACCGACCCGGCCGCCGGCGCCAAGGGCCGCGACCAGTTGGCGATGCACGCCACCATCCGCATCCACGACATCGACGCCTTCATTGCCGACCCCGAGCACAAGGCCGATCTCAACGGCAAGATCGATTTCGCGCCCATGGGCATGGCGATGGACGCTGACCGCGGCGTGTTCGGCCTGTTCAGCCCCAGTGGCCAGCCCGAGCTGACCTACATGGTCTATGAGCTGGGCTTCCTGCATGCCGGCAAGCGCTGGTACCTGGCCGGCAAGAAGCATGTCAAGCTGGGCAGCCCGCTGCGGCTGTGGGGCGAGACCACTACGCTGTTCACCACCTTGCATCAGGGCGCCGATGCCTCGGGCCCGGTGGTCGGCGCCGGCGTGTTGTCGCTGGGCATGGTTGATCTGTTCAAGCTGCTCGGCACACTGGAGGCCACCGACAGCGACAGCTTCATGGAGTCAGCCAGCGCCAAGGCCAAGTTTTTCGGCTTCTTCAGCCGCGAACTCACCCGCACCTATGTGCTGAACAAACCCGACGACTGACCGCGCCCGCCTGCCTTGCCGCCCGCAAGCAGCCCACCCAGCAGACCGACCCAGAGAAAGAGCACTCCCCATGGCACAGCTTGACCACGACGTGGTGATCATCGGCAGCGGATTTGGCGGTGCCGTGTCGGCCTGCCGACTGGCCGAGGCCGGCCAGCGCGTGCTGGTGCTCGAGCGGGGCCGGCGCTGGACGCCGCAAACCTACCCGCGCGACGCTGATGACGACTGGCTGTGGAACCAGGACCAGCCACACTTGTTCAACGGCTGGGCCGATCTGCGCACCTTCTCCGACATGTGGGTGGCTGCCGGTGCGGGCGTGGGCGGCGGCTCGTTGATCTACGCCAATGTCTCGGTCGACGCCAAGGCCGAGGTCTTTGACCGGCGCTGGCCGCAGGGCATCAACCTCGCCACGCTCAAGCCTTACTACGACCGCGTCGGCCAGATGCTGGGTCTGGCGCCGTTGCCCGACAACCAACTCACCGCGCGCTACAAGCTGATGCAAGAAGGCGCCGAGAAACTGGGCTGGGGATCGCGCTTTCACAAGGTGCCGCTGGCGATAACCTTCGATCCCGATTTCGACCCCGAGCGCGCGCCGGCCCGCGCCGACAGCCACAGCAAGCCCTGGATCAACGCCCATGGCATGCAGCAAGGCACCTGCGTGCACTGCGGCAATTGCGACATCGGCTGCCAGGTCAAAGCCAAGAACACGCTCGACCTCAACTACCTGGCGGTGGCCGAGCAGCGCGGTGCGCAGATCCGGGCGCTGCACCTGGCGATGATGGTTGAACCGCTGGCCGACGGTGCGGGCTACCGTGTTCACTACGACCGCCTCGACGGCGGCCAGCGCAACCGTGGCAGCGTCACCGCCCGCAGGGTAATCCTGGCCGCCGGCTCGATCGGCAGCACCGAACTGCTGCTGCGCAGCCGCGATGAGTTCAAGACCCTGCCCAGGCTGTCAGGCCGGCTGGGCAAGGGCTGGGCCTTCAATGGCGACTTTGTCACCCCGGCCTTCTACAGTGACCGCAAGGTCTCGCCCTCGCATGGCCCCACCATCTCCAGCGCGATCGACCTGCTCGACGGCCACTTCAAGGGCGAGGCGCTGTTCATCGAGGACGGCGGTGTGCCCAACCTGGCCGGCGAGTTCATCCGCCAGCGCTTGCTGCAACTGCCCGGCGGCAAGCTGCGCAAGCTGTTTGAAGGCCTGGGCCAGCATGCCAATGCGCAAGACCCGTTGTCGGGCATGATGCCCTGGTTTGGCCAGGCGGTGGACGCCGCCGACGGCGAGCTCTACCTCGGCCGCCTCTGGTACATGCCCTGGCGGCGCACGCTCAAGATGAACTGGGATTACCGCGGCAGCGAGTCGGCCGTCAACGCCATGGTCGAGGCCCATGTTCAACTCAGCGAGGCCACCGGTGGCAAGGCCTTTGTGCCGCCGACCTGGACGCTGGCCAAGAACCTGGTCACACCGCATCCGCTGGGCGGCTGCAACATGGCCGACGACACCGAACGCGGCGTGGTCGATGGCTACGGCCAGGTCTTCGGCTATCCGGGCCTCTACGTGATGGACGGTGCCACGCTGCCACGGGCGATCGGGCTCAACCCATCCAAGACCATTGCCGCACTGGCCGAGCGCGGCGCCGAGCGCATCAATCAGACCGCCTGAACGCGGCCGCTGGCGAGCGCGCTGGCACTCAGCGCAGGTCGTCAATCCGACCGCTGCCAGACCACGCCGTCCTCGTTGAGGATGGCGTCCAGCGGCACATCGTGCGGCTCGGCCTCCAGCCAGGGGATGTAGCCATGGCCATAGGCCAGCCCCACGGTGAAAGGGCGCGGGCTCAGCGCCGCCAGCGTGCGGTCATAAAAGCCGCCGCCGTAGCCCAGGCGGGTGCCGTCCGGGCCATAACCGACGCAGGGCACCAGCAGCATTTCGGGCTCGAACTCCTGAGTGTCCTTGGGCTTGGGGATGCCGTAGGCGTCTTCCTCCATCGGGCAGCCCGGAAACCAGACATGGAAGCGCAGTTGCTTGGTGAGACGGTCGATCACCGGCAGGCCGATGTTGCGGAAATCCTCGCCCTCGGTCCAGCGGTACAGCGCCGGCAGCGCATCAAACTCGCCCTTGATCGGCCAGTAAGCGCCGATCGAGCTCTCGCTGCGCGAGACCAGAAAGACCCGCAGCACCTCTTGCAGATGCACCGAGCGCTGGTGGCGATCAACCATCGCCTGCCGCTCGGCCTGCAATTGCTTGCGCAGCACCTTTTTGTCACGCGAGGGTTCAAAGCTGTAGCGGTAGGTGGAGCTCATGGCAGCGATTGTCGGCCAGCCCCTGCCGCACGGCAATTCGGGTGCGCCAATGCAGGCGTGGCGACGCAGGCTAAACTTTGCGCCATGAAGCCCGAGTTGCCGCTGGTCCCCTTGTGCCTTGAACTGCTGGCGCCGCTGGGCCGGCCGCGATCACGGCGCATGTTCGGTGGCCACGGCATCTATGTTGACGAATTGTTCATTGCGCTGATCGCCGACGAGGGCCTGTACCTGAAGGCCGACGCGCTGGCGCAACCAGCTTTTGTCGCTGCCGGCTGCCAGCCGTTCAGCTTCCAGATGGCCGGGGGTCGCCAGGCCGTGATGGCCTACTGGAGCGCACCGAGCGACGCCTTGGAGTCGCCAGCGCAGATGCTGCCCTGGGCCCGGCTGGCGATCGACTCGGCGCTGCGTGCGGCCGCCGCCAAGCGGCCGGCCAAACCGCGTCAGGCCCGCGCCACCCAGGTCAAGACGCCTGCCACCAAGGCCCGCCGCAAACCGACGGGCTAAGCCAACTGGCTGAGCCAGCGGCCGTTGCAGCACCCGGATTGGGCCAAGCCGTTGCCCGCCTCGCGCCGTCTGGCCTAATGACGACCCTGCAAAGAAGGTTGCGCCATGCTCAAGCTCTTCATTGGCAACAAGAATTACTCGTCCTGGTCGATGCGGCCCTGGGTGCTGTTGCGGCACTTTGGCATCCCGTTCCAGCAAGTGATGCTGCGCTTCGACAGCTTCAGCGCCGGCTCGGCCTTCAAACAGGCGGCGCTCCAGCTGGCACCCACCGGCAAGGTGCCGCTACTGCAGCACGGTGACCTGGTGGTCTGGGACACGCTGGCCATCGCCGAGTATTTGGCCGAGTACGCCGACGAAAATTTCCCCGAGCACGCGCTGTGGCCGCGTGACCAGGTTGACCGCGCCCGCGCACGTTGCCTGTGCGCCGAAATGCATGCCGGATTTGCCGCGCTGCGCACGGCCTGCCCGATGAACATCGAGGCCTCACTGCCCGCCGTGGGCGCCCGGCTGTTGGCTGAGCAGCCGGCGCTGGCAGTCGACCTGGCGCGCATCGTGGCGATGTGGCAGGCCGCACTGGCCGACAGCGGCGGCCCTTTCCTGTTTGGCGGCTTCGGCATCGTTGACGCCTATTACGCACCAGTGGCGGCGCGGCTGCGCAGCTACGCATTGCCAGTGCCGCCCGACATCGCGGCCTACATCGAGCGCCTGTGGGCCAGCCCCGGCGTCGCCGCCTGGGTGCACGATGCGCTGGCCGAGCACGACTTTCTGCCCTTCGAAGAACCCTACCGCAGCACCCGCTGAGCCAGCGCCGAGCGAGCGCCTGCGCGGTCGGGACTGCTGGGTTACATTGATTCCGCGTTTCCCCGGCGGCTCACCCAGCGGCCGGGCTTCGTCTCGCCACCCCGCCACCCCAAGTCCCGTTAGCCACCGCCTTTGATGACCGGCCCTGACCCTCTGCTTGCTTGCCGAAACGGCCTCTTTGCCCTGTTGCTGGCCGGCACCGCCTTGCTGCTGCCCGGCCCGGCGCAGGCCCAGGCCCAAGCCAACCCGCTCGACAGCAGCGTGCTCGAGGCCCGTGAAGCCGCGCGCAAACGTGACCGCAGCCGCCTGGCCGCCGCCCGCGCCGCAGTGCAGGCCAGCCAGCATGCGCTGACGCCCTGGGTTGAGTACTGGGATCTCAGCAGCCGTCTGGCCGAGGCCCAGGGCGATGAGATCGAGGCCTTCTACCGGCGTTGGCAGGGCAGTTACGTTGAAGACCGGCTGCGCAACGACTGGCTGCTGGAACTGGGCCGCCGACGCGCCTGGACCGAGCTGGCCCGCGACTACCCGCGCTTTCGCATGAACGACGACCGCGAGGTCAGCTGCTGGTGGTTGCTCACCGAGCACCAGGCCGGCCGCGATGTCAGCGAGTCCGCGCGCAGCCTGTGGTTTGCCCAGCGCGAACTGGACGAGGGCTGCCACCTGTTGGCTGGCAGCCTGCTTGAGGCCAAGCGCCTGAGCACCGACGATGTCTACCGCAAGGCCAAGCTGGCGCTGGAGATGCAGCGCCCCGCCGCAGCCAAGGCGGCGATCGGCCTGCTGGGCAGTGCCGCCGGCCGCGAGGTGGCCGAGGCGGTGGACAACCCGGCGCGTTACCTGCGGCGTGGCGCGCCGGCCAACCGCGCGGCGCAAGAGCTGCGTGTGCTGGCCTTGATGCGACTGGCGCAAAGCGAGCCCGAGACCGCGATCGGCTTCCTCGACGACCGCGCCATCAGGCTGAGCGCCAGCCAGGCCGCCTGGGCCTGGGCCTACATCGGCAGGCAAGCGGCCTTTCGCTTGTCTGCCGATGCCAGCGCGAGCTTCCAGCGCGCCGTTGCCTTGCTCGGCGGCGACGAGGCGCGCCAGCCCGACTGGAGCGACGACACCCTGGCCTGGGGCGTGCGGGCCACGCTGCGCAACGCGGCACCGGCGCAGCGCTGGCCGCAGCTGCTGCAGTTGATCGGCTGGATGAGCGCGGCCGAACAGCGTGACCCGGCCTGGGTCTACTGGAAGGGTCGAGCGCTGCAGGCCAGCGCCCGCCGCGAGGCCGAAGGCGATGCCCATCGCGAGCAGGCCCGCAGCCTGTTCGAGGGTTTGGCCGGCGCCACCCACTTTTACGGCGCGCTGGCGGCCGAAGAGCTGGGCCGCATCGCCGCCTTGCCGCCGACGCCGGCGCCGCCGAGCACGGCCGAACGCGAAGCCGCGGCCGGCCACCCCGGCCTGGGCCGCGCGCTGCTGCTGGTTGAACTGGGCCTGCGCGACGAGGCGCGGCGCGAATGGAACTTCTCGCTGCGCGGCATGGACGACCGCGCGCTGCTGGCCGCCGCCCGCCTGGCCTGTGATCGCCAGGACTGGCAGCTGTGCATCAATACCGCCGAGCGCAGCAAGCAGGAGATCGACACCAGCCTGCGCTACCCGATGCCGTTTGCCACCAACATCATGCAGGCGGCCGCAGCCGCCGGGCTCGATCCGGCACTGGTGTTCGGGCTGATCCGTCAGGAGACACGCTTCATGCCGCAGCTTCGCTCGCATGTCGGCGCCTCGGGCCTGATGCAGGTGATGCCGGCCACCGCCCGCTGGGTGGCCAAGAAGATCGGCATGGACTGGCGCGATCCGACGCTGATCACCGACCCGACCACCAACTTGAAGCTCGGCACCAGCTACCTGAAGATGGTGCTTGACGACCTCGACGGCTCACAAGCCATGGCCGCCGCTGCCTACAACGCCGGCCCCGGACGTCCGCGCCGCTGGCGCGAGGGCCCGGTGCTGGAAACCGCGATCTGGGCCGAGAACATCCCATTCAACGAGACCCGCGACTATGTCAAGAAGGTGCTGTCCAATGCCGCCATCTACAGCGCGCTGCTCGACAAGGGCAGGCCGGCGGCGCTGCGGCCCCGGCTGGGCGCCAGCATCGGCCCGCGCGAGGCCACGGCCAAGCAAGCCAACACCGAACTGCCCTGATCGAGAAAGCCAAGCATGAAAAAGATCGTTATCACCGGCGCCACCGGTTTCGTCGGCCGCAACGTTTGCGAGCGCTTGTTTGCCCAGGACGCCGGCTGCCGGCTGGTGGTGCCCACACGGCGCCTGAGCAACGGCCGCGCGCTGCAAATCCTGCCCACCGTCGACCTGGTGGAGTGCGATGTGCACGATGCGCAGGCGCTGGCGCCGCTGTTGGCCGGCGCCGATGCGCTGGTGCACCTGGTGGCCATCCTGCATGGCAGCGCCGAGGATTTTGAGCGCGTGCATGTGCAGCTGCCGCGCCATCTGGCCGCTGCCTGCCAGCAGGTCGGGCTGCGCCGCGTGCTGCATGTCAGTGCGCTGGGCGTGGGCCTGCAGGCGCCGTCAAACTACCTGCGCAGCAAGGCCGCCGGCGAGGCCGTCTGGCAGCAGGCCGTGGCTGACACCGGCGGCGACCTGACGATCCTGCGGCCCTCGGTGATCTTCGGCGCCGATGACCGCTTTACCAACCTGTTCGCGGACCTGCAGCGGCTGTTCCCCGTGATGCCGCTGGCCGGTGCCTCGGCACGCTTCCAGCCGGTATGGGTAGGCGATGTGGCGCAAGCAGTGGTCAACAGCCTGCAGCAGCGCCCCGGCCCCGGCACGGTGATCGAATGCGCCGGGCCCGAGCAGTTGACCTTGAAGCAGATCGTGCAGCGCGTTGGCAGCCTGGCCGGCCGCCAACGGCCGGTGCTGGCCTTGCCCGAGGCGCTGGGCCGATTGCAGGCGGCGATGCTGGGCTTGCTGCCCGGTGAGCCGCTGATGTCAAGCGACAACCTGCTGAGCATGCGGGTGCCCAATGTGGCCAGCGGCAGCCTGCCCGGGCTGGCCGATCTGGGCATCACGCCGGCCGGGCTCGACCGCCTGGCCGAGCACTTTCGCCCGGTGGACTTGCGCAACCGCTGAGCCGCGCCGATGAAGGCCTATCTGGTGGGCGGTGCGGTACGCGACCGGCTGCTCGGCCGGTTGATCGGCCAGTCAGTAGCCGGCACCGACCGTGACTGGGTGGTGGTGGGCAGCACGCCCGAGGCCATGGTGGCGGCCGCTTACACGCCGGTAGGCCGAGATTTTCCGGTCTTTCTGCATCCCGAAACGCAGGAGGAATACGCGCTGGCGCGCACCGAGCGCAAGTCGGGCCGCGGCTACCAGGGCTTTGTGGTGCAGGCCTCGCCCGAGGTCACGCTCGAACAAGACCTGGCGCGGCGCGACCTGACCATCAACGCCATCGCCGAAGACCCGGAAAGCGGCGAGCTGACCGACCCGTTCAACGGCCAACAGGATATTCACGACCGCGTGCTGCGCCATGTCGGCGAGGCCTTTGTCGACGACCCGGTGCGGCTGCTGCGGCTGGCGCGGCTGGCCGCGCGATTTGCCGACTTTACGGTCGCGCCCGAGACCGAGGCCTTGCTGGCACAGATGGTGGCCGACGGCGAGGTTGACCATCTGGTGCCCGAGCGGGTGTGGCAAGAGTTGTCGCGCGGGCTGATGGAAGACCAGCCGGCGCGGATGTTCGAGGTGCTGCGCGGCTGCGGTGCGCTGGCGCGACTGCTGCCCGAGGTGGATCGGCTGTGGGGCGTGCCGCAGCCGCCCGAGCACCATCCCGAGATCGACACCGGTGTGCACCTGATGATGGTGTTGCAAGCCGCCGCAGCGCTGCAGGCGCCGCTGGCGGTGCGCTATGCCTGCTTGTGCCACGACCTGGGCAAGGGCACCACGCCGCGCCAGGATTGGCCGCGCCACCTCGGCCACGAGACGCGCAGCGCCAAGCTGGCGCGCGCGGTGAGCGAGCGCTGGAAAGTGCCGGCCGACTGCCGTGAGCTGGCCGAGACGGTCGCCCGCGAGCACGGCAACATCCACCGCAGCGCCGGCCTGGGCGCGGCCGCGCTGATGCGCCTGCTGGAGCGCTGCGACGCGCTGCGCCGGCCGCAACGTTTTCACGAGGCGCTGCTGGCCTGCGAATGCGATGCCCGTGGTCGGCTCGGGCGCGAGAGCGAGCCCTACCCGCAGCGGGCACGGTTGATGGCAGTGCTGGCTGCCGCGCTGGCCGCGCCGGTGCAGGCTGCGGCCGCCGAAGCCACAGCGCAGGGCCTGGCGGGGCCGGTGATCGGCGAGCGCATCCGGGCGTTGCGCATCGCGGCGATCTCTGCCACCGAGGACGCAGCGGCGGCCGGAGACGCCGACCGCCCTTACGATTAACGCATGCGATCAACCCAAGCCACTGATCGGCAAGGCTGATCAATGACCTGCCCCAACTCACCCCCATCCAAGCACACCGAGGCTCATCCGATGATCACGCTGTACGACTCAGCCACGGCGCCCAGCCCGCGGCGCGCGCGCATCCTGCTGGCCGAAAAAGGCGTGGCGCATGCAACTGTGCTGGTCGACCTGCGGCGCGGCGAGCAAATGGGTACCGCCTACCGCCAGATCAACCCGCTGTGCACGGTGCCGGCGCTTCGAATCGAGGAAGGCGAAGCAGGCAAAGAAGGCGGCCTGATGCTCAACGATAACGCGGCCATCACCGCCTACCTGGAGGCGCGTTTCCCCGAGCCGCCCTTGCTGGGCATCACGCCGCTGGAGAAGGCTGAGGTTGCGAGTTGGAACTGGCGCGTCGAGTTCGAAGGCCTGATGGCGGTCGCCGAAGCGCTGCGCAACAGCTCGCCAGCGATGCAAGACCGCGCTCTGCCGGGCCCGATCGCCTATGCGCAGATTCCCGAGCTGGCGCAGCGCGGATTGCAGCGCCTGGCGCAGTTTTTCGAGACGCTGAATACACGGCTCGAAGGCCGCGACACGCTGGCCACCGACCGCTTCAGCATCGTCGACATCACCGCCATGGTGACGGTGGACTTTGCCAAGGCGGTGCGGCTGCAGCCCGGTGATGCGCATCCCCACCTGCAGCGCTGGCGCGCCGCGATGGCGCAGCGGCCGTCGATGGCGCTGTAGGCCTGAGGCCTGCGCCGAGGCCGCGCAGCCAGATCCGATCTGATCAGATCAAAGCATTGCGCTGACGATCAGCGCCAGCACGCTGAGCAGCAAGCTGGAGGCCAGCGGGAAGTAGAACTCGCGGCCCATGAAGCGCAGCGTGAAGTCGCCCGGCAGCCGGCCCAGGCCGAGCTTGAACAGCAGTCGCTGCAGGCCGCTGGACAGGATCAGCGCCAGGAAGAAGACGATCAGCCAGCGCATCGGTCGGGGCTGTGCAAGGGCTTCACAGGCGGTGAGTGCGGTCGCCGCGCACAAAACCCAGCGCTTCAAAGCCGGGCGGCAGGCCGCGCCCGCAAGCAAACACCTTGAACAACTCGCCCATTTCATGCTCGTTGAGCAGCCGCTGCGCCGTTGCGCGCGCGACCAGCGGCGCCTGCTCCAGCAGCGTCATCAGCCCGCAATTGATCAGGAAATGCGCCTGCGAGGTATAGCCCAGCAGCTCCAGCCCGCTGTCCTGGGCGGCCAGCGCGATGGCGCTGAAGTTGACATGCGCAGTGATGTCCTTGGCCCCCACATCGACCAGCGGGTTGCCGTCGGCGCGGTGCGCCTGGTGGCACATCAGCGTGCCGCCATGGCGTTGCGGCAGGTAGTACTCGGACTCGGGGAAGCCATAGTCGATGAACAGCGCCAGGCCGCGCCGCAGCATCGCCGCCAGCGTGCGCATGAAGGCTTCGGCCTGGGCATGGATCTCGGTGGTCGTGCCGGGCACAAAAGCTGCGTCCAGCGGCGGGCGCAACGCCGTCGGCCGGTCGGCAAAGGCCAGGCCATCGCCGTGCATGGCAACACCGCGCTCGAACCACTGCGCGCCGTCGAAGTGCAGCAACTGCACCGGCATCGCATCGAGCACCTCGTTGCCGAGCACCACGCCGTCAAACGTTTCAGGCAGCGTGTCGAGCCAGCGCACCCGGTTGCCAAAACTTGCCAGCCGCGCCTGCTGGCGCTGGCGCAGCACGCCCGACAGATCAACGATCTGGTAGCTCGTCACCGTTTCGCCTAGCGCGTCGAGCAAGGCCTCGGCCAGCGCGCCCGAACCGGCGCCAAACTCCATCACCCGGGTGCTGCAGCTGGCCGTCAGCGCCTGCGCCACCTGCGCCGCCAGCGCGCGGCCAAACAGCGGTGACAACTCGGGCGCGGTAACGAAATCGCTGCCCGAGGCCGGCATCACGCCGAACTTGCGGCTGGCGTTGGCGTAATAGCCCAGGCCGGGCTGGTACAGCGCCAGCGCCATGAAGCGATCAAACGGCAGCCATCCGCCGGCCTCGGCAATGGCCTGGCGAAGCACGGGCAACAGGGGGCTGGCTACACTGTTGAGCTTGCCCGCGCTGCTGCTGGAAACATCGGTGGTGCGCGCCATCACAGCATTGTAGAAAGCATGGCCGCCCCCTCCACCTCTCCCTTGGTAACCCGGCAGCGGCCGCGGCCGGTGGCCCTGGTCACCGGCGCGGCGCGGCGCATTGGCCGTGTCATCGCGCTGCACCTGGCGGCCCACGGCTGGGACCTGGCGCTGCACTGCCACCGCTCGCGCACGGAGGCCGAAGCCACCGCCGCTGACGCCGCCGCCGCCGGCGCGCGCGCCGAGGTGTTTGTCGCCGACCTGGCCAACGGCGCCGATTGCGAGGCGCTGGTGCCTTCTGTGCTGTTGCGCCTGGGCCGGCTGGACGCGGTGGTGAACAACGCTTCGCTGTTCGAGTACGACGACGCTGCGGGTTTCAGCATCGGCCAGATGGAGCGCCACTGGCGTGCCAATACCGCGCCGCCGGTGCTGCTGGCGCGTGCGCTGCACGACCACCTGGTCGACCGCGATGCCGGCCCCGGCGAGGGCTGCGTCGTCAACCTGCTCGACCAGAAGCTGGCCAACCCCAACCCCGATTACTTCTCGTACACGCTGAGCAAGGCCGCGCTGGCCAGCGCCACGGTGATGCTGGCGCAGGCGCTGGCGCCCCGGCTGCGCGTCTGCGGCGTGTCGCCGGGTGTCACGCTGCTGTCGGGCGCGATGAGCGAGGCCGAATTTGCCGCAGCGCGCCAGCTGACGCCGCTGCAACGCTCTTCCACGCCTGACGATATCGCTGCGGCGGTGCGCTTTCTGCTTGAGTCGCCCGCCATCACCGGCCACACGCTGCTCGTCGATGGCGGCCAGCACCTGCTGGGCCAACCCCGCGACGTGCTGTTCCTGGCCCAGCAGGCGCTCGCCGACCCGCCTTCAACGAGAACTCCCTGACATGCAAAGCCTGCTCACCAATCCCAGCCTGATGGACTGCCGCCGGCTGTATCTGCGCGATTACGAGGTCTGGATCAACATCGGCGTGCATGATTTTGAGAAGAAGGGCGAGCAGAGGGTCAAGATCAATGTCGATCTCTACATTCCGCTTGCACAGTCAACACCGACCCAGGACAAGCTCGACGAGGTGCTGGACTACGACTTCATCCGCCGCAGCATCACCGAGCGTGTCAAGCGCGGCCACATCCACCTGCAAGAGACGCTGGCCGACGACGTGCTCAAGCTGATGCTGGCGCATCCCGATGTGCGCGCCGCGCGGGTGGCTACCGAAAAGCCCGACGTATACCCCGACTGCGACGCGGTTGGCTGTGAGGTCTTTGGTATGAAAGTAGTGGAATGAGCCCGCACGGCCGCCCGAAGGGCGAATTCCCCCTCCGGGGGGACGGCGCAACGCGCCAAGGGGGCCACATGAGCCCGCACTGCCGCCCGAAGGGCGAATTCCCCCTCGGGGGGACGGCGCAACGCGCCAAGGGGGCCAAATGAATGCCATCGTCGAACCGGTCGGTCACGCCGAGGCGCAACAAGCCGCTGTGCGCACCCGCACCCGCACCCGCACACCCGAGCACAAGCTGGCCTTCGAGACCAACAAGCTCAGCAAGCGGCTGCACCGCCAGGTGGGCCAGGCCATCGTCGACTTCAACATGATCGAAGAAGGCGACAAGGTGATGGTCTGCCTGTCGGGCGGCAAGGACAGCTACGGCCTGCTCGACGTGCTGCTGGGCTTGCAGAAACGTGCGCCCATCAATTTCAGCATCGTGGCGGTCAACCTCGACCAGAAGCAGCCCGGCTTTCCCGAGCACATCCTGCCCGATTACCTTCAGCGCCTGGGGGTTGATTTCCACATCGAGAACCAGGACACCTACAGCATCGTCAAGGAGCTGGTGCCCGCGGGCAAGACGATGTGCAGCCTGTGCTCGCGGCTGCGCCGCGGCATCTTGTACCGGGTGGCGGGTGAACTGGGCGCCACCAAGATCGCGCTCGGCCATCACCGCGACGACATCGTGGTGACGATGATGCTGAACATGTTTTTCGGCAGCCGCCTCAAGGGCATGCCGGCCAAATTGGTCAGCGATGACGGCCGCCACACCGTGATCCGCCCGCTGGCCTATGTGGCCGAGGCCGATCTGGCCAGCTGGGCGCTGCACAAGCAGTTTCCGATCATCCCTTGCACGCTGTGCGGCAGCCAGGACAACTTGCAGCGGGTGCAGGTTAAGAAGATGATCAACGAGTGGGAGCGCCAGTATCCTGGGCGCATCGACAACATGGCCACCGCCATGGGCAACATCTCGCTGTCGCACCTGATGGATCGCAAGCTCTACCCTTTCACCACCCTCAAGCCCACCGGTCAGGCCGACGGCGCCGGTGACAAGGCCTTTGACGAGGACGAAGAGGTCTGCGCGCCGGTCGCCGCCATCCAGGTCGACGCGCCCCAGGTCATCCGCTGGCAACGCGCCACAACGGCTGAGGATTGAACCTGCCGGCGCGTCTGCGTATCCAATCCAGAATCACAGGAGGTTTCCATGCAAACACCCACACACTGGCTGCGTCGCAGCGCCGTAATTGGCGCAATAGCTGGCATGAGCGCCCTGCTGCTGGGCACTGGCTGCGCCAGCTTCGATCAGTTGAGCGCCGATGTGTCCACTTTTGGCCAATGGCCGGCCGGCCGCAGTGGCGGCAGTTATGCCTTTGATCACTTGCCTTCGCAGCAGGCTCAAGCCGAGGCGGTGCAGGCGCTTGAAAGTGCCGCCGCGCCGGTATTGGCCAAAGCGGGGTTCCGGCCGGTGGCGGTGGGTGCCACACCCGATCTGCTGGTGCAGGTGGGTGCGCGCGTCAGCCGCACCGAACGCTCGCCCTGGGACGACCCGATGTGGTTCCATGGTGGCTTTGGGGTTTGGCACAACTCGCCGTGGCGCGGTTACGGCTGGGGCGGCACATTGCGTTTGGAGCCACCGCGCTACGACCGTGAGGTGGCGGTGTTGATCCGCGAGCGCAGCAGTGGCCAGCCGCTGTTTGAGGCCCGCGCCAGCAGCGAAGGTTTCAGCAGCCGCACCGAGCCCTTGCTGGCGCCGCTGTTTGCGGCGGCAATGGCCGACTTTCCGCGCGTCGACGGCCAGCCCCGGCGGGTGACGGTGCCGTTGACGCCGCGCTGAAGCCGGCTGAGCGCCCGAGTGCGCCGCCGCTCAGCGCTTGGCCTTGGCGGCCTCGCGTTCGGGCTCGGGCTCGGGAGCCTCCTCGGCCGGGGCGCGGGCTGAACGGTCGTTGTCGGGTGTGATCACCGGCAGCACAGGTTCAAGCTTGTTCTCGACCATGTACTCGTTCATCTCGCGCCAGCCGGCGTAGATCGCCGCCTTGTCAGCCTTCTTGTTCAGGCTGTAGCAGTCTTCAATCGCCCGCGCCGCATGTCGGCAGGCGCCACCGATGGCCTTGGCGTCGGCTTCCTTGCGGGCATTGATGGCGGCAATCGACTCGATGCCCAGTTGCTCGCAACCGGACAGCGTCAGGCCCAGAGCCAGCAGCAGCGAGGAGGCAGGCAATCGGTACATGCGCACTGTATCGGCCGCCGCAGCCACCAACTTGAGGGCCGCAGTGGGCTGAATCAGCCACCAACTTGAGGGCTGCGGCGGCTGAATCAGCCGCCAACTTGAGGGCTGCGGCGGCTGAATCAGCCGCCGCGAGCCATCGCCATCAACGCGGCCACGCGCTCCTCGGTGGGCGGGTGGGTGGAGAACAGCCCGCGCAGGCCGCCGGCCGACAGCGGGTTCATGATCATCATCTGCGCGGTCTCGGGGTGGCGCTCGGCGGCTTCCATTGGCATGCCTTGTGCAAAGCGGTGGATCTTTTCCAGCGCCGAGGCCAGCGCTGCGGGGTCGCCCGAGATCTCGGCGCCGCCGCGATCAGCCTCAAACTCACGCGACCGGCTGATCGCCATCTGGATCAGGCTGGCCGCCAGCGGCGCCAGGATGGCCACTGCGATGCCGGCTATTGGATTGCTGCGTTGGCCGTCGCCACCGCGGCCGCCAAACATCATGGCAAAGTTGGCCAGCATGCCGATCGCGCCGGCCATGGTGGCGCTGATGGTCGACAGCAGGATGTCGCGGTGTTTGACATGGGCCAGCTCATGCGCCATCACGCCGCGCAGCTCACGCGCGCTCAGCACCCGGATGATGCCAGTGGTGGCGGCCACCGCCGCATGCTCGGGGTTGCGGCCGGTGGCAAAGGCGTTGGGCGCGTTCTCGTCGATCAGGTAGACCTTGGGCATCGGGATGTTGGCGCGCTGCGCCAGCTCACGCACCATGGCGACAAACTGCGGTGCGGTGCTGTCATCGACTTCGCGCGCCTTGTACATCTTCAGCACGATCTTGTCGGAGAACCAGTAGCTGAAGAAGTTCATGCCCAGCGCCACCACCAGCGCCAGCATCATGCCGCTGCTGCCGCCCATCCACTGCCCGAGCAGCATGAACAAGGCGGTGATGGCGGCCATCAGGATGGCTGTCTTCATCATGTTGAACATGGTGGGGTGATTCTCCAGGTGCGGCGCCCGACATCGGGCCTTCATCAGATGCGGCCGAGGCCGCCAAGTTCAAGCCATCTGGCCCGGTTGGCTCAGCTGGCGGCCGGCCAGGCCGGGCCGGGCCTGCAGCAGCGCCGCAGCATCGATGCGCCGGCCACCTGGGCGCTGCAACTGCAGCAGCTCAAGCGCGCCCTCACCGCAGGCCACGCACAGCCGGCCATCTTGGGCCAGCAACACCTGGCCTGGTGGGCCGCTCAGCTCGGGGCGCAGCGCGGCGCGCCAGAGCTTGATCTGCTCGCCGTCGAGCGCAAAGCTGGCGCCGGGAAAGGGGTCGAAGGCGCGCACGCGGCGTTCGATCTCCGTCGCCGGCTGGGTCCAGATGATCGACGCCTCGCTTTTCAGGATCTTGTGCGCATAGCTCACGCCCTCGGCCGGCTGCGACCGGCGCTGCCAGGCCGCAGCGGCCGCCAGGCCTTGCACCACCAGCCGGCCGCCCAGCGCGGCCAGGCGATCATGCAACGCGGCAGTGTTGTCGTCGGCACGAATAGCCTCCTCGGCCACCAGCAACATGTCGCCGGTATCGAGCCCGGCGTCCATCTGCATCAGCGTGATGCCGGTGCAGGCGTCACCGGCCTCGATGGCGCGGTGGATGGGTGCCGCGCCACGCCAGCGCGGCAGCACCGAGGCGTGGATGTTCAAACAGCCCAGTGGCGGCAAGTCCAGCACCCATTGCGGCAGGATCAGGCCATAGGCCGCCACCACCATGACGTCGGCGCGCGCTTCAAGCAGCGCGGCCTGGGCGGCTTGGGCATCGTCGGGATACTTGCCATCGAGCCGCAGGCTGCGTGGCTGCGCCACCGCAATGCCGTACTTCAAGGCCAGCGCCTTCACCGGCGAGGCCTGCAGCTTGAGGCCGCGACCGGCCGGCCGGTCGGGCTGGCACAGCACCAGCGGCACGGGGTGGCCAGCCTGCAGCAGTGCGGCCAGCGCCGTCGCGGCAAACTCCGGCGTGCCGGCAAAGACCACGCGAAGCGGCGCAGCCGCTTTCAATCGCACCGTCGGCGCCGCCGTCAGCGCCAAGGTCAGCCCCGCCCTTTGCCCAGCTCGTCGCGGGCCTTCTTCAGCATCTTGGTCTTGATGCGGTCACGCTTGAACAGGCTCAGGTACTCCACAAACACCTTGCCCATCAGGTGGTCCATCTCATGCTGCACGCAGACGGCGGCCAGGCCTTCGGCGTCAAACTCGAAGCTCTGGCCGTCTCGGTCAAGTGCACGCACCTTCACCTTGGCATGGCGCTCGACCGGCTCGTAGATCAGCGGCACCGACAAGCAGCCCTCGTCGCCGCGGATCATGTCGTCGCTGCGCCAGGTCAACTCGGGGTTGATCAGCACCTGCGGTTGATCGCGCGCTTCCGAGGTGTCCATCACCAGCAGGCGCTGGTGCACATCCACCTGGGTGGCGGCCAGGCCGATGCCGTCGGCCAGGTACATGGTCTCCAGCATGTCGTCGATAAGGCGGCGCAGGCCGTCGTCAACCTGCTGCACAGGCGCAGCAACGGTGTGCAAACGCGGATCGGGGTAACGAAGAATGTTCAGCTGGGCCATGGGCAGGGGGCCTGAGTCAAAGTCGGCCTGAACCGACAGATGGGGTTGCCGTTGTGGATGTCAAGCAACGTTGGCCGAGCTACCCAAGCCGTACAAGGCCGGCTGGACCGGTGCATTTCGTTGCGATATCAAGGGTTTACCGGCAAAATCTACGAGGTAGCATGAACTTGGCGGCCCGTTGGCCGGCCATGCTGCGGGTGCTGAATGCAACACACCAGACCCGATTGTCGCACCCGCCCATCCGGAGATTGCCCCCATGAGTTCACGCCCCCGTTGCCTTGCCCTGCCGGCCCGCGCTGCCCACCAGGTGCGTAGCGGCCGGCATGGCCTGGCGCTGGGCCTGTTGCTGGCACTGGTATTGGCGCCACTGGCGCATGCCCAGTCTGAGCTCACCATCACGCCGGCACAGCGCGCCGTAGCCCAGCAGGTGGCCAATGCGGGCGTGCCGCTGGCCTTGCTGGCCGACAACGCACCGGCCTCGCACACGGTGCAGCGCGGCGACACGCTGTGGGCGATTGCTTCGCTGTTTCTCAAGACGCCCTGGCGCTGGCCTGAGCTCTGGGGCATGAACCTGCAGGACATCCGCAACCCGCACCTGATCTACCCCGGCCAGGTGCTGGTGCTGGTCAAGCAGGGTGATCGCGCCCGCTTGAGCCTGGCCAGGGCCGCGGCTGAAGGCCAGTTGCCCAGCAACACCGTCAAGCTGTCGCCGCGTGTGCGCAGCGAACTGCTGGAAAGCGGCGCCATCGCCTCGATTCCACTGCAGCTGATCGCGCCCTTTTTGAACGAGGCAGTGGTGCTCAGCAGCGACGAGCTGGCCGCTGCGCCGCGCATCGTCGCCACGCAAGAGGGCCGGGTGATGATCTCGCGCGGCGAAACCGCTTATGTGCGGGGCGACCTGGGCGGTGTGCGCAACTTTTCGCTGTTCCGCCAGGCCAAGCCCTTGCGCGACCCGACCACCCAGGAAGTGCTGGGCTTTGAAGCTGGCTACATCGGTACCGCCGAGTTCGTACGGGCCGCAGGCAAGTCGCCCAACAATGAGCTGCCGGTGCCGGCCACCTTCGTGATGAGCAGCGCCCGCCAGGAAGCTGGCGTGGGCGACCGTCTGGCGCCGCTGCCGGCGCGTGACTTTTCAGCCTATGTGCCGCATCCGCCGGAGGCGCAGGTCGGCGGGCAGGTGATCTCGGTCTACGGCGAGGCGCTGACCGCCGGCCAGAACCAGATCGTGGCCATCAACCGCGGCCAGCGCGACGGCCTGGCGCGTGGCCATGTGCTGGCGCTGTGGCGGGCCGGCGCAGCGGCCACCGACCGCACCGGCGCCAAGCCGGTGGCTATCCAGTTGCCGGATGAGCGCAGTGGCTTGCTGTTTGTATTCCGCGTCTTTGATCGTGTGTCCTATGCGCTGATCCTGTCGGCGTTGGATCCGATCCGCCCTGGCGACCGCTTCAGCAACCCGTGACCAGGCCCCCCCCGAAGCGCCTGCGGCTGTCCAAGCCCTCGAGGAGCTCGGGCGGTTCGCGAGGCGTTCGGGCCTGCGCTGGCAGGCCCTTGCGTCCACGCTCACCGCCCCAGGGGGCGGCCGTCAGCGGCCCGGCGTAGCCGGTTCTGCGGCGGCTGCTTGCCGAGTTCGACCGTGGTGGACACGCTTTCAGACACCGAACTCGGCGCCTGGCTGCACTTGCTGCACAGCCCGGGCGTCGGCCGCGAGGCGGCGCGGCGGCTGCTGGCGCGCTTTGGCAGCCCGCAGGCGGCAATCGATGCGCCGATTGCGGAACTGGGTTTTTGCGTCGATGCGCCGACCGCACTGTCGCTGGCCTTGACACCCGACGGCCATGCGCATCGGCTGGCGGCGACGCTGGCCTGGCGCGCCGGCGCAGCGGGCCGGCGGCTGATGGTGCTGGGCGACGACGACTACCCGCCCGCGCTGCTGCACAGCGCCGATCCGCCGCTGCTGCTCTACCTGCAAGGCGATGCCGGCCTGTTGTGCCGGCCTAGCCTGGCCATCGTCGGCAGCCGCCAACCCAGCGCACAAGGCCGCGACAGCGCCCATCGCTTTGCCCGCGAGCTGGCCTCACAGGGCTGGACCATTGTCTCGGGGCTGGCTGCCGGTATCGACGCCGCCGCACATGAAGGCGCGCTGGCGGCTGGCGGCCAGACCATCGCGGTGGTGGGCACCGGCATCGACCTGGTCTATCCGCCGCGCCATCGGGCGCTGGCCCAGCGCATCAGCGAGCAAGGTCTGCTGGTCAGTGAGCTGGCGCTGGGCGCGCCGCCGCTGGCGGCGCATTTTCCGCAGCGCAACCGCATCATTGCCGGCCTGAGCCGCGGCACCCTGGTGATCGAGGCCGCGCTGCGCTCGGGCTCCTTGATCACCGCCCGCCTGGCCGCCGAGTGTGGCCGTGAGGTGATGGCGGTGCCGGGGTCGATCCTGTCGCCGCAGTCGGCCGGCTGCCATGCGCTGATTCGCCAAGGAGCGGCGCTGGTCGAGTCGCCCGAGCAGGTGGCCGAAGAGCTGGGCCCGCCGACGCCCCCGTCGGCTACCCAACCGGCGCTGGCCGATGCGGTGCCGGCGCCTGGGGCGCAGCCCGCTTCAGGCGACCCGGTACTGCGTGCGCTGGGCCACGATCCGCTGAGCCTGGATACGCTGATCGACCGCTGCGGCTGGTCGGCCGCCGCGCTGTCGGCCCGCCTGCTTGAGCTTGAACTCGACGGCCAGGTGGCCCGGCTGCCGGGGGGCCTCTACCAGCGGCGCCAGTCGGGTTGAAGCCTGGCAGATAAGTGGGCAATCGCTCGCTATCCGGATGAACTGAACGATTGTCAGGCCTTGTGCCAGCGGCCTCGGGCTGCTTGTAAACCCTGGGGTATAGTCGTTTCATGTTTGACGTGCTGGTCTATCTCTACGAGAACTATTGGCGACCCGACGCCTGCCCGGATCACGACCAACTGACCCGCAAACTGTCCGCCGTCGGCTTTGAAACCGACGAGATCCAGGAAGCGCTCAGCTGGCTCGACGGCCTGGCCGAAACTGCCCAGGCCTATACGGCCGACCAGGCGCCCGGCAGCCTGCGCGTCTATTCCCATGCCGAGATTGACCGCTTGGGCGAGGATTCGATCGGCTTTGTCAGCTTCCTGGAGTCGGCCGGCGTGCTGCCGCCGGCGATGCGCGAAATGGTGATCGACCGCGCCACCGCCGCCGACACCTGCCCGCTGGCGCTGGAAGACCTCAAGGTCATCGTGCTGATGGTCTTCTGGAGCCTGGGCGAAGAGCCCGACGCACTGATCCTCGACGAGTTGTTCGTCGCACCGGAAGAGCGCTTGATCCACTGAGAGCCTGGTCGCGTTGGACAGCCGCCAGCGACCAACGGCGACCAACCGCCCGCCTCAGTTCATCAATTGCGAGGGGTCGGCATCAATCCTGGCCAGCGCGTTGCGCGTGGCCTTGACAGTGAGGGCCTCGTCTTGCGCCGGCAACAACAAGCCGGCCTGCAGGAAAGCCGCCAGGCGTTGCAGCTGAAACAGCACGCAGCGCCCACCCGGCGTGACGAACAGCGACAACTGCCGGCGCATGCCATGCCAGGACAGTTGCACAGCCTCATGGCGGCCACGGTATTCCAGCGTATACCAGCTGCCCACCTGCAGCTCACGCGCCCAGGCCAGCATGGGCGCAGTGGCCAGGCTGCCGCCATCGGACACCACCTCGAGCTCGGAGCTTTCATGGCCCGACAGGTCGAGCACCAGCGACTCGTCGATCTCGATGTCCTCGGCGCCTGGCAGCAGTTCTTCGATCGACTCCAGCCGCTCCATCAGATCTTGCAGCCGATCCATCGGGATCGCCGCGGCCTTGGCGGTGAAGGCCGCAGCCAGCGCGTTGTTGAGCGCGCTGATGCGCTCTTCCTGCCGCTCACTCGCCATGTTAGCCGACACCATGCCCTCGCGCAGGCGCTTGAGCAGCGGCGGCAGGCGCCGGATGACCTCGGCGCGCTCCTCGCGAGTGACCTTGGCGCTGGCCGACCAGATCAGGTCGGCGGCGGCGCGTTTCATGGCCTTGGTCTCGCTGCTCTGGCCGCCGTAGCGCACCGCCGAAGTAGCCAGCACATCGGCCCAGACCTGGAACAGGAACTGGCGTACGCCCTCTTGTACCGGCACCTCGTTGAGCATGCGCCGCAGCTCGATGGTGTACTGGATGGCCAGCGTCTCGCGCTGCTCAATCTGCTGCGCCAGCGAGACGCCGCGCTTGCTGGCCTCGTTCTCGTTCTTGAAGTAGTGCTCTAGAAACTTCTCGAACTCCGTCAACACGGTCTGGAAAACGCGCCGGCCGGTGTCGGGATAGGCCTCGACCACCTGCACCACGCGCTTGATCTCTTTGTCGAGCGAGTCGCCCACCGTCTGGCTGGCGCTGTCCAGGCCCATCACGCAAGCGCCCATGCGGTCGATCAGCCGGCGCGCCGGGTGATCCAGCGTGGCGAAGAAGTCGGGCTCGCTCACCGCCACCCGCAGCACCGGCATCTGTAGCCGGGCAAACCAGACCCGCATCGCCGCCGGGATGCGCTCTTCGGTGAGGATGCTCTGGAACATCATCGCCACGATCTCGATCGTGGCCCGCTCCTCGGGCGATTTGGCGGCCTGCTTCAGCGCCTGCTTGCCCAGCTGCAGTTCTTCCAGCAGCAGCGGCGCGGTTGCCGCCGCGGCGGCCGCGGTCTGCCCAGGTGACGGCGCAAAACGCCGGCGCCACTGCTGCTGGGCCTGGTTGATGGCGGTCGACAAGGCTTCGGTCACCGGTCGGCCATGCACGGTATCGGCAAAGCCCGGCAAATGGCGGCCGACCAGCCGGTTCAAACGACCCAGCACCGCCTCGGCATGGGCACTGCCACGGGCCAGCGGTGCGGCGCGGGTCATCAAGCGGGTTTCCTCACCCACCTGGTCGGCGCTGGCGCTGCCTGGCCGCTGCGGCGCTGCCGCGCCCCGTGGTGCAGCCGCGCGAGGTGCAGCGCCGCGTGAAACAACCGAAGGGTGCGGCGCGTACTGGGTGGGCGCGTCGAATCCGCTGTCGGCATGCGCTGCTGGCGCAGCTTGAACCGGTGGTACGCCGCTGACGTTGCCATGCGCTTCGACCGTGCGGCGGATATTTGGCCGCAGATCGACGTCCTGCATCACCCGCTGCGAGACCAGCCAGCGGTTGACCTCGTGGTACGCCCCTTCGAGCAACGCGGCCCATTCTTGGTGCAGGATCGGCTGCGCCTCGCGCCAGTCGTCGGCGCTGAGCCTGGCGCTGCGCCAGGCGTCCAGCACCACACGCGCCAGCACATGGGCGCGCAGCGAATCATGGGTGGCAAGCTCGCCGCGGCGCTCGAGCATGGCCATGCGCGAGCGCAGGTCGCTGAACTCCCAGCCGGCACGGTCCATCATCGCCAGCGCCAGCCGCGAGGTGAGGATTTCGCGCTCGATGACATCGTTGTCCACCAGCGAGAGCTTGTCTTTCTGGCCGAGCTTGGGCAGTTCCAACGGCATGGCCTGGGCGCCGCCGTCGCGCATGACATGGCGCAGCTTGGCCGCCATCTCGGTCTGCCAGCTGCCAGCACCCCGCATCAGCCCTTGCACCAGATCGCGGCGGCTTTGAGCCAGCGCGTGCTCGGCCGGCTTGTCCTGCAGTTCACGTGCCGCATGGCCCACCCGCGCTACCAGGTCAGGCAGGCCTTTGAGCAGCTGTTCAAGGTACAACAACCGCGCTTGGCTGGCGATCTGGGCGGATTCAGCGGCGGTCGCCATGCGAGTCAGGGAAGTAGCGGCGTTGACCTAATTTACACCACTACACCACTACACCACCGCGCCGGCGTTGGGATCGTTGGGATCGTGCTCCTTGCTGCCCGGCTTGACCAGGTCCTCGCGCTTGACGCCCAGCCACATCGCGATCGCCGCGGCAACAAACACCGACGAATAGATGCCGAACAAGATGCCGATGGTCAGCGCCACCGCGAAGTAGTGCAGCGTCGGGCCGCCGAACAGCAACATCGACAAGACCATCAGTTGGGTCGAGCCGTGGGTGATCACGGTGCGGCTGATGGTGCGGGTGATGGCATGGTCGATGACCTGCGGCGTGCTCAGCTTGCGGTACTTGCGGAACGACTCACGGATGCGGTCGAAGATCACCACCGATTCGTTGACCGAATAGCCCAGCACGGCCAGCACCGCCGCCAGCACCGCCAGCGAGAACTCCCACTGGAAGAACGCAAAGAAGCCCAGGATGATGATGACGTCGTGCAGGTTGGCAACGATCGCGGCCACCGAGAACTTCCATTCGAAGCGGATGGCCAGGTAGATCATGATGCCGATGATCACGAAGGCCAGCGCCTTGGCACCGTCGCTGGCCAGTTCATCGCCCACCGCCGGGCCGACAAACTCGGTGCGCGACAGCTTCAGCGGCTCTACGCCGTCGGCCGTGGCGCAGACCGGCCGTGCCCCTTGCTCGCCCTGCGGCGTGGTGAAGGCCTGGGTCGAGACCGTGCCGCCCTCGGCCTTGCACAAGGTGTTGAAGACCAGCCCCGCCACCTCGCTTTGCTTGACATCAGCGCGCACCGGCAAGCGCACCAGCACATCGCGCGAGGTGCCGAAGTTCTGCACCACCACCTCACCAAAACCCATGGTATCGACGGCGGCGCGGGTCTTCTCAAGGATGGCTGTCTGCGTGTACTCGACCTCGAGCACGGTGCCACCGGTGAACTCGACCGACAGGTGCAAGCCCCGGCTGAACAGGAAGAACACCGCCAGCGCGAAGGTGATGAAAGAAACCATGTTCAACACCAGCGCATGCCGCATGAACGGGATGTCGCGGTGGATGCGGAAAAATTCCATGTCTTGTGCTCCCTGGCGCGGTCAGGACCGGCCGGCCGTTTCGTCGTCGATCACCACCGGCGCAGCCGCGCCGGCGGGCCGCCATACCGTGCCGATCGACACCGTCTTCAGCCGCTTCTTGCTGCCGTACCAGAGGTTGACCAGGCCGCGCGAGAACATCACCGCCGAGAACATGCTCGTCAGGATGCCCAGGCAGTGCACCACGGCAAAGCCGCGCACAAAACCCGAACCGAAGGCCAGCAGCGCCAGGCCGGCGATCAGCGTGGTGATGTTGGAGTCGAGGATGGTGGCAAAGGCCTTCTCGTAGCCGGTGTTGATCGCCGCCTGCGGCGATGCGCCGTTGCGCAACTCCTCGCGCACACGCTCGTTGATCAGCACGTTGGCGTCGATCGCCATGCCCAGCGTCAGCGCGATGGCGGCAATGCCCGGCAGCGTCAGCGTGGCCTGCAGCATCGACAAGATGCTGAACAGCAACAGCAGGTTGAAGGCCAGCGCCAGCGTCGAAAACACACCAAACAGCATGTAGTAGAGGCACATGAACACCGCGATCGCAGCAAAGCCGTAGCCCACGCTGGCAAAGCCCTTGGCGATGTTGTCAGCGCCAAGCGTCGGGCCAATGGTGCGCTCCTCGATGATCTCCATCGGCGCGGCCAGGCTGCCGGCGCGCAGCAGCAGCGAGATGTCGGCAGCCTCGGTGGTGGTCATGCGGCCGCTGATCTGCACCCGGCCGCCGCCGATCTCGGAGCGGATCACCGGCGCGGTGACCACCTCGCCCTTGCCCTTCTCGAACAAGATGATGGCCATGCGCTTGTTGATGTTCTCGCGCGTGACATCGCGAAAGATGCGCGAGCCCTTGGCGTCAAGCGTCAGGTGCACCGCCGGCTCACTCTGGCCGTCGCCCGAGAAGCCGGATTGCGCGTCGGTGAGGTTCTCGCCGGTCAGGATGACCTGGCGGAAGACGATGATCGGCGCGCCGTCCTTCTCAAGGTAGCGCTCGCTGCCAAAAGGCACCGGGCCGCCGCCCGACAGCGCCGCCATGGCTTCGGTACTGGCATTGACCAGGCGCACTTCCAGCGTGGCCGTGCGGCCGATGATGTCCTTGGCCTTGGCCGTGTCCTGTACGCCGGGCAACTGCACCACCACGCGGTCGGCGCCCTGTTGCTGGATCACTGGCTCGGCGACGCCGAGCTCGTTGACGCGGTTGTGCAGCGTGGTGATGTTCTGCTTGATCGCTGCGTCCTGCACCGCCCGCGCCGAGGCCGGCTTGAGCGCGCCAGTCAAGCGCTGTTCAGCGCCATCGGCGGACTCGGTCCACGCCAGGTCGGGCAACTGCTCGGTCAGCAGCGTGCGCGCCTGCGCCAGCGTGGCCTGGTCGCGAAAGCGCAGCACCACCTGGTTGCCGTCGCGGTTGATACCGGCATGACGGATGTTCTTGTCGCGCAGCAGCGTGCGGATGTCGCCGGTGTAGGACTCGGCCTTCTTGGTCAGCGCCGCCTTCATGTCGACCTGCATCAGGAAGTGCACACCACCGCGCAAATCCAGGCCCAGGTACATCGGCAGCGCATGCAGGCTGCTCAGCCAGTGCGGCGAGCGGCTCAACAGGTTCAGTGCAACGATGTAGGACGGGTTGGCCGCATCCGGGTTCAGCGACTTGCTGATGGCGTCCTTGGCCTTGATCTGGTCGTCGGTGTTGCCGAACCGCGCCTTGATCGAATTGCCCTCGAACTGCACAAAGTCGGCCTTCAGGCTGGCGGCGGCGATGGCTTGCTCAATGCGCGGCACCAGCGCGGCGTCTAGCTTGATCGTCGCCTTGCCGCTGGAGACCTGCACCGCAGGCGCCTCGCCATACAAGTTGGGCAGGGTATAGAGCATGCCGATCAGCAGCGAGACGCCGAGGATCAGGTATTTCCACCACGGGTAGCGGTTCATCTTGCGTTCCTCGGCACGGCGGCCATCGGGCCCGGCGCGGGCTGGCCTGGGCGGTGCGGCGGCCTGGCAGCAGGCCGGGGCCTGTCAGGGTTGACGGTCGCGTTGCGACCGCTGGCGGGCAACGGGCGGCTCGGGCCCGCGGCCTGCGTCACTTGCCGAAGGTGCCCTTGGGCAGCACCTGCACCACGGCGCTGCGCTGGATTTGCAGCTCAACACCGTCGGCCACCTCGACCTGCAGCTGGCTCTCGCCCATCTTGGCGACACGGCCAATCACGCCGCCAGCGACCACCACCTCGTCGCCCTTGGCCAGCGCGTCGATCATGGCCTTGTGCTCTTTCTGCCGCTTCATCTGCGGGCGGATCATGATGAAGTACAGCACCACGAACATCAGCACCAGCGGCAGCAGCTGGCCCAGCGAGCCAAACATCGATTCGGCGCCGCCAGCAGCGGCAGCAGGGGCGGCTTGGGCGAAGGCGTTGGAAATGAACACTTGGAAGTCCTCGTTGACGGGGCGCCCGCAGGGTTGCGGGCAAACCGTTTATTGTAGATCGGGGGTGAAACCGGGCACCGCCGCAGCGCAGTGAGCCGGCCGCCACGCCATCAGAACAAGGCCATGCTCAGCTTGCGGCGGTACTGGTCGACCACCGGGTCGCCTGCCGCCACCGCGACTCGGCCGGTGAGTTCGAGCGCGCCCTTGGCCTTCTCGCCGCCGGCCGTTGCCTTGGGTGCCGGCTTGCTCATCAGCTCAAGGATGGCGACATAGGTTTTGCGGGCGAGTTGCTCGTTCCAGGCCTTGTCGCGCATCACGATCTCCAGCAGCGCGTCCATCGCGGCGGTGAACTCGCCTTGCGCCATCAGGCCTTGCGCCAGCTCGTAGCGGGCCTCAAAGTCGCGCCGATTGGTCTCGATGGCGGCGGTCAGATCCTGCGGCGATCGTGCGCCGGGCGCCTTTTCACAGGCATCGAGCCACAGGCCCAGCGCCGCAACACGGGCATCGACCAAGGCCTTGCTGGCCACCGGCTGCCAGGCCTGGCGGGCCTGGGCGACGCGGCCGGTCTCGATCAGCAGCTTGACATACTCGTTGCGCGCACCGTCGTTGGCCGGGTCGATCGCCACCGCCTGCTGCAGCTTGTCGAGCGCGGCATCGAGGTCACCCTCGGCCTCCAGCGCTTCGGCCTCGACAGTGTCAGCCTCGGCCTCCAGCGCCTGTTCGGTGGGCACATGGCGATCAAGGAACTCGCGGATCTGCGCCTCGGGCAGGGCGCCAACAAAGCCGTCCACCGGCTGGCCGTCCTTGAACATCACGCAGAAGGGAATCGAGCGCACGCCAAAGGCCTGGCTCAGTTGCGCGGCGATGTCGGGCTGGTCGTCGCTGTTGAGCTTGGCCAGCTTGAAGCGGCCGCCATAGGCTGACTCGATTTTTTCAAGCAGCGGGCCCAGCGTGCGGCAGGGGCCGCACCAAGGAGCCCAGATGTCGAGCAGCACGGGTTGCTGGGCCGAAGCCTGGATCAACTCGGCTTCGAAATTCTGGATGGTGATGTCACTCATGGGTCGGCCAGCGTTGGGTGATGGGATGGCGAACAATGGCAGATGGGGGCTGCCGCCTACAATTCAATGCTCTTGCACCTGCCGGCGCCTCGACACCTTGTCAGACGTGAACCCCAGTAAAACACAGCCCACGAACCCCGGCGCCAAGGCCGTTGCCGATGCTTGCGGCGCTGACGCAGGCGTGCGGGTGGGTGTGCTGATGGGCTCGTCGAGCGACTGGGAAACGATGCGTCAAGCAGCGCAGATTCTCGCCGAGTTTGGTGTGCCGCACGAATGCCGCGTCGTCTCGGCCCACCGCATGCCCGACGAGATGTTCGCCTACGCCGAGGCCGCCGCCGGACGCGGCCTGTGCGCCATCATCGCCGGTGCCGGCGGCGCCGCCCACCTGCCCGGCATGCTGGCGGCCAAGACCACGGTGCCGGTGCTGGGCGTGCCGGTGGCCAGCAAGCACTTGTCGGGCGTCGATTCACTGCATTCGATCGTGATGATGCCCAAGGGCATTCCGGTGGCCACTTTTGCCATCGGCGCGGCGGGCGCGGCCAATGCGGCGTTGTTTGCGGTGGCCATGCTGGCCACCGGCGATGCCGGGTTGCGCCAGCAACTCGATACCTACCGTGAGCGCCAGACCGCCGCCGCACGCGCCATGACATCGGACCTGACATGAGCAAGAAACCGATCCTGCCCGGCGCCACGCTGGGTGTCATGGGCGGCGGACAGCTTGGCCGCATGTTTGTGCAGGCGGCCCAAGCCATGGGCTATTTCAGCGCCGTGCTCGACGCCGACCCAGCCTCGCCCGCCGGCCTGGTAGCCCACTACCACATCGCCACCGACTACCTTGACGAGCAAGGCCTGGCGCAACTGATGCAGCGCAGCGCCGCCATCACCACCGAGTTCGAGAACGTGCCCGCCGGTGCCCTGGTGACGCTGGGCGCACAGCGGCCGGTGGCGCCCAACGCCGACGCGGTGGCGACCTGCCAGAACCGCGCCGCCGAGAAAGCCGAGTTCCGCCGCTGCGGCGTGCCTTGCGCGCCGTATGCGCTGATCGACAGCGCCGAGCGCTTGGCCGCCGTGCCCGACGATCTGCTGCCAGGGATCCTCAAGACCAACCGCATGGGCTATGACGGCAAGGGTCAGGTGCGGGTGGCCGACCGCGCGGCGCTGGCCGCAGCCTGGGCTCAACTCGGCCAGGTGCCCTGCGTGCTGGAGCAACAGCTGGCACTGGCGCTGGAGCTCAGCGTGGTGGTGGCGCGCGGTGCCGATGGCCAGGTGGTGCGCCTGCCGGTGCAGCAGAACCTGCACCGCGACGGTATCCTGGCCGTCACCCAGGTGCCGGCGCCTGACGCCTCGGCCGCACTGCAACTGCAGGCCGGCGATGCCGCCGCAGCGCTGGCCGAAGCCATGGCCTATGTCGGCGTGCTCTGCGTCGAATTCTTTGTGCTGGCTGATGGCCGCCTGGTGGCCAACGAGATGGCGCCACGACCGCACAACTCGGGCCATTGGTCGGTTGATGGCGCCGATATCAGCCAGTTTGGGCTGCAGGTGCGTGCCCTCACCGGCTTGCCGCTGGTGAGCCCGCGCCAGCATTCGGCCGCGGTGATGCTCAACCTGCTGGGCGACCTGTGGTTTCCGGCCGGCGGCGCAGAGCAGACCCCGCCCTGGGATGCCGTGTTGGCCTTGGCGGGTGTGCACCTGCACCTCTACGGCAAGAGCAGCCCGCGGCCCGGCCGCAAGATGGGCCACTTGACGGTGACCGCTGCCACGCCGGAAGTTGCCCGCGCCACCGCGCTGCAAGCCGCGGCGCTGCTTGGCCTGCCGGCATTCTGAGCCCGGCGATGCCCTTGTTTGCCGGTGACGCCACCGCCGCGCTGGACGCCGCTGCGCAGCGCCTGGCCGATGGCGCGCTGGTGGCCTTTCCCACCGAGACCGTCTACGGCCTGGGCGCACGCGCTGATGACGCCACCGCAGTGGCCGCGATCTTTGCCGCCAAGGGCCGACCGGCCGAGCACCCGCTGATCGTGCATGTCGCCGGCCCCGAGCAGGCAGCGTTTTTTGCCGCCGAGCTGCCGCCGGTGGCCCGCCGCCTGATGCAGGCCTTTTGGCCGGGCCCGGTGACGGTGATCGTGCCGCGCGCGGCCGGTGTGGCCAGCGCGGCGGCCGGCGGCCAGGCCAGCATCGGCCTGCGCTGCCCTGCACACCCGGTGGCGCAAGCGCTGCTGCGGCGCGCCGCAGCGCTGGGCGTGCCCGGCGTCGCCGCGCCCAGCGCCAACCGCTTTGGCCATGTCAGCCCAACCAGCGCCGCCCATGTGGCTGAGGAGTTCGGCGATGCGCTGTGGCTGCTCGATGGCGGCGACTGCGCGCTGGGCATCGAATCGAGCATCGTCGACTGCAGCCGTGGCGCGGCCGTGCTGCTGCGCCCGGGTGTGCTCGGCCGCGATCAACTCAAGGCGGTGATCGGCCAGGCCTTGCTCAGCCCGGATGAATCGGCCCCTCGTGCGCCCGGCACGCTGGCCTCGCACTACGCACCCAGGGCGCGGCTGCGGCTGTTGCCGGCGGCTGCGTTGGACGCTGCACTTCACCCAGCAGCAACGTTGCCCGCTGGGCTGGCGGTATATTCGCGGCGGGCCGGCAGTGCAATGAGCGGGCTGCGCTGGCACCGGATGCCCGACGATCCGGCGACCATGGCCCATGAATTGTTTGCTGTGATCCGCCAATTGGACGGCGAAGGCGCAACCGAGATCTGGGTCGAACAACCGCCCGAAAATGCCGCCTGGGAAGGGGTGCTTGACCGGCTCCGCAGGGCGGCAACCGCTGAACCCTGAACCCTGACCCCGGCACCCCGCCCTGGATCCCTGTTCGATGTTTGATGTTTGATGTTTGATGGACTATTGATGACTCTTCTTCGTGAGCTGCGCCGCCTCGGCGCCTGTGTGCTGGCCCCGGTGGCCTTGTCGGCAGCCTTGCTGAGCGCCTGCGGCGGCGGCACCTCGCAGGTGGAACCGTTCAAGCCGCTGCGCTTGATCGCGCTGGGCGACGAAAACAGCGTGATCGTCAACGATGGCAGCAACGACGGTTTTCGTTACACCATCAATGATCGTCGCGGCACGGCCGTCGGCAAGTGCCTCAACCTGCCGATTTTCACGCAGTCGATGGCCTCGTACTACGGCATGGCCTTCGCCGCATGCAACCCGACTGCTGCCCCGCCCACTGCTTTTGTGCATGCGGTGGTGGGAGCACGCATCGATGACCCGGTAAGCGGGCTGGCGGCGCAGATCGCCGGCGTGGCCGGCCTGGGTGCCACCGACATGGTCTCGGTGATGATCGGCGGCAACGACATCATTGCGCTCTACGAGCAGGTGCGTGACGGCAGCCTGAGCCGCGCCGCCGCATTGGCTGAAGCCAGTGCCCGCGGCCGCCGCGCGGCCAGCATCGTCAGCGGCCTGCTGACCACCGGCGCAAGAGCCATTGTGGTGACTGCGCCTGATTTCCAGTCCAGCCCCTATGCCAAGGCGCAGGGCCTGATCTTTGCCGGCGCCGCTACGCTGCTGTCGGAGCTGGGCTATGCGCTCAACGGCAGCCTGCGCACCAACGTCGAGCCCAATGACGGCCGCTACTGGGGCCTGGTGCCGGCCGATGACATCGTTGCGGCGATGGCCAAGGAGCCGAATGCGTTCCTGGCTTCGCCTTCAGCGGTCGATGTCGCGGCCTGCACCACCGTATCGGCCAAGGACTGCGTGCTTACCGACGATGTGCTGACCACCACGCTGGTCACTGGCGCAAGCACCAACACCCACCTGTGGGCGGACGACCGCCACCTGGGCCCGGATGCCCATAGTCGCATCGGCCAGCAGGTGCTGGCGCTGGCGGTCAACAACCCGTTCTAAGTTTCATGACACGGGGCCGCGCACCGAATCATGGAACACGTCCACATGAAGCACAGCGGCACCGGCCTGGGCCGTAGCTCGACCCGGTTGTAAAGCCGCTGGCCCGGCCCGATTTGCCAGCGCCAGGCGCTGCCGCCGCGCAGCAAGTGACGGTTCGACGGCGTCAGCCGCCTGGCCGTCGGCGTGATCGCCAGGTGCGCAGCAGGATGGTGGCCGCCAGCCCCAAGGTGATGGCATTGGCCACGATGATCGGCCATTCGCCCAGCGCCAGGCCATACAGCAACCACAGCAGCACGCCCGCCTCGGTCACCTGCCGCCCAGCAAGAGGCCATCGCTCTCTGCGCCATCAGGGCCATCAGGGCTATCAGGGCTATCAGGGCCATCAGGGCCATCAGGACACTGCTAACTTGCGTTGACAGCTCGGCGCGCTGACTCGGCACGCTGATTCGGCGTGCTGATTCGGCGTGCTGACAGGCCGGCCGCTACACTCGTTGCCCACCATGAAACCCAGCCTGCTTGCCCTCGACACGGCCACCGAAGTGATCGCCGCCGCGTTGCTGGCGCCGACGGGCCGCTGGCATGTCAACGAGGCCGGCGGCAAGTTGGCGTCGGCGCGGCTGCTGCCGCTGCTGCTGACGTTGCTGAACCGCGCCGGCCTGACGATGGCGCAGTTGCAGGCGGTCGCCTACGGCCAGGGGCCGGGCGCCTTCACCGGCTTGCGCACCGCCTGCGCCGTGGCACAAGGCCTGGCTTTTGCGCACGACACGCCGGTGCTGGCCATCGACAGCCTGCTGATCGTGGCCGAGGACGCCCGCCAGCAAGCCGTCGACAGCGGCGCGGACGACGGCGACGGCCTGTGGTGGGTGGCGATGGATGCCCGCATGGACGAGGTCTATGCCGGCGCCTACCAGCACCAGTCGGACGGTTGGCAAACCGGTTGGCAAACCGCTACCGAGCCCCAGCTGTGGACCTTGGCCGCGCTGGCCGAAGCCTGGCAGGCCGCGCCACCGCCGCGCGTGGCGGGTTCGGCCCTGGCCGCTTTTGCCGGGCGCCTGCCCTGGGGCCCGGCTGAGTGCTGGCCAGTTTGTCAGGACCGTGCTGCCGCGCTGCTGCGGCTGGCCGAGGCGGCCTGGGCCGACGGTCGGACCCTGCCGGCCGAGCAGGCGATGCCGATCTACCTGCGCAACAAGGTGGCCCAGACCACCGCCGAGCGGCTGGCCCAGCGTGCGGCGCTGGCTGCGCCATGAGTGCGTCGCAGGCCCAACCGGCGCACAGCGGGCTCGCGCCCGACGCCCTGCTGTCTGGCGGTGCCCAGCAAGCCGCCACGCGCACCCTCCCGGGCCTGCCGATAACAGACTCGCCGCTGTCTGGCGGCACACCACTCGACATGCCACCGGGGCTGCGGGCCATGGTGGCGGCCGATATCGACGCCGTGCTGGCGATCGAGCAGACCGCTTACGGCCATCCTTGGACACGCGGAAATTTCATCGACTCGCTTGCCGCCGGCTACCTGGCCTGGCTCAAGCACGATGCGCAAGCCGAGTTGGTCGGCTATTGCGTGGCGCTGCCGGGGCACCGCGAGACGCACCTGCTGAACCTGACGGTGCGTCCCGCATGCCAGCGCGCCGGCATCGGCGCAGCGCTGCTGGCCGGTCTGGTCGGCTGGTCGCGGCGGCGCGGTGATGCCTCGCTGTTTTTGGAGGTGCGTGATGGCAACCTGGGCGCCCGCGCGCTGTACGCCGCCGCCGGATTCGACGAGGTCGGCCTGCGTCGCAACTATTACCCGGCGGACAGTCTGCGGCGCGAAGACGCGGTGGTGATGCGTCTGCGCCTGGACGCGCCTGACGGCGGCGCGGCCTGATGCGTTGGAGCGACCGGCAGCAGGCCATGCTGCGCGAAATGGGCCTGCGGCTGTGGCTGCCGGCGGAGCCCGCCAGCGAACTCGCCGCAGCGCCGGCCGCCGAACCGAGCATGAGCGTGCCCGCTGCCAGCCCAGCCCTTGACATCACCCTGGCCGCTGTACGCGCAGCAGCCGCCACCGCCAGCCCGGCTGCCGCCGTGGCTGAGCCCGCCGCCAGGCCGGCCGCCAAGCCGGCCGCACTGAAGGCGCCGGCCCTGGCGTCGCCCGTCGCCCGCCTGCCGCCACAGCCACCGGGCGCAGGCAGCACGGGCTCGGCTGCGGCCACGATGGACTGGCCGGCGCTGCGCGACGCGGTGGCCGGCTGCCAGGCCTGCGGTTTGTGCGCAGGCCGCCAGCAGACGGTGTTTGGCGTTGGCCACTTGCGCGCGCGGCTGATGGTGATCGGCGAGGCGCCCGGCGCGCAAGAGGACCAAGGCGGCGAACCCTTTGTCGGCGCCGCCGGCCAGTTGCTCAACCGCATGCTGGCCGCGCTGGGCCTGGGCCGCGAGCCGGCGCTGGCCGAGCGCCAGGTCTTCATCACCAACGCGCTGAAGTGCCGGCCGCCGCGCCATCGCAAGCCCTCGGCCGCCGACATCGCCGCCTGCCAGCCCTTCCTTCTGCGGCAGGTGGCGCTGGTGCAGCCGCGGGTGATCCTGGCGCTGGGCCATGTTGCGGTGCAGGCCCTGCTGGGCAGCGACGCCCCGCTCGGGCGTTTGCGCGGCCAGGTGCACCGCTGGCAAGGTGTGCCGCTGGTGGTCAGTTACGACCCGGCTTACCTGCTGCGACAAGGCGCCGACAAGGCCCGAGCCTGGGACGACCTGTGCCTGGCGGCGCAGTTGCTGGAGGCATCCTAGGAGCCTGTCGGGCTTGGGGACCGCAGCGCGCTGCTGCTGCGGCTCAGCTTTTCAGCGCTTCAGCGCTTCAGCGCCTTGACCGGCCGTTTCCAGCCAGCGATCACCACCTGCTTGCCCCGCGCCACGCTGAGCTGACCGGCCGGCGTGTCTTTGCTGATGGTGCTGCCGCCGCCCACGGTGCCGCCGGGGCCGATGCTTACCGGCGCAATCAGCACGCAGTTGCTGCCGATGTGCACGTCGTCGCCGATCACCGTGCGGTGCTTGTTGGCGCCGTCGTAGTTGGCGGTGATGCTGCCGGCGCCGTAGTTGACCCGCTCGCCCACCGTGGCGTCGCCCAGGTAGGCCAGGTGGTTGGCCTTGGCGCCTTTGGCCAGCGTCGAATTCTTGACCTCGACAAAGTTGCCGATGTGCACCTCTTCGCCGAGTTCGGCGCCCGGCCGCAGACGGGCAAACGGGCCCACCAGCGAGCCCGCGCCCACCGTGGCGCCCTCGATGTGGCTGAAGGGGTGAATCACCGCGCCGGCGGCGATGCGCGCATCGCGGATCACGCAGTGCGCGCCGATGCGCACGCCATCGCCCAGCTGCACCTCGCCCTCGAAGATGCAGCCGACGTCGATCTCGACATCCTCGCCCGTCGTCAGCTGGCCGCGCAGGTCAAAGCGCGCCGGGTCGGCCAGGCGCACGCCGGTCTCCATCAGCACCTCGGCCTGGCGCAGCTGGAAGCGCCGCTCCAACTCGGCCAATTGCAGCGGGCTGTTGACACCCAGCACCTCGGTCTCGTCGGCCGCATGGCTGGCCACCACCGGCACACCTTCGGCCACCGCCATCGCCACGATGTCGGTCAGGTAGTACTCGCCCTGGGCGTTGTCGTTGCTCAGCGCGGCCACCCAGCGCTTGAGCGCCGCAGTGGGCGCGGCCATCATGCCGGTGTAGACCTCGCGAATCTCGCGCTGCCTGGGTGTCGCATCCTTGTGCTCGACGATGCCCAGCACGCGGCCGCCATGGGCGTCACCCGAGCGCAGGATGCGGCCGTAGCCGGTGGCATCG